>JAKSRY010000054.1 GCA_024403415.1 Lachnospiraceae bacterium
GGCGTGTTCGGGACTTGCACCCGTTAGAGCGCGCCCATGGCGCGCAAACTAAAAAAGGTGCCGGGATACCCGACACCTTAATCATCTATACTCTATTCATCCTCTGTTGCGGCATTTGGATTATCAAGCCCTGCAAAAAATCTGCTTCTTTGAGCTTCAGCCTTCGCCTTTTCAATACGAACCTTCTGTCTTTCGATTTCTCGCTTCTTGATTTCTTCCTGTGTTTCCATCGTTTTTTTGTTCAGCTGCTCCTGTTTTAGGGTTCCGCTGTCAACAAGCCATTTCTCAACATCTTTTTCTATTTTTCCTTTTAAGCCGTCATCTACGATTTCAACAAATTTGTAAAAGCAGGAAGGATATGAGAATTTCGACTCTTTTCCATTCTCGAACCTGACTGTCAATATATTACCTTCTGCACCGGATACTGTCCCTTCTCCGAATGCGAAATGCTTTACTTGTTCATTAATAAGATTTTCTACTTTCATAAAACCTTCTTATAACTTTCTATTTGTTAGATAAATCATAAATTACTACAACAAACGTTATTTTTCTATCATCTTTGTCTCATTTCTGTTATAATAATCTCGCGGCGTCATATAAAATCAGAATAACGCTGGTATCAGTTTGTTATAGAAAACATAAGTACAAAAAAAGATAACAAATTAATATTGAAAGGAATAGAAAATGTCTGATAACAGTATCTTTGAAATACAAACAGTAACGAGAAAACTTACTAACTTGTACTATATAACCGGTATTCCGGTATCAACAATAACTACCTCAGATAACTATAAGATGGAACATCCCGCAACAGTCCCCTTAAGGGAATATAATGTGATTCATTCAAATAACATTCGAAATATTCTAAAAGAAAATAAGGTACCTATGCAGATTCCGTATTTAAGACATGTATTCAACTCTGTCTACTATGTTACTCTCAGGCTGACAGAAGACATCATCGTTCAGTTAGGGCCTGTAGCTTCACATACAATTTATCTTACGGATTATATTTCCAACATGAGTACCTTATATCCTTCTTTCGTTATAAATGAACATCTGAAGGTTATTGACGGAGCTCCAAGAGCAGATGCCAATTATATGATTCAGGTTGCTGTACTTATGACCAACTATCTTTGTCAGAAGCAGATATCCAAAACAGATGTACTCCTTTCTCCCGGGTTAACCGGAAAGGGAATGCTATTAACTAATAAATCATATAAAAGGTCTACCATATCAGCCGGAAGACTCGATCTGAATTCCGAAGCTTTCCAGTATATTAAAAATGGTGACATAGATCAGCTGACCAAGTTTCAATCAAGTCGAAGAACCTCCTCATTATATTATTTTCAGGAAAATGATGTAAGTTATCTAAGACTTGCCATGGTTATATATGGTGCCATAAGCAGTCATTATGCAATCAGAGGCGGATTATCATCGAAAACGGTTAAAGATATGCTGGACACATATATAAGTGATATCTATGAAGTAGCGGAACTTGAAGATTTCTGGCATATACTGCCTGAATATGCAAAGACTCTCTGTGAAAAAGTGCACGAAACCCAGGAACCACATAAAAAGACAAGACTGCTTAAATTATGCACAGAATATATAGACGCTCATATTTATTCCCAAATCGATATGACAAAGTTGGAGGAGATATCCGGCAGTTCACGCAAAACCATTTACCGACATTTCAGAGAATACATGAACACTACTCCCTCAGAGTACATCAATGACAAACGACTTGCAGAAGCTAAACGACTGCTGCAAAACACTTCCATCAACTTAATTGATATATCATCCATGCTCTACTATTCTTCTCAAAGTCATTTTACCAAATGTTTCAGAGAAAAATATGGTGTAACACCTTCCAACTTCAGAAACAGTACCGAAAAGGATATCTTGAAGTCAAAGAAAATGATATAATAAATAATCTTTATTTAAGCATTTTCAATCAATGATTATATCTGCTTATATTCAATTGCTTTATTGTGGAGTATCTGATTAATATGAAATACGAAATAGATTTTTTAGTAGCTGGACTTATTGTTCTGGCGGTTCTGTTTGCATACCTTAAATCTCAATATAAAAATAGTGTATCAAGGTCCGTATATTATCTGAAGCGACTTATTATTTTCCTGTTTGTTGCAGATATATTCGACATCATAACCGCATACACTATATCCTATTCAGAATCTGTTCCTGTCTGGGTCAACTATGTCTTGAATACAATATTTTTTGAGTTAGAGGTTCTCTGTATATCTTTCTTCCCCAAATATATTCTTGCGCTTTTTGAAAATGAAAAGCAAAAGGATGTTTTCGACAAAATCAACGATGGAATAATAATAATCTATTCCATCATTTGTGCTTCATCGCCCTTCACACACCTTATCTTTTATTTTGACGACAATAAAAACTACCAAAAAGGTACTTTGTACTACCTGATATTTATTCTTCCTCTTTACTTTATGCTTCACGCACTAATACGAGTTTTTATCTACAGAAAAGAATTCAGCCGCCAAAAATTCTTATCTGTTGTCTGGTTTGTGTCTCTTGGAATATCCGGCCCGCTGATTCAGGCTCTTTTTCTTGATAATAAGATAATCGACTATTTCATGCTGAGTATCGCATCCTTTACGGCTTTCGTTGGGTTGGAAACCCCTGATTATATAAAACTTCAAAAAGCTCTTGAAACTCTTGAAGAAAAGGAACGTCTGCTCGAAAAAACAAAGGATATAGAAATTGAACGTAATAAAGCCATTCATGCAATGACCAAATCTGCTTCATGGAGTCTTTCTGTAAATTCCGAAGGTGAAGTAACAGATAATTTCTGGAGCGATGAATTCTTCTGGCTCCTCGGATATGAGCCTAATGAATTTGAAGATGATATGACAAGAACTACTCTCTGGAATGATTCACTTCATCCGGAAGATCACGATCGAGTTCTTGCTTCTTTCATGAAGGGACTTGCAGGTCAGGAAAAATATAATGAGGTCTATAGATTAAGGTCGAAAAATGGTGAGTATCGTTGGTACCTTGGCACAGGAGAATTAAAAAAGCTTCCTAATGATCAGGGGTCGGCCTTTCTTGGAATTATTCATGACATTAACAATGAAAAGATAAAAGAAGATCTTATGAAGGAAAAGTCAGAAGCATTGGAAAAACTCGAACAGTCACAGGCAGACCTCGAGAAAGCTGTTGTTCGTGCTGAGTCTGCAGACCGTGCAAAATCTGATTTCCTTGCAAATATGTCTCATGAAATCAGAACTCCCATCAATGCCGTTCTTGGCTTAAATGAACTGATACAGAGAGAAAGTACCGAAGAAAATATTCAACGCTACTCATCTGATGTCGCAGAAGCCGGAAACACTCTCCTTTCACTCATTAATGATATTCTTGATTTTTCAAAGATAGAAGCCGGAAAAATGGAGCTTGCTCCTGCAGAATATGAGTTGTCTTCACTCATCAGGGAAGTTAACAATATGATTGGCATAAGGTGTAAAGACAGAGGACTTAAATTCCTGATTAGGAATAATCCTGATATTCCTAACTACTTATATGGCGATGAAGTCAGAATCCGTCAGATTCTCATCAACATCTTAAATAATGCTATTAAATATACTGATGAAGGTCTGGTTACACTTATAGTTGACTATGAGAAACTGTCTGATAACAACATCAATCTCATCCTCACTGCTAAAGATACCGGAATCGGAATTAAGGAAGAAGACCTGGCCTCTCTGTTCGAATCCTTTAAGCGTATCGACCTTGCAAGCAACCGTAAAAAAGAAGGAACCGGCCTTGGCTTAAGTATAACCAAGTCTTTTGTTGATCTTATGGGGGGAACAATAAATGTGGAGAGTACCTATGGAAAAGGCTCTGCATTCACTATATCTATTCCACAAACAATTATCAAAGATGAAAAAATCGGTATTTTTAAAAGCGATTCCACAAATAGCAGAAAGTACAGGTATGAAGCATCCTTCCTGGCACCTGCGGCCAATATACTAATCGTGGATGACGTAGAGATGAATATTAAAGTAATTCAGGGATTACTTAAGCAGACAAAAATACAGATTGATACTGCCCTGTCCGGCAAAGAATGTTTAGAAAAAATTGCTGATACTGAATATGATATTATTCTCCTTGACCATATGATGCCTGAAATGGATGGTATTGAAACTCTTCAGATTATGAAGTCGGATGAAAGCCATTCAAACCAGGACACGCCGGTCATCATGCTTACAGCCAATGCTATTATGGGAGCAAAAGAAGAATATATAGAAACGGGCTTCTCAGATTACCTTTCAAAGCCCGTTAAATCTGATCTTTTAGAAGCTATGCTTCTCAAATACCTGCCTGAAAACAAGATACAGAAGAACCAGTAATTTTTATGTCGGAAACCATCTGTTAATAACCTGATTCAACATCTTATTATCGATTGGTTTCGCAACAAAGTCCTGGAAACCTTCTGCCATGAACATGTCTTTGGCTTCATTTGTTGCGTTGGCAGTCAGAGCGATTATTATCATATCTTTGTACTTATCACCAAGACTTCTTATATGCTTTGTTGCCTCAACTCCGTCCATTTCAGGCATCATATGATCCATAAATATGACATCATAGTCATTTTCTTTTACCTTATCTATTGCTTCCTTACCACTTAAGGCTGTATCAACTGCCATACCATACTTTTCCAGCATGTAACTTGCAACCTTAAGGTTAATGGCAGTATCGTCAACAATCAGGGCTTTAACATCCTGTCTTTCAACAATCTGTGTTTCACCCTTTTGGACAATACTCTGATAAGTCTGATTTTTGAACGCAGTCGCGATATCGTTACCGATACCTGAATAATTATCAAGCGTCTGCTTAATGGTGATATGGAATGTACTTCCGACTCCATAAACACTTTCAACCGTAAGATCTCCACCCATCATTCTCGCGAGTTCTCTGCTGATTGTCAGTCCAAGTCCGGTACCCTGAATATTTCTGTTTCGCTTCGCATCTACCTGTGAGAACTCATCAAAAATAGATGCTAAATTCTCTTCTTTAATTCCTATACCGGTATCTGCGATATCAAAGAACAGTGTAGGATTTTCCTGGTCATAGTCCCAGTTTACCGATAAAGATATACTTCCTTTATTCGTAAACTTGACTGCATTTCCAAGGATATTTAAGAGAATCTCACGAACTCTTAATACATCTCCGTTAAGCGATGCAGGCAATGTCGGATCAAGGTTGATATCAAATTTAACCGCACTCTCGTTGAGCCTTACCTGAATAATACTGTTAACATCGTTGATAAGTGATGCAATGTCATATTCACCAATAATAATCTCATACTTTCCGGATTCAATCTTTGATATGTCGAGAATATCATTTATTATTCCAAGCAGATTATTACCTGCGGTATGAATGTCATTAACCTTTGATAATGTTTCTTTAGATAATGTTTTATCATCAAGAAGAATATCGCTCATTCCTATGATTGCATTCATAGGAGTTCTGATTTCATGAGACATATTGGCAAGGAAATTACTCTTTGCTTTGTTAGCTTCTTCTGCCAGTTTCTGACTTTCCTTTGCAACACGATATGCTTCTATTTCCTGTGTAACATCCTGCAGGAAATATATTGTATATAAAAGCTCATTAAACTGATCTTTTACAACTGTCTTATCCAGCTTACATTCCTTCTCTGAGCCAATAATCCTAACAATTTCTCTACCATCATCCACAAAAAAGCCATTAACTGCTTTTCCATTTAAATTTACTTCCTCAAGGTATTTAATCGTTGAATCATTATATAAAGTGATAACACCTGCTGCGTCAGTAATGATAACCGGTATATTTACGTCCTTAAATACATACTGTGAGACGTTAGCTTCTGACAGACCAAACATCTTGTTCTTTTGAGAAACTCTGAAAAGAATCATTGCCGAAAAGAAAGCACATATACTACTTCCCGGAATTGCAGCCGTACCAAAAAATATTGGAAGCAGTGTATCAAAAATATATCCGGTAAAAAGAATAGGACCAAACCAGCAAAACTGCTTATATATGTATCTTGTTCTCTCCTGCTTTGTTTGCTTCAGAGCACGAACCAATATTATATAGTACTCTATAATTGCCAAAATAATACTTGCAAACTGCACCATTCTTGCAGGAGACATCTTACTATGATACCAATATCCCCATGGGGTCATATCAAAACTGACTGCACTCTTCTGGATAATAAAAAACCAGGCGCCAATCGAACTGCCCATAAAAAGAACAAGGAATATCGACAATTTTACTTTTGAGAATCCTGTAACAAGACCAACATATCTAAGAATAAAAAACATGTACAGACTGACAGCCAATAGCGCAACTGCCCTTGCAACATAAGCAAAGTCATCATTAAAGCAAAGACTCATCCATGCATATCCAAAATCCCAGAGAAATACACAAACCGTTACCAGGAACATGAGTCTGCTGGAAGTCGACCGTTTACTTTCATAATAATTATATGCACCGGCAAACACGGATGCCAAACCTAACGCGAATAATATAAATGCCACTATTGATGCTGTTGTATATGAATTCATCTCAAACCTCGTACCAAAAACCTTATACCTATTTATTTATCAATTAATTGATTACTTATCTATTGACTTAACATAAAGGAATAAACTCTGCTCATTTTCATTGAGTATGTTCTCTACCTGATCCAGCATAATTTTGGATGTTCTGTCAATATTTCTCTTATTAAGAATATGGAGAATAACCGTCTCAAGCAAGACTGCTGCCAGGATAAAAAGAATTATATAAATAGTTATTTTCTTTTTAAATTTTTTTTAATTCAACTGACCACCCATCAAAGGTGTCTCCTTCCGATAACTTTATATACACTCTTTCAAGTATCCGACTATTTTTTCATCGATAGCACCATTTTTTGCCATATCATCCATGATTGCAAAAGCTTTCTCTCTGGAAAGCGGTTTTTTATATGGTCTATCTGTTGCAAGCAGGGCATCACATATGTCTGCAACGGCAAGAATTCTGGCTTCGATTCCCAACGCTTCCCCTGATATTCCTTTAGGATAACCTTTTCCGTTAATACATTCATGATGCTGGGCTGCCCACGTCGAAGCTTCTTTATATGCTCTGTTAAAATGTACTTTGTTAAGAATACGGGCAGTCATCTCTACATGACTTTCCATAATCTTTCGCTCATCTGCAGTGAGAGTTCCCTTTCGAATCGAAAGATTCTCCTTTTCCTCCTCGGTAAAAAACGGAATTATTCTGCTCTTATCGGGACTCACATATTTATATTCACACACCTTCTGAACCTTTTCATACAGTTCATCTGTAAGGAAGCCTGCTGAATTGGCGTCATTAATTGTCTCTTTAGTTTCCTCAAGCCTGCCTGACATCTCATCCGCAGCCTCTTTGGATATTTCTCCTCTTAAATAATCTATCTCATTATTTAACTTAATGATTTCCAGCCTGTCATCAATCCTCGACAGACTGTTATCAAGTCTTGTCTGCTTATTCATAACCTCAAGAGGCACTATCATTTTTCCTATGTCATGCAGAAAAGCAGCCAGTACTACCTGTTCCTTATGCTGTTTATCAAAAAATATATCTTCCTTTTCCTCTGCATACAGTTTATTTATATGGTCGACTATCAGTCCTGAATATTCAGCCACTTTTCTGGTATGATTGGCATTATAAGGGGTTCTTGCATCAATAGCCTCAGTCATGGCCTCTGTAAACGACCACATCTGTTCGGATATTTCTTTCACATATGCCATATTTGAAAGGGAAATCGCAGTCTGAGATGACAATGCCCTTAGTATTCTTACTTCTTCATCACTGAACGAACGTACATTTCCCTCATCATCCATCGCATTAATAAGCTGCATCACTCCTATCACCATCTCATCCTTGTCAATCATCGGAATGGCAACCATGGACTGTGTTCTGTACTCATTCAGTTCATCATATTTTTTCGGTCCTGCAAAATCAAAAAGATTGCTCTCATATACATCGTCGATTTTTAACGATTCTTTAGAAAGCGCGGCATATGCACAAATATTTTCTTTTTTTAACGGAACAGGTGGCAAATCTATTTTTGTCCCTGCCTTAAAACTGTCTATGCCTTTGGATCTTGTTTTCATAATTCGAAACATAAGATGTTCATCTTTAAGCATATAAAGAGTACCGGCATCAGAGCCTGTCATATCCATTGCCGTATCAATAATTAAATTCAACAATTTGTCAGGATCTTTTTCTGCTGTAAGGGCTATGCCTATGTCAAGAATCTGTTGAAGTTTCGAATTAGTCTCCATAATTTTCCCTCATATATTCAAGTGCTGCCTTAGCTTTATTTAAACCATTCAATTCAAGAAGAGTTGACGTACAGATATTGTTTTCTTTCATCAGCCTCCTCCACTTATTAAAATCAATACTTCCGTTCCCGGGAATCAGATGTAAATCATCCTTAAGATCATTATCGTTCAGATGCATATGACCTATGTATGGTGCAAGCTTTGAACACCACTCTTCTATCGGAGCAGACGCTAAAATGGCATGTCCGTAATCAAGACACAGCATAAAATTGGAAACATTTTTCATTTGTTCCATAAGTCTTACAAATATATCGGGTTCCTGCTCGAAGCTGTTCTCCATATAAACTGTAAGATTAGAGAATCTTTTACACTGTTCCGTCCAAAAGCTTACAGCTTCGTTAAGCCAGTTGTTCAAATAATAATCCAGTCTTAAACTGCCAATAAGCCCTGTGTGAAAAATAACGCCCTTAACTCCAAGTTCCGAAGCAATTTCCAAAGACTGAATAATCAACTTACGACTTCTTTCTTTAATTACAGAATCCGAAGCCGCAAGGTCTATACCAAGAAATGCTCCGTGCATGGTATCTTCGGACCGATTTCTTGCAATACTTTTATATATATTAATTCGCCTGTCGACTTCCTCCATGTTTTCATATACAGAAGGATTACAAAAGTCACCATATTCAAAGTTTGCCTTGTATTTCAAAGACAGTTCCACACTTTGTTCAATTGAAAAAATATCAGGTATGATGTGGTAAATCATCTTTTACTCCAAACAGTTCTTTACATATATGGGCAAGAAGCACCGGAGGGATCAAAGTGAGCATCTACAGTATATTGACAGTTAGTACAATGCAGAGAATGAGCACCATCCGGATTATAGTCACTCATAAGGTTATGGGCACATCCTGATGCTGTGTCGCTCGCAGGCTCAGTGTAACCTCCGGAATTATCTCCCGAGTTATTTGCAGAACCATTATTTGCCTGCTCTTCTTCTGCAAGTCTCTGCATTATTTCGGTAATTGTTGGAATTATTTCCTCAGTTTCAGGGTTAACTGCATTACATTTATTGCAGGTCTGCCCCTTAAGTCCGGTCTCAGTTTCAGTATTCCACTTAATTACATGCATCTCACCATACACATGTCCGGTGGCTGCTGTCTTTGATGTTTCAACATAACTACACTTTTTACACTTTCTGGTCTTAAGCCCGTCGGTTGTACAGGTTAATACGGTTACAACCTCCCACTTATCATCAAAAATATGTGTATGAGGTCTGTTCTCATCCTGTTCTGACTCATCTGTTACCTGTGCAAGGCTTTCATCATCTTCATTCTCACCGACAACGTTCTCCTCTTCAGGTTCATCAGTTACTTTTGCAATGCCTTCATCATCTTCCGATACACCACCGCATACTGCACATTTTTTAATCTCTATTATTATCTTTTCTCCGTCCTCATTTATGATTTCTTCCTCAGTAATCTCATACTGATGCTCTGTTATTTCCGATACCTTTTCTATTTTTTCACCGCATACGGAACAAACCTCATAATAAAGTCCGGTTTCCGTGCATGTAGGCTCTGCAACTACTTCTGTTTGGTCAAACTTATGCTCGTTAAGTTCCACATAATCAAACAGCAGATCCTTTGCAATGCATAACATTTTTCCTTCATCTATTGTTTTTCCGAGGAATCTGGCTTCATTCTGAGGGATACTCTTATAATCGATTGATGCAGTTTCTTCACCATCCAAAAATTCTTCGATTGTATCATTAGAATGAACTATAGCTCTTTCACCGGCTTTAAGAAGTCTGCTTTGTTCGCCTTCCAGTCCATTCCCTTTTTTAATCTGAACAAATACTTCACCTTCAAATACATCGATTACTGTGTACTTATTATTATTGGCTTCTTCATATACAGCCACCTTAAAAACGGTTCCTCTTACCGACATAGTCGCATTTGGTGTGTCAACCTTAAAATTTTCCGTTTCATTAAGCTTGTTGTCTATTCTGTTAAGAACAGAACCCTCAGCAAGATGAATATTTGTCCTTGTATCACCTTCTTTGCCGCTTGCTTCAATCCAAAAATGAGTCTTTTCATTTGCAAACATATGCTTGTCCGTATCAAGCGCCAGCGTCAGATCCGATTCTGTTGATACCGTTACATCATCACCACCTTTAAGGTGCTGCCCAACGTATGCAGCAGTACTGTTTCCTGAATTCACAACTGTGGTAGTATTATTTAAGTCTTCAACAGCGATTGTACGATAACCGCTGTTCATCATTATTACCGCGACTATCACAGCTCCAATAACTCCCAGTGTAACTACACCAGCAATTATCCTGCCTTTCATTGTTGATAAAAATGTCTTCATATGAGTTAATGTCTCCTTTATTCAAGAACCTTATACACAGGTACCGGTTCTGCTTTACCTTTTAAGGTCATATTAGCGTAAAACTCTGTATTTATTCTTCCTTTAAGCTGTTTATATACTGCTTCGCTGATCAGAACATCTCCACCCTTTGCCTGTCCTTCAATTCTTGAAGCCGTATTTACAGTATCACCTATAGCCGTGTAGTCCATTCTGTTTTCGCAGCCTATATTTCCTACGACAGCATCTCCAACATTGATACCTACACCAAAACTTACTGTTTTTCCAAATTCTTCAAGAATCTGCTCGCCGAGCTCGGCCCCTCTTTTTTGCATTTCAAGGCCTGCCATAACAGCTTCATATACATAATCTTCCTGATCGTTTGGTGCATTAAAGATGGCCATTGTGGCATCACCGATGAATTTATCAAGCATGCCTCCATGATTAAAGATACAGCTTGTTGTAAGTGACAGATACTTATTAAGAATTCTTACCATCTGCTCAGGAGATACACTCTCAGACATTGATGTAAATCCTCTGATATCCACAAACAAAACAGCTATATTTTTCTTTTCTCCACCAAGCTCAATATGAAAATCTCCATCATGTCTGAGACTTTCAATAACCTGTGGCGCCATATATTTTTTGAAGGAATTAAGGGTTTGTCTTCTCTTTATACCTTCCAGTATATATTTCTCACCCAGAATAAATGCCCATATCAGTATGCACACAAGCGGCACATAAACAAGGCTTATAAAATATCCGTTCGTAGCCAGAATTCTACCGACTATTCCATATATTATAACCAGCCATACTCCAACGATTATTGCCGGATACATCTTCATTTTTCGTGAAAGATAAGTGTATATAAAAATCATCAGTGCCACGATGCCTGCCACCGCATAAACAGACAGCGGTACTGCTGTTTTTCCAAGCATAAGCGCTCTTACGATATTGGCATTGATTTCAACCCCATACATATCCTGACCACGCTTTGCACTATTATGATAAGAATCCTGGAGTCCTGATGCATATGCTCCAACCATCACTATGGCATCTGCAAATTCCTGCGAAGGTACCTTTCCGTCCAGAACATCCTTTAAGGAATAGTGAATGAATTCTCCCGGTTCCCCGGAATAAAAAAACATAACCTGATTATCTTTCGGAAGCGGTTCGACCGAATCTTCACCTTTTACCTTTACATATTCATTGTAAATCTGAGTGGCGAAGCTATATCTTTGTACATCTTCCACAACACTTCCAATCTGCATTGTTCTTGCAAAGCCATCCCTCGACAACTGAGCATTGGCATAGCCGGAAGATACAACCCTGTTAAGTGCTTCAAAAGGCAGTTCTTCGGTTTCTATATTCCGGGAGTCATAATACGGAACTCCCACTGCCGTATAATTAATTTTTCCACGATATACAAGATTGGTTGCCGCAACAATATTTCCGGCACCTTTTGCTGCCTCTGCCAGCCTGTTGTCCGTTTCGGGATCCGTCTCTCCTACAAACATAATATCAAAGGCAAGTACAGCAGGAGCATATTGTGGATTTTCATATAATTTTTCAACAAGTTCTGCGGATTTTACTCTTGACCACGTACTTAATGGGCCGTATTCCGACAGAGTTTCTTCGTCTATACATATAAGTTTAATGGTATCTCCGCAGCCATTCATCTGACTGTAGATATTATCCGTCATCATAGCATCAAAGTTATATAGCGGATCCAATACCATCAGAACAAATACCAGCAACGCGGGTATGAGTGCCAGAATTACATTCTTTGCTTTCTTCATAAGTCACTTTCCCTTCTGGTAAAAATGCAAAAACCCATACTATTGTACCATAAAAATAAGTTTCGGATAAAAAAATATGGTAGAATAAATACGATTCAGAACATAGTTAATGGAGACAATAAATGCGTGGTTTATACTATGACGGAAAAGAAGCTGTATACAGAGAAAATTTGCCCATGCCAGTTCGCGACAAGGACAGAAGCCTAATCAGAATTCTTCTTTCGGCAGTCTGCAGTACCGATAAAGAAGTTCGAAAGGGCTACAGGCCGGATTTTCGCGGAATAATGGGGCATGAATTCGTTGGTGTTGTTGAAGAATCTAATGACGAGTCACTTATTGGAAAACGTGTGGTTGGAGAAATAAATGAAGTATGTCACGAATGTCTGTATTGTAAAACCGGAAGAAGTCATCACTGTATGCGAAGAACAACACCCGGCTTATCTAAAGATGGATGTTTTGCAGAGTATATGATTCTTAAAACGGAAAATCTTCATGTCATTCCTGACAGCTTACCAACTGAAGTAGCAGTCTTCACTGAACCACTTGCAGCAGCCTTTGAAATACTTGAGCAGGTAGATGTCAAAAAAGGTATGCCTGTAGGCGTACTCGGCGATGGCAGGCTTGCACTATGCATAGCAAACGTAATGCATCTTGCAGGCGCTGAAGTAACTGTTATCGGGAAGCACGAGGATAAGCTTAAACTCTTTGAAATGATTGCTAAAACAACTACAAATCCTGAAGCCGAAAGTTTCGAAATTCTGGTTGAAGCAACAGGCAGTCCACTCGGAATAAGTCAGGCAATTTCACTTGTCCGTAAAATGGGCACAATCGTACTTAAAAGTACATATGCTGATAATGCCAGCATAAATCTCAGTATGATTCCAGTTAATGAAATCACCATAGTCGGAAGCCGATGCGGCCCCTTTGAGCCTGCACTTAAAGCCCTTAGCGAGGGAACCATATCTCTTCCGGCAATAGAAAAATATGATATAAAGGACTGGGAGATGGCATTTGCATCACCTGCATTTAAGGCAGGGTTTGAATTCAAGTAATCAAGAACTTATTAAGATAATAAAAAGTCCTCGTACAACAAATTGTTTACTCGGACTTTATTGCAGCTTATTTCTTCATTTAATAGCCTAAATCTTCTCCTACAAGGATTACTTTAATTCTTCCCGGTGCACCGGATCTTCTTGTGATAACCGTACTGTTACATATACAGTCCGGTGACATACAGTCACCGCATCTTCCGTTTACTGCACAGGGAGTATTTCGATTAAGTCTGACAGTATTGGGCGGAGTTGCTATATCTTTAACCCGCTTATATCCGGATTCAACATCAGAAACAACCTTATTCATTCCCGCTATCACAATTACATTGGCAGGTCCAAAGATAAGGAATGCTACTCTGTTGCCACGACCATCGATATTTACAAGTTCACCATCCATAGTAATTGCATTGGTACTCATAAGGAAGTAATCCGCATTTATCATTCTGGCATAGGTTGCTTTATACTCATCATCATTTGATACAGCTTCTCTGTCAATAATGTCATATTTACCGTTTTTGATAGCATCCATCACCCCTGTTTCATTAAGGGTCATTGAGCCGCCCCAGCCAATACTTGCGCCTTTCGGAATAATCTCCAGAACTTTCTTTAAGGCATCCTCCTTAGTATTACAATAGTAGCCCTCCATCTGACGTTTAGCGAGATTCTTTATTATAGTATTTGCAGCATTTTCATATGCTTTTTTCTTATTTGGATTCATAATCCTATCACCTCCTTCTGTACCTACAACTATACACCTATGGATTCACATTAACTAGATATTTAGATTCATATCATTTCAGATTTCTGTACTTTTCAAGTTTAACCATAAACTCATCCTCTGATATTCCTGCTTGTTCTGCAGCCTGTGACAAAGTTATGATTTGTCCGTCAATAAGTTTAATCAACATTTCAAATTCTCCGTGCTGCTTGCTCTCTTCACACAGTTGATCTATCTTATCCCCCATCGTCATAAATGCCACCTCCACTTCAGGTGATTTCTTCACCTTATCTACATACTCTGAAATCTCTTTCGTTGCTTCATC
>JAKSRY010000055.1 GCA_024403415.1 Lachnospiraceae bacterium
GATTATGACCTTACACAGCATCAGAATGTATCAGGTGAAGATATGACATATTTTGATGATGTTAAGAGTGAAAGATATATTCCATATGTTGTAGAACCTTCTTTAGGTGCGGACAGAGTTGTTCTTGCATTCCTTTGCGCAGCATATGATGAGGAAAATATTGGAACCGAAGAGGCTCCCGATATGAGAACTGTTTTAAGATTCCATCCTGCTCTTGCACCTGTTAAAATCGGTGTATTACCTTTGTCAAAGAAGTTAAATGAAGGTGCTGAGAAGATATTTATGTCTCTTTCAAAGAAATACAATTGTGAATTTGATGACAGAGGAAATATCGGTAAGAGATATCGTAGACAGGATGAAATCGGTACTCCATTCTGTATTACTTATGATTTTGACTCAGAGACTGATAATTGTGTTACTGTCAGATTCCGTGATTCTATGGAGCAGGAAAGAGTTGCAATTGACGAACTTGATGCATATTTTGCTGATAAATTCAGCTTTACACTTGCTTGTGAAAAATAATCTGTTTGAGGTGCTGTGATGAGAAATATTACATCAAAAGAATTAAGAAAAGCATGGATTGATTTCTATGTTAAAAGAGGACATGTAGATTGTGGAGCTGTTTCACTTGTTTCAGATGGTTCTACAGGTGCAATGTTTAATGTAGCCGGTATGCAGCCGATTATGCCTTATCTTTTAGGACAGAAACATCCTCTTGGTACAAGACTTTGTAATGTACAAGGATGTGTCAGAACAAATGATATAGATGGAATTGGTGATAAAAGCCATTTGACATTTTTTGAAATGATGGGAAGCTGGTCTCTTGGAGATTATTTCAAAAAAGAGAGATGTCAGTGGAGTTATGAACTTCTTACAGAAGTATTTCAGTTTGACAGAGATCATCTTGCAGCAACTGTTTTTGCAGGTGATGCGAATGCGCCAAGAGATGAAGAAGGTGCAAATTATAGAATAGAATCCGGTTTTAAGAAAGAAAATGTATTTTTCCTTCCTGCAGAAGATAACTGGTGGGGACTTGAATATGGCCCCTGCGGTCCAGATTCTGAAATGTTTTATGTTGCTGATGTTCCACCATGCGGACCTGATTGCAAGCCCGGATGTCATTGCGGTAAATATACAGAAATTGGTAATGATGTTTTTATGCAGTATGAGAAACATCAGGACGGACATTTAACTCCACTTGCACAGAAGAATGTTGATACAGGTTGGGGGCTTGAACGTAATCTTGCATTTCTTAATGGTATAGATGATGTATATAAAACTGATTTGTTTGCACCTATTATTAAATATATAGAGGATGCATCAGGTATTAAGTATGATTCTGAAGAAAAGACAACTAAGTCTATGAGAATTATATCAGATCACCTTCGTACTTCAGTTATGCTTATTGGTGATGAAGCAAGACTTTTGCCGTCAAATGAAAAAGCCGGTTATGTCTTGAGAAGACTTATCAGAAGAGCAGTAAGACATGGCAGAAATCTTTCTCTTAAGACTGCAGATTTTACTAAAATTGCATCTATCTTTATAGATGATATCTATGATGATAGCTATCCTCTACTTACTAAGAACAGAGAATTTATTCTTTCAGAACTTGAAAAAGAAATTGTCAGATTTGAAGTGACAATTGAAAACGGTATGAAAGAATACAATAAGATTCTTGCTGCAAAGAAGGCTGAAAACAGTAAGGTCATTAGCGGTAAGGAAGCATTCAGACTCTATGATACTTTTGGATTCCCGTTTGAACTGACTCTTGAAATGGCAGAAGAAGAAGGTATTAGTATAGACGAAAAAGAATTCGAAGCAGCAATGCAGGAACAAAAGGAAAAGGCCAGAAACAGTCAGAATTTCCAGGCTAAGCTTTCGACAGACGATTTGGCTGTTTTTGATTCAATTGATTCAGCAGTCAATACAGAATTTGTTGGATATGATTCGCTTGCATGTGAATCAAAGGTAATTGCTCTTTCATCAGAAGGCAAACTTACTGATACACTTTCAAATAATGAAAGTGGAATTATTGTTCTTGATAAGACACCATTTTATGCAACAATGGGTGGTCAGAAAGGTGATATTGGTATACTTGAGTCTGCAAGGGGAACCTTTGAGGTACAGGATACTGTTAAGATTGCCAATGGAAGAGTAGCCCATATCGGTATTGTAAAGGATGGCATCATTGCGAATGGAGATGTTATTACCGCTTCTGTTGATAAAAATAACAGAAATTCAACCTGTAAGAACCACTCGGCAACTCACCTTCTTCAGAGTGCTTTAAGACAGGTACTTGGAGAGCATGTTGAGCAGCAGGGCTCTTATCAGGATTCTTTAAGAACACGTTTTGACTTTAGACATAATGAAGCTATGACAGCAGATCAGATTTCTAAAGTAGAAGAAATAGTAAATGCTAAAATTGCTGAGGCACTTGATGTTGTTACGAATGTAATGACTATAGATGAAGCTAAGAAGACAGGTGCTATGGCTTTATTTGGTGAAAAATATGGTGAAACCGTAAGAGTTGTTTCAATGGGAGATTTCTCAAGAGAACTCTGTGGTGGTACTCATGTTAAGAATACTTCTGATATTGCTAACTTTAAGATTCTTTCTGAAGGTGGTGTTGCAGCCGGAGTTAGAAGAATTGAAGCAATTACGGGAACAAATGTAATCGATTATTATAAGAATATTGAGAATTCATTGTTAGAAGCTTCTAAGACAATTAAGTGTAATCCATCTGATGTCAATAGCAGAATTGAAGGACTTATTGCTCAGGTTAAGGCATTGAATTCTGAGTTGGATTCATTAAAGGCTAAGCTTAACAAGGATGCCTTGGGCGATGTAATGAATGAAGTTACCGAAATAGCAGATATTAAGGTTTTGGTTAAGAAAATTGCCGGTGTCGATATGAATGGTCTTAGAGATTTAGGGGATGATCTTAAATCAAAGCTTGGTGATTGTATGCTGCTTTTAGTATCTGATGCTGATGGAAAAGTGAATATGATTTCAATGGCAACGGATGGTGCAGTAAAGAAAGGCTGTCATAGTGGAAATCTTATTAAGAGTATTGCTGCAATCGTTGGCGGAGGTGGCGGCGGTAAGCCTAATATGGCTCAGGCCGGTGGTAAGAATCCTCAGGGAATCGATAAGGCTATCGAGGAAGCTATGAATGTTATCAAGACTCAGATAGGATAATTCGGTTTAGTTTATTAAACCTTGTATGTTTGTAATATGTTACTAATTGCTTTTATTTTTATATTTTCATATTTTGAATATATACTAAATTCTTCGACTGTGAAAACAGATGATTCGCTTTCGCTTTTAATATCATTTCTGTTTTCCATGTTCTTTGGCCTTGTTTTTTATATTTTGCTTCGAGTTTCCAAGAAGCCCAAGGTTAATAGAATTACTACAAATATATTCTTTATTGTAGTGCCGTTTATTTATTATGTTCAATTTTTGATTTATAGAAGTTTTAAGATTTTTTATGATGTTAATACCGTAACCAATGGTGCAGGTGGAGCCCTGACAGAGTTTATGGGAGACATTATGCGTCTTATCCTTAACTTCTATGGAATCTCAAGATTAGTGTTGTTTTATTTACCAACCATTTTCTATTTTATTTATTTAAAGAAACGTGTTGATGAAAACAGACTTACTAAAAATGAATTTATATCAACAGGAGTAATAGCAGTTATAGCATATGCATTAGCTCTTATTATTACATATGTATCACCTATTCACAGGTCTATGTATTCATATGAATACAGTTTTCAAAATGTAGTTGAAAACATGGGATTTGGTACCGGCCTTAGACTTGATATTAAGAACATAATTATGGGAAATTCAGGTGGTGATACATCTTTTGATCTTTCCTATGCAGATAGTGAAAATGATACTGAAGATATAGGAATAGATAAAGACAGCTATTATTATGTAGAGTTTCCAAAGTCGAGACCAATTCCAACACCAACGCCGGAACCGGAAAATGATGTTTCTGAAACAGACGAGGTTATTGAGGAAGAAATCATAGAAGAAGTACCTGTTGAATATGGATATAATTCTTTGGATATTGATTTCGAAGCTCTTGCTGAAACTCAGAGTGGAATTAATAAAGATCTTGATTTATATGTGGCAAGTCTTACTCCTTCAAAGAAAAATGCATATACAGGTATGTTTGAAGGAAAGAATCTCATATTTATTTCAGCTGAAGCGTTTTCTTGTGATGTAGTTGACGAAGAGAGAACTCCGACTTTATACAGATTAATTAATAAAGGAATACAATTCCCAGACTTTATTCAGCCTGCTATGGCAGGTACGACCGGTGGAGAGTATTCAAATATCTTTGGTTTACTTCCTACAGCAGGTGGTAAATCAATGGGTACGATGACAGAACAGAAGATTTTCCTTAATATGGGACAGGCACTTAACAGGCTTGGATATTATGGAAAAGCATATCATAATAATACAGATACAATATATAAGCGAAATATTACTCATAATAAATTAGGTTATTCTGATGGATTTATGGGTAAGGGAAGCGGTATGGAAGAGTTTCTTACTACACGTGGTTTTCCGGCTTCTGACTGTGAAATGATGCAGGGAACATTTCCAACATACGTTGATAAACAGCCATTTAATATTTACTATATGTCTGTATCAGGACATGGTCAGTATGGCAGGTCGATTAATCAGATGTCGTATAAGAATTATGACAGAGTAGCGGATCTTCCTTATTCTGATCAGGTAAAATGTTATATTGCCAATAATATGGAACTTGAAGATGCACTGACATATCTTGTGGATTCACTTGAAAAAGCAGGAATTGCAGATGATACAGTTATCGTTATGTCACCGGATCATTTTCCTTATGGACTTGATAACGATGCTTCCTTAGGAAATATGCCATACCTTTCTGAATTATATGGCTATAATGTAGAGACATATCTTCAAAGAGATCATAATAGACTTATTATCTGGAGTGGATGTATCGAGAAGATGGAAGAACCAATTATAGTAGATTCACCGACTTCCAGTCTCGATATACTGCCTACATTACTTAATCTTTTTGGCATTGAATTTGATTCCAGACTATTGCCGGGAAGAGATGTATTTTCGGATGCTGAAGCTATTTCGTTTGACAGTGCATATGATTGGAAAACAGATTTGGGAACATATATAGCCAAAAGAGGTGAATTTATTCCGGTTAACGATGAAATTGTAATCCCCGAAGGTTATGTAAGCAGAATTAAAACTGTTGTCAGAAATAAATATAATTTCTGTAAGGGTGTTCTAAATAATAAGTATTATAATCATATATATGATGCAATTTATGGTGATAGTTAAGATTGTTATATAGAGGAGAATATTTATGAGTAAAATTTCTATTCCTGAGGGCTATAAATCGGCACTCAACTTAAAAGAAACTCAGATTGCAATCAAAAAGGTTAAGGATTTCTTTCAGGCGCAGATTACAGCCGAACTTAATCTGCACAGAGTTACAGCACCCTTGTTTGTAGATCCCAAATCAGGTTTGAACGACAATTTGAATGGTGTTGAAAGACCGGTTGCCTTTGGGATTAAAGAACAGGGTGATGCTGAAGTTGAAGTAGTACATTCACTTGCAAAATGGAAGAGAATGGCTCTTGGCAGATATGGTTTTAATGTTGGAGAAGGTTTATACACTGACATGAATGCCATCAGAAGAGATGAGGATACTGATAATATTCATTCAATCTACGTAGATCAGTGGGATTGGGAAAGAATTATCAAAAAAGAAGACAGAAATGAAGATACATTAAAATCTGTTGTTAAATCTGTATATGAAGCTTTAAGAGTTACAGAAAAATATGTTGCAAATAATTATGACTATGTAGAATGTATTCTTCCTGAAGAAATTCACTTTATTACAACACAGGAACTTGAAGACAGATGGCCTGATCTTGACAATCACGGACGTGAATATGAGGCGGCTAAGGAATATGGAGCTATTTTCCTTATGAAGATAGGAGATCTTCTTGAAAGCGGTCAAAAACATGACGGTCGTGCACCTGATTACGATGATTGGCAGTTAAATGGTGATATTATTGTTTATTATCCTGTTGATGACATTTCACTTGAATTATCTTCTATGGGTATCAGAGTTGATGAGGACAGTCTTGTGGAACAGCTTAAGAAAGCTGATTGTATGGATCGAGCAGAACTTCCTTTCCAGAAGGCTATAATAGAAAAGAAACTTCCTTATACAATTGGTGGTGGAATCGGACAGAGCCGAATCTGTATGTTTTTCCTTAGAAAATGCCATATTGGAGAAGTTCAGAGTTCAATCTGGCCTCAGGAAGATATTGATTATGCTACATCAAAAGGAGTTACAATTTTGTAGTTGACTATCAAAAGATTTGTATATATAATATCTTTTGTGTGTTATAAAAATAACCTAATTCAGCGGTTTTAGGGGCTGAAGGGAGGATAGAGATATGTCAAACGTAATAGTTAAAGAAGGCGAAAGCTTAGATAGCGCATTACGTCGCTTCAAGAGAAGTTGCGCAAAGGCTGGTATCCAGCAGGAAATCAGAAAGCGTGAACATTATGAGAAGCCCAGCGTTAAGCGTAAGAAGAAGTCTGAGGCTGCCAGAAAGCGTAAATATTAATTAATATTTTATTAAAAGCTCTCAGTTTTCTGGGAGCTTTTATTTTTGCAGGAAACTTATATGGTTAAATGGATAATTATAGCTATTTTAATATTGATATTAATCTTTTGTCTGATAATGGTTATTGACTGCAACCGTTTTGTCGTCCGAAATTATACTTATAGTTCTGATAAGGTTAAGAAGACTACCAGATTTGTTATGCTGTCAGATCTTCATTCAACTAAATTTGGAAAAGATAATATTAAGCTGATTAATAAAATTAAAGAACTTAACCCTGATGGTATTCTGATAGCAGGAGATATGTATACTGCTGAAAGGGGAACAAGTACATATATTGCTGAACAACTGGTGATTACATTAGCTAAAGATTATCAGATTTATTATGCTAACGGTAACCATGAACTGAAAACGCGAGAAAGAAAAGACGAGTTTGGTAATATTTATGAAGAATATCAGGCAAGTTTAATAAATAATGGAGTTAATATTCTTAATAATGTTAATATATATTTGAAAGACAGTAATATTAATATTTTTGGACTTGATCTTCCGTTTGATTATTACAAAAAATTTATAAAATTGAAAGCTGATAAAGAGTTTTTGAATGGATTGTTAGGCAGTCCTGAAGATAATGAATTTAATCTTGTGATTGCGCATAATCCGGAATATTTTGATGATTATGCTGAATGGGGAGCGGATTTAATTGTATCAGGACATTATCATGGTGGATTAATGCGACTACCGATTGTTGGCGGAGTTATCAGTCCAAGGTACAAATTATTTCCTAAATTTGATTATGGAGTATATGAGAAAGAAGGTTCAAAAATGATATTAAGCTGTGGACTTGGTACCCATACACTTCCTATAAGAATATTTAATCCTGGAGAAATAGCTTTGATCACTATTCAAAAATGTTGATTTTATATGTTATAGCGAATTTTTTAAGAAAATGCTCAAATAGATATACTATATAATGAAAGATAAAACACTGCTATATACTAAATATAGTGGTGTTTTTACTATTTAAATACTTTTATACTTGATAAACAACAACTACTTTGATACAATATGTTGTGGTTACAAGTCTATAAAACATAAAATAACACAAGATATGTTGAAAGGAACGAAGATGTCTCTTGATTCAAAACTGTTTGATCATACAATATTAAAAGCAGATGCAACAAAAGAGGATGTTTTAAGAATATGCAAAGAGGCAGTTGAATATAATTTTATGTCTGTTTGCGTAAATGGATATTATACGGCAGTGGTAAAAGATGCATTAAGCGGAAGTGATGTAAAGGTATGCACTGTTATTGGATTTCCTTTAGGCCAGATGTCTACAAAGTCTAAAGCCGAAGAAACCAGACAGGCTATTGATGATGGCGCAGATGAAGTAGATATGGTTATCAATGTTGGAGCATTAAAGGATAAAGACTATGATACCGTCTATAATGACATCAAAGCCGTGCGTGATGCTTCGACTGATAAGACATTAAAAGTTATTATTGAATGTTGCCTTTTGACTGACGAAGAAAAGGTTAAAGCCTGTGAATTATCCAAGAGAGCAGGAGCCGATTTTGTTAAAACCTCTACCGGTTTTTCGACAGGAGGGGCGACCGCCGCTGATGTTGAACTTATGCGAAAGACTGTTTGGCCCAATATGGGAGTTAAGGCATCTGGGGGAATAAGAGATTGTGAAACCGCTGAAAAGATGGTACAGGCGGGGGCATCAAGACTTGGAACCAGTGCGACTATTAAAATTATTGGAGGTTGAG
Source organism: Lachnospiraceae bacterium (assembly GCA_024403415.1). GTDB lineage: Bacteria > Bacillota > Clostridia > Lachnospirales > Lachnospiraceae > JAILLW01. Next base: position 8,426 of record JAKSRY010000055.1, read on the forward strand.
ATGGCAATTCCTGTTAAATTAGAAGCATACGAAGGCCCACTTGACCTGCTTCTATATCTTATAGAAAAAAATAAAGTTGATATATATGATATTCCGATTGCAATGATTACAGAACAGTATCTTGCCTATATTAAGGAAATGGATGGGGAAGATATGAATGTTATGAGTGAGTTTCTTGTTATGGCTGCAACACTGCTTGATATTAAGGCAAAAATGCTTCTTCCAAAAGAAGTAGATGAAGACAGCGGAGAAGAAATAGATCCTAGAGAAGAACTTGTTCAACAATTATTGGAATATAAAATGTGTAAATATATGGCGTATGAATTAAAAGATCGTCATATTGACGCAGCGCATACATATTTTAAGGAAAAGACTCTCCCCAGAGAAATCGTGGAATATAAGGAACCGATAAATCTTGATGAAGTTTTGCAGAATGCGTCTTTGAGAAAACTTCAGGAATTGTTTAATTCTGTTATTAAAAGAAGTGAAGATAAGATAGATCCCGTCAGATCCAAGTTTGGTAATATTAAAAAGGATGAAGTTGATCTTACCATTAAGGCCAGATATATAGCAGATTATATTTCATGTCACAAGAAGTTTTCTTTTATAGATCTGCTCGAAAAGCAGAATTCAAAAGCCGAGAAAATAGTCGCGTTTTTGGTTATTCTTGAGATGATTAAAATGGGACATGTTACTATTGAACAGGATGCTGTTTTTGCAGATATTCTTATAACTACTACTTCGGAGTTTGATCCGGAAACTGTCCTTACAGGAGTTATTATATGACAAGGGAAGAAGCTAAGGCTGTTATAGAATCTATACTATTTACTATGGGTGAAGCGGTGGAAGTTGAAAGACTTGCACAGGTTATTGAAGAAGATAAGAATTATACTAGGGAATTAATCTTTGAAATGCAAAGTGAATATGATAATGGTCAGCGTGGAATAACCATTATGGAGTTGGAAGACTCTTTCCAAATGTGTACTAAAGCAAGCATGTATGAATATCTTATTAAAATAGCTAAGACACCAAGAAAGTATAATATAACTGACTCTATGCTTGAAACATTATCCGTTATAGCATATAAACAGCCTATAACTAGAATTGAAATAGAAAAAGTTAGAGGAGTTTCCTGTGATTATACGATTAACAGGCTTATAGAATTTGGTCTTGTAACAGAACTTGGTCGAAAAGATGCTCCGGGTAAACCTATTTTGTTTGGAACGACTGAGGAATTTCTCAGAAGTTTTGGTGTTAAATCTCTTGATGAACTTCCTGAATTGAGCCAAATGCAAATTGAAGAATTTCGTGAACAGGCAGAAGCGGAAGCGTCGGCAGTAGTAGTAGATGTTTAATAGCATTTGCTATATACAGAATTCATCTATTTTATAACAAAATATACTTTTGTTTTTTATAGTTAATTATTAAAAAATATAATGAATATTATTATGGAAAATAATTGATAATTATTTTATGTAAGAATAGCAAGTTTTAGTTTGAAACTTGCTATTTTTATGTTATACTTCTTTAGTGTGCGTTATTACGCGTACAAGTATTATGAAACATTTAATTAATATACATGGAGGTCGAATTATGAGTACTACTTCACAAGCAAGACAGAGAATTGATTCTCTACTTGACCAGAACAGCTTTGTTGAAATCGGTGCTAAAGTTAGAGCAAGAAATACCGATTTTGATTTAAAGCTTACTGAGACTCCATCAGATGGTGTTATCACCGGTTATGGCGTTATCAATGGAAATCTTGTGTATGTTTACAGCCAGGATGCTTCTGTATTAAACGGAACAGTTGGTGAAATGCATGCAGCAAAGATTGCAAGATTGTACGACATGGCAATTAAGATGGGTGCTCCTATTATCGGATTGGTTGAATCTGCAGGTTTTAGACTTCAGGAAGCAACTGATGCCCTTAATGCATTTGGTAACATTTATCTTAAGCAGGCTACAGCATCTGGAGTTATTCCTCAGATTACCGCAATTTTTGGTAACTGTGGTGGAGCTTTAGCTATTTCTTCAGCTATGAGTGATTTCACTTTTATGGAAGAAAAGAAGGCTAAGCTTTTTGTTAATGCTCCTAACTGTATCGATGGAAACAGTGAGAGCAAGTGTGATACTTCAGCAGCTGCTTTCCAGGCTAAAGAGACAGCTAATGTTGATGTTGTTGCTGATGAAGCTACATTGATTGAAAAGATGAGAGAACTTGTTTCGGTTCTTCCTCAGAATAATGATGGAGAAGGATTCTTTGAAGAATGCGAAGACGATCTTAATCGTGTATGCTCTTCATTGAAGGCATCTGTTGCAGATCCTGCAATTGCTCTTTCTCAGATTTCAGACAACGCTTTCGTTTTTGAAACCAAGTCTGAATATGCACCTGAAGTTGTAACAGCTTTCATTAAGCTTAACGGAGCAACAATTGGTGTTGTTGCTAATAGAACAGTTAAGTATGATGAGAATGGTGAAGTGGCAGAAAAATTCGAACCTTTAATGACCGCTAAGGGATGTGATAAGGCTTCTGAATTTGTTACTTTCTGTGATGCTTTTGAAATTCCGGTTCTTACATTAACAAATGTTAAGGGATTTAAGGCATGTGAATGCTGCGAGAAGAAGATTGCAAAGGCATCTGCTAAACTTGCTTATGCATTTGCAAACGCTTCAGTTCCTAAGGTTAATGTAATCGTTGGTGAAGCATTTGGTTCTGCATATGTTTGTATGAATTCTAAGGGTGTTGGTGCTGATATTACTATCGCATGGCCTGATGCAAAGATTGGATCTATGGATGCTAAACTTGCTGCTAAGATTATGTGTGATGGTAAGGGTGCTGATGCTATTGATGAGTGTGCTAAGGCTTATGAAGCTTGTCAAAATAATGTTATGAGCGCTGCTGCTCGTGGTTATGTTGATGAAATCGTTGAGCCTGAAGATACGCGTAAATATGTTATTGGAGCATTTGAAATGCTTTATAGCAAAAATGATATGTCTCCAATTAAGAAGCATGGTACAGTTTAATAAAGAAAGGACGTAACTATGAAAAAATGGTTAGTTGCATTATGCATGTGCCTTTGCCTTTTCTCATTAACTGCCTGTGGTAAAGAAGAAACAGAAAACGTTACATTAAGTGAAAATGCTGCAATCAGTATTTCAGAGAGCAACTTATCTACCGTAATGGGAGGGGTTGAACTTCAAAAAGAAAATCCTTCTGAATACGATGCTCAGCTTGCAAGTTATGCAAGAGAGGATAAAGAAGGAGCTCAGTTACTTAAGAGTGCGTTTGAAAGTTGGAGTAAGTCTCAGGAAGATATCGGAGAACTTTTGGACGAAGCAGGAAGCATAGTAAATAACAATGTTGTTTGCGATGCATCAGGCTATCCGATGAATGGTTCTATCGAATATTTGTTAAAAGGCTCAAGTCATGATGCTATACTTGAAACAGTATTTGAACGTGGTGAAATCAAGTCAATCACTACCAATGTTCAGTATGATATGGGCGAGAAGATGGGTAAGGCCGGCTTGAATACATTGCTTGGTATGGGAACTGTATTTGTAATACTTATCCTTATCAGCCTTATTATTGCATTATTTGGCTTTATTCCTAAAATTCAGGAAGCATTTAAGAAAGATAAAAAGCCTGAAAGTAAAGTTGAACAGGCAGTAGACAATACTATTGCTCAAATTGTTGAAAAAGAAGAACTTTCAGATGACACAGAACTTGTTGCTGTTATAGCAGCTGCAATTGCTTCTTATGAAAGCACTTCTACTGATGGTTTTGTTGTTAGATCTATCAGAAAAGTACGTTAATTTAAGAAATCTATCTAGGAGGATTTAAGTAATGAAAAATTATACAATTACCGTTAATGGAAACGTATATGATGTTGTAGTAGAAGAAGGACAGACAGCTGGTGTTGTATCTGCTCCTGCAGCTCCTAAGGCAGCTCCTAAAGCAGCTCCCGCTGCAGCTCCTAAGGCTCAGGCTTCTGCTGGTGCCGGATCAATCAAGGTTGAATCAGGTGCCGCTGGTAAGGTATTTAAGATTGAAAAGCAGGTTGGCGCTGCAGTTAAGAAGGGTGATGCTGTTGTTATTATCGAAGCAATGAAGATGGAAATTCCTTGTGTTGCTCCTGCTGACGGAACAGTAGCTTCAATCGATGTTAATGTTGGAGATGCTATTGAGGCTGGTGCTTGCTTGGCTACATTGAACTAATTATTTTGACATTTTGATGGATTTATTCCAAATATAACAGGAGGAAAAGCAAATGGATTATATTGCAAATACATTATCCAACCTGATTCACCAGACAGCATTTTTTAATCTGACCTGGGGAAATGTCGTAATGATTGTGGTTGCCTGTATTTTCTTATATCTTGCAATTGCCAAGGGATTTGAACCCTTGCTTTTGACACCAATAGCTTTCGGTATGCTTTTGGTAAATATCTATCCTGATATCATGATGACTACTGAGGATTCACCAAATGGTATCGGAGGATTGTTACATTACTTCTATTTACTTGATGAGTGGGCTATTTTGCCATCTCTTATTTTCATGGGAGTAGGAGCAATGACCGACTTTGGACCACTGATTGCAAACCCTAAGAGTTTCCTTTTAGGTGCTGCTGCTCAGTTTGGTATTTTTGCAGCTTACTTCGGTGCTATCGCATTCGGATTTAATGATAAGGCTGCTGCAGCTATTTCAATTATCGGTGGAGCTGATGGCCCTACATCAATCTTCCTTGCAGGAAAACTTGGACAGACTGCGTTACTTGGACCTATTGCGGTTGCGGCATATTCGTACATGTCGCTTGTGCCGATTATTCAGCCACCTATTATGAAACTTCTTACAACTAAGAAGGAAAGACAGATTAAGATGGGTCAGCTTCGTCCGGTTTCTAAGCTTGAGAAGATTTTGTTCCCTATTGTTGTTACAATTGTTGTATGTTTGATTCTTCCTACAACAGCTCCATTGGTTGGTATGCTTATGCTTGGTAACCTTTTCAGAGAATCGGGAGTTGTTCGTCAGTTGACAGATACAGCATCTAATGCATTGATGTACATCGTTGTTATTATTCTTGGAACCAGTGTTGGTGCTACAACATCAGCTGAGGCTTTCCTTAACAAAGAGACATTGTTTATCGTAGTACTTGGTCTTGTGGCTTTTGCTTTTGGTACTGCTGCAGGTATTATGTTTGGTAAACTTATGTGTGTTCTTACGAAGGGTAAGGTTAATCCATTGATTGGATCAGCCGGAGTATCAGCCGTTCCTATGGCTGCCAGAGTATCACAGAAGGTTGGTGCTGATGAAAATCCTACAAACTTCCTTTTGATGCATGCTATGGGTCCTAACGTTGCCGGTGTTATTGGTACAGCAGTAGCTGCTGGTACATTTATGGCAGTATTCGGAGTATTCTAAATTATCCGTAAATAAATATTTATGAAAGGAAATGTTAATATGTCAGAACAGGTTAAAAAGCCGGTTGGAATTATGGAGACAGTCTTGAGAGACGCACATCAGTCTTTGATTGCAACAAGAATGCCTACAGAGATTATGCTTCCAATCGTTGATAAAATGGATAAAGTTGGCTACCACGCTGTTGAGTGTTGGGGCGGAGCTACTTTTGATGCTTCACTCAGATTCCTTAAGGAAGATCCTTGGGACAGACTTCGTAAATTAAGAGATGGATTTAAGAACACTAAATTACAGATGCTTTTCAGAGGTCAGAACATTTTAGGTTACAGACCATATGCTGATGACGTTGTATATAAGTTCGTTGAAAAGTCTATCTCAAATGGTATTGATGTTATTAGAATTTTTGACTGCTTAAATGATCTTCGTAACCTTCAGGCTGCTGTAGATGCTACAAATAAGTTCAAAGTTACAGAAGGTAGAGGAGAGGCACAGGTTGCTCTTTCTTATACACTTGGTGATGCTTATACTCTTGAGTACTGGGCAGATATGGCTAAGAAGATTGAAGAGATGGGTGCAGATTCTATCTGTATCAAGGATATGG
>JAKSRY010000056.1 GCA_024403415.1 Lachnospiraceae bacterium
TGCTCTTGATTAGCTTTTGATCACGGAGGGCCGCTGTTTTGTTATCAGTCATAAAATTATCTAAAACTATTTAACAACAATATTTACTATCTTACCTGGAACATATATTTCCTTGACTATAGTCTTACCATCAATAAATGAAGCAACGCCCTGTGCTGCCTTTGCTTTCGAAAGAGCGCTGTCTTTATCTTCATCAAGAAGTAATGTTACTGTTCCTTTAACCTTACCATTTACCTGTACACCAATTTCGACAGAGTCTTCCTTAATTGCCTCCTCATCATATGTGGGCCAGCTTGCAAAAGCAATGGTATCTTCATTTCCAAGAACAGACCATAACTCTTCACCAATATGAGGACATATACAAGAAAGCATCTTAATAAATCCTTCAGCATACTCTCTTGGACAAGTTCCTTTAGTAACTGCATTAAGGAATATCATCATCTGTGCTATTGCTGTATTAAAGCCTAGTTCTTCAAAGTCTGAAGAAACCTTCTTTACAGTCTGATTATATATCTTTTTAAGAGTTTCTTCGTTTCCAGGACAAATATTCTCAGTATTAGAAAAATAATTCCATACTCTGTTAAGAAAACGCTTAGCACCTTCAACACCCTGATTACTCCAAGGCTTACTTACTTCCAAAGGTCCCATAAACATAAGATATAATCTTAATGTATCTGCACCATAATCTCTTACTATATCAGAAGGATTAACTACATATTCAGGGAATCTCTTACCCATCTTAATTCCGTTCTCACCAAGAATCATACCTTGATGAACAAGCTTCTTAAAGGGTTCTTTTGTAGGAGCAAGACCTTTATCATATAAAAATCTGTTCCAAATTCTCGAATACATAAGATGTCCTACAGCATGTTCCGGGCCTCCGATATACAAATCAACAGGCATCCAGTGCTTAAGAAGTTCCTGATTTGCAAATTCATTATCATTATCAGGATCGATGTATCTAAAATAATACCATGAAGAACCTGCAGAACCAGGCATTGTTGAGGTTTCACGTTTACCCTTCATTCCATTATGATCATAATTCTTCCATTCAACAGCATTTTCAAGTGGAGCCTGACCATTATGTCCCTTATAATCTTCCAATTCAGGAAGAACAAGTGGCAATTCTTCATCTGCAAGACAATGAACATTTCCATCTTCATCATAAAATACAGGAACAGGTTCACCCCAATAACGCTGACGTGCAAAAATCCATTCTCTGAAATGATAATTTACTGTTCTTTTTGCAACACCCATTTTTTCAAGTTTACAGGTAATAGCTTCTTTAGCATCTTCAACTACCATACCTGTAAATTCTTCAGAATTAATGAGCTTACATCCTTTTCCAAGGTAATCATATTTTTCAAATGCTTTTTCAGAACAATCACCGCCATCAATGACCTGAATACGTGGTATATTATGAACCACTGAATATTCAAAGTCTCTCTGATCATGAGAAGGAACTGCCATAACAGCACCTGTACCATAGTTTGCAAGAACAAAATCACCGATATATAAAGCAACTTCCTTACCATTAACAGGATTAATACAGGTAACTCCCTTGAGCTCACATCCTGACTTAGTCTTATTGAGTTCAGTTCTGTCCATATCAGACTTCTTTATTGACTCATCTATATAAGCCTGAACTTCATCTTTATTCTGGATTCTAGGCATTAAATCTTTAACTATTTGGCCATCAGGAGCAAGTACCATGAATGTAATTCCATAAATAGTTTCAATACATGTAGTATAAATAGAAAATTCTCCACCACCTACAATTTGAAATTTAACTTCAACACCTTCAGAACGTCCTATCCAGTGGCGCTGAATATCCTTGGTTGATTCAGGCCAGTCTATTTCTTCCAATCCTTCAAGGAGCTTATCCGCAAAGGCTACCTGATCAATAACCCACTGTTTCATATTCTTTCGAATAACAGGAAATCCACCACGTTCAGATTTTCCATCTATAACTTCATCATTAGAAAGAACTGTTCCCAATTCTTCACACCAGTTAACAGGCATATCTACAATCTTTGCATATCCGTCAAGATATAACTGCTTAAAAATCCACTGCGTCCATTTATAAAATTTTGCGTCTGATGTAGCTATACATTTAGACCAGTCATAGTCAAAACCTATTTCTTTAAGCTGTCCTGCAAATGTCGCAATATTTTTTTGGGTAAATCCGTTTGGATGATTTCCGGTATTAACTGCATATTGTTCAGCAGGAAGACCAAATGAATCATATCCCATTGGATGTAATACATTATATCCCTGCATTCTTTTCATTCTGGACATAATATCCGTAGCTGTATATCCTTCCGGATGGCCTGCATGAAGACCTACTCCTGACGGATAAGGAAACATATCAAGAGCATAATATTTTGGTTTTGAAAAATCCCAAACATCAGTCTTAAAAGTCTGGTTATCCTCCCAATATTTTTGCCATTTTTTCTCAACTTCACGATGATTATAAGGTATAGCCATAATATCCACTTCCTTTAATTTATGTAATAAAAATAACATTACAATTCTACTAATTTGAATAAATTTAGTCAAGTTATCATTAAAAAAGAACTATATATAAATATATATGCTTAAAACTCTGCATAGCCTCCCTATTTACTTTGCAATATCAAAAGAAAGGGCCGTTGATGCGGCCCCTTATATAAATATATATATTTAGTTAAGCTTCTGCAAATCCTTCTGCAGCTTTAGCAGCTCTCTCAGCAACTTCTTTATTCTGTACATCTGCAGGACATTGCTCATATCTTACAAATTCATAAGAATACGTACCTCTGCCTCCGGTCATGGATCTCAAATCAGTTCCATAACCATATAATTCCATCATTGGAACTTCAGCTTCTATACAGGTCTTTCCGTTTCCTGTAGGATTCATACCAAGAACTCTACCACGACGCTTATTCAAGTCACCCATTACATCTCCTGTATAGGAATCCGGAATAATAACCTTAAGACTTTCAATTGGCTCGAGTAATATAGGTGATGCTTCAAGGAAACCTTTCTTAAATGCCTGAATAGATGCTGTCTTAAATGCCATTTCAGATGAATCTACCTCATGATATGATCCATCATACAAAACCGCCTTAACTCCAACAACAGGATATGCAGCTAAAGGTCCTCTTACAACTGATTCCTGAATACCTTTTTCAACAGCAGGGAAATAATTCTTAGGAACAGCTCCACCTACAACAATCTGTTCAAATTCATAAGCCTTATCATTATCACCCAAAGGTTCAAACTTCATCTTTACATGACCATATTGTCCATGTCCTCCAGACTGTTTCTTATACTTATATTCAACATCTGAATTTTTCTTAATTGTTTCTCTAAAAGCAATTTTAGGTTTTGTAAGTTCTATCTCAACTTTATATTCATTAGCAAGTTTTGAAGCAATAACTTCAAGATGCATATCACCCATTCCGTAAATCAACATTTGATGATTTTCTGCATCATTGACATATTTCATTGTAATATCTTCTGTGCTAACTTTCGAAAGTGCCTGTGACAGCTTATCAATATTAGATTTATCCTTAGGGAAATATCTCATATAAGTATATGGAGTCGGCATTTCCCATTTACCAAACTTAATAGGTGTATTTTTCGTTGAAAGAGAATCCCCTGTTTTGGCTTCATTCAATTTAGCCAGAGCACCAATATCACCTGCATGTAATTCCTTTATTTCAATAGGTTTATTACCCTGCATTATATAAAGTTTACCAACTTTTTCTTCGGTTTCTCTATCTACATTATAAATAATATCATCTGATTTAAGTACTCCCGAATTGACCTTAATAAGCGAATATTTTCCAATAAACGGATCGACCATTGTCTTCCATATATAAGCTGATTTTGCTTTAGAGAAATCATAATCAGCATCATAAATCTCATTGGTTTTAAGATTAATACCTTTTACAGTTCTGTTTTCAGGCGATGGGAAATATTTAATAATATCATCAATCAATGCATATGCACCCTGGCATTGTGTACTAGCTCCCATAGTCATAGGTGCTGTTGAACCATCACATATATTAGTTCTTAATGCAGCTCTGATTTCAGCATCAGAGAATTTTTCTCCGCCAAAATATCTCTCCATCATTTCTTCTGAAGTTTCAGCAACAGCTTCCATAAGTGTATCTCTGAATTTATCAAGATACGCCTGGGAATAATCCGGCATCTCCATAGACTCAACATCTTTTCCATTCCATCTGTTTGCAGTTTCAGAAACAACATTTACATATCCAACAAGTCTTTCATTTTCTCTGATTGGAAAATGGAAAGGCGCAATCTTATTCCCAAACTTATTGGTAAGATCTTCAAGAACCTGTCGATATGAAGCATTATCAATATCCATATGAGATACGTATATAATTCTGGGAAGTTTATATTTTTCACATAATTCCCATGCTTTCTCGGTTCCTACTTCAACACCAGCTTTACCGTTAACAACTATTACCGCAGCACCTGCAGCTGAAAGTGCTTCCTCAACTTCACCCTCAAAATCAAAAAATCCGGGAGTATCAAATATATTAATTTTATATCCATCCCATTCAATCGGAATAATAGAAGAACTAATTGAAATTTTTCTTTTAATCTCTTCTTTGGAATAATCAGATAATGTATTACCATCTTCTGTTTTTCCCATTCTTGATGTAAGTCCTGAAAGATATGCCATTGCTTCAACCAATGCAGTCTTTCCTGCCCCACCATGACCAAGTATTGCAACATTACGAATTTTGTCAGTGGTATAAATATTCATTCGGAAACCTCCATAAGTAAAATTATGTACCTGTAACCCCTTACTGATACATTAAGTATATTTTACTAAAAAATGTTTATGTTATCAATAAATATTATGCAAATTGTTACTCTTTTTGTTAACATCTCTATCAATTAGGCACAAATGTATATATTTATCAGAAAATTCAAACAATTCTTATATATATTGTGAAACGTTCAATACTGGTAGCATAACCGATTAACGATCGCTATAACATAGATGCAACACGCTTTGCGAGTAGCATCTATGATTAGTGGTCGCCAAATGTCTTCGTGCTGCACTTCATGCAAGCATGGTGCATCACTTTATCCACTTGGCTCGTTACCATAACAAAAAACCCTTCAGTTGTTAATAAACATCTGAAGGGCCTCATAAAAGCATATAATATAAAATTTAGTGTCGGCAGTTAACTATTCTTCTTTAACTCTTCAGTAACTGTCTGATATGTCTCAATTCTTGAAGATTCCATTTCAGGCATACCTATAAAAATGGCTCCATAAATAAATGTATCGGCTTTCTTCTCAATTCGAACAATTTCAATAAATGCGTGAAGCACTTCCTGTGTCCAGATTCTTAAATCTGCTTCATAAACAGCACCTATTTCTAATGCTGTATTGCAAGAAAAACCAACACCTGTCTTTGAAACATCGACAACTTCGATATCGACTTTTTCGATTGTCTTAGAATCAAGTCTCTTTACCTGTAATGTAGAAGGCATTTCCATTCTAAGATTTTTTCTTCTCTCTTCCATTGTTAATCCCCATTTCTTTTATAATATATTATCTGCCAACATGTCCATAAAGCCAGCTATTACGCGCCAGAATATAATTCTTCATATATTTTATATCACTCTTAAAATTATCTGTTTCATAATATATTCCAATGTTATATTCAGACCAAAGTAATTCATCCATCCTCTGTGAAGACGAAATCTGCTTTACATATTCATCAATTTTAGTCTTTACATATTTTGTAGCTATAGGATTGGCAAGTGTTACCTCAACATCTCTGACTAATTTCTTAAACTCAGGTAAATTAAGAAAATCACCTATCCACCCCATATTGGTGGTCAGTCCTGATGTTCTGTTTGCACCTATATCTGTTCTAACACCAAAAGATGAATCAAAATCCCAAACCGGACCGGCGGTCAGTTTTCCACCTTCATTAAGATAAAAATAGATTGAGCTGACAAATGCATCCGGATCTCCTGTTAATTCTTCCAATACATACAGTTTTGCTAACGACTCAAGATCTACAAGATCTGCAATATTTAAGCCTGTAACGGGACTTATTCCATTATTCGACAATGCAAGGACAATTTCATCAAAATATGACTTTAATATCTTCAAATTATCTTTTGAAATATCATCAGGCTCTTTAACTACAAAAACATTACCATGTTCATCTGTAATATAATTGTCTTCCTGATTTCCATACATTATATCCATTTCAAGAAGATATCCTTTGTCGCCAATCGGAACTCTGCCCTTACCGGATTCTACTTTTTCTGTTAATAAATACGATCCCAGATACTGTCCATCATAATACAAATCAACCGGTCTGCAGTCAGGTGCAATAATTCCCATCTCTTTGGCCATATTATATGCAACAGTATTATGAATAAGAGTAGGATCAAATGCATTGGCCAGTAAAACCCAAGTTTTTGATTTATTATTAGTATCCCCTGTTTCAATAAGATCGGTTGCCGTTTTAAGCTTTATTTGAAATGGCTTTTTCAATGCTGCCCAGGTCGAATTACCTCGGCCTTTAATCTGATTAAGAATCCCTGAATATACTACACTACCATCAGAGTTAATCATATCAAGAGCTCCAGAGCCTTGATTACCCTTTACTGAAGCTACGTAATACAACCCTTTATTAGCAGGGTCTGCAGATTTTACATACATAGAAGCTATATTCTCTGATTTAATAAAATATAAAGAATAATCCTTAAAATCTCCGTTAACAACCGCTGTCAATTTAAGTACACGGCTTCCGTCTCCAAGCGGTTTTGATAAATATTTAGAAATATCAACAACTTCACCATTCTTAATTTGAATTGCATTTTCACCTTCATCAATAAATAATGCTGAAAGCTGATTAAAATCAAAAATCATATTCTTGTAATCAGCATTTGAAGGTAAAAACATAAAATTCTTACCTTCTGAAATTTGAACATTAACATAATCTACTGAACCGGCATTATTATAAAAACATGCTCTCAGCATAATATCAGCATAAAGGTTATCAGTTATATTATTATCGACATTAGCAAATGGCAAGTCAGCATTTTCGGATTTATCAACATCCTTTGTCTTTGAACCATCAGAAGACGGTTCTGCAAATGAAAAAGTTAATAAAGATAATGATAAAACCATGCTCAAAACTATAGATATAATTTTTTTAACTAATTTCATAGCAATACCTCTTATAGCTTATCAGTGAAAAAACATGCATCACCAAAAGAAAAAAATCTATATTTTTCTTCGATTGCAGTTTTATATGAGTTTAATACAATTTCTCTTGTAGACAAAGCCGATACCAGCATTACAAGCGTACTTTCGGGTAAGTGAAAATTCGTTATCAGGCAATCAACACCCTTAAACTCATATCCGGGGTAAATAAATATATCTGTATCACCTGAACACTCTTTCAATTCATCAGAATTCAAATCTCTATATGCCGATTCAAGGGTTCTGACACTTGTTGTACCGACACATATTACCCTCTTGCCTTTCTTTTTAACATCATTTATTATTTCAGCACTTTCCTGTGAAATCTGATAATATTCTGAATGCATATGATGCTCTAAAACATTATCGACTTTTACCGGTCTGAAGGTACCTAATCCAACATGAAGAGTGACATAAGCAATATGAATACCCTTATTTTCAATTTGGGATAGAAGTTCTTTTGTGAAATGTAACCCTGCAGTAGGGGCAGCGGCCGAACCCTCGTATTTTGCATAAACTGTCTGATATCTGTTCTTATCCTGAAGTTTATGTGTAATATAAGGAGGAAGAGGCATTTCTCCAAGTGAGTCAAGAATCTCCTCCCATATTCCTTCAAACTCAAATCTAACAATTCGGTTTCCATCATCCAGCACTTCCTGAATAACAGCTTTTAATCTTCCATCACCAAATGTTACTCTTGCACCGGTACGCAGTTTCTTCCCAGGTTTCACCAGGCATTCCCAATCTGTGTCAGACTTTCTTTTAAGAAGCAAAATTTCAACAGCCGCACCTGTATCTTCTTTGATTCCCAATAATCTTGCGGGAATAACTTTTGTATTATTTAATACTAGACAATCGCCCTCTTCCAGATAATCAATGATATTTCTAAATACTTCATGCTTAATATTACCTGTATATTTATCAACAACAAGTAATTTTGATGAAGTTCTGTCTGCAAGTGGATCCTGTGCAATCAGTTCCTCAGGTAAATCAAAATAGTAATCTTTAGTTCTTAATCCAACTGTATTGTTTATATCCATATTAAGCATTCTTTAAGAAAGATACATAACCTCTCTTTGCCTCATATATATCTGCTTTTGATGTTGCTTCCCATGGTGCATGCATATTAAGAACAGCAACGCCTGCATCAATAACATTCATTCCATATAAAGCAAGAATATATGCAATGGTGCCGCCTCCACCGATATCTACTTTACCCAATTCAGCAGTTTGGAATCCAACATTGTCTTTATCAAAAATTGCTCTTATTTTTGCTATAAATTCGGGATTGGCATCATTTGATCCTGACTTACCTCTTGCTCCGGTAAATTTGTTAAATACCATACCATGACCTAAAAATGCGGCATTTTTCTTTTCAAATGCAGAAGCATACGAAGGATCATACCCTGCACTAACATCCGAACTTAACATGTAAGAATTTTCAAGACATCTTCTTAAATCAAGATCTGAATACTGACCGGCAAGTTCCATAACATACGCAAGTGTATTTTCAAAGAACTTGGACTGCATGCCGGTAGCACCTACAGAACCAATCTCTTCTTTATCAACTAACAAAGTACATGTTGTTCTTTCAGGATTCTTAACCTCAAGCATAGCCATTAAAGAAGGGTACGCACATACTCTGTCATCCTGACCATAAGCAAGAATCATTGATCTGTCAAAACCGGCTTCTCTTGCATTTCCTGCAGGTACTACTTCGATTTCTGCTGATAAGAAATCATCTTCCTCAATATCATAAGTCTTCTTCAAAATATCAAGAATATTATCCTTTGCTGAAGGTTTCTTATCATCTAATGCTTTTTCACCCTTTTTAGGCTTGATAACAAGAGGTTTATTACCAATTATTACATCAAGAGCCTCACCTTCAATTACCTTAGCAGCCTTCTTTTCAAGCTGTTCAGCTGATAAATGAATAAGTAAATCTGAAATGAAAAATACAGGATCTTCCGGATCATCACCAATATTTACTTCAACAGTAACACCATCTTTTTTGATGATAACTCCATGGAGTGCAAGAGGTATTGTAACCCACTGATACTTCTTGATACCACCATAATAATGAGTGTCTAAATATACAAGTTCTGAATCTTCATATAATGGATTCTGTTTAACATCCATTCTGGGGGAATCGATATGAGCACCAAGAATATTCATACCTTCTTTCATAGGCTTCTTTCCAATAACAAATGCTGCTACTGTTTTATTCATACATACAGAATATACTTTAGCTCCTGCTTCAAGTACTTTATTTGATTTTGTTGCTTTTGATAATTCAACATATCCATCTTTTTCTAACAGATTGACAATAGTATCAACGCATTCACGCTCTGTCTTTGAAGAATCAAGAAATTCTCTATATCCATCTGCAAAAGCATCTACTTTTTTCAATTCTGCTATACTGTACTTATTCCATACATTTTTTGTTTCCATATAGTAATCTCCAATTAAAAATTAATATTTGATTTACTGCATCTTAAGTTCAACATTTAATTCTTTAAGATTAGCAAGAATAATATCAATGCTATGCTGTACCTCTTCGGAAGTAAGTGTTCTTTCAGGATTTTCAAAACTAAAACGTAACGTAATAGACTTAACTTTTCCATTATCATATACATCAATAGTAGAAACCTTTTTAAGTTCTTTTACTTTCTTTGTCTTCCAGCACTGTTCAATATTCTCGAATCTGATTCCTTCCGGCATGACAAGAGAAAGATCATAATCAATTCCTGGGAACTTGGAAGGTTCATCAAATGAAAGCTCATCTGCAGTAATAGAAAGCAAATCATCCATATCAATTTCAATAAGAACAACCTTAGCATTCTTGGCAATCTTTGAAAGATTTGTGGGATATAAAGTATTTATAATACCAATACAAATATCATCAACAATAATCTTTGAAGTATTTTTAGGATGCTGCCAAGCGTGAACAGGTTCACACTTTTCATAAGAAGGCTTCTTATGCTTTAATTCATCAATCATTGTATTAATAAGTTCAACTGCCTTAAAATACAAATTCTTTTCTGAATCAGTTTTTGTATACATTGCTATTCCAAGATGTCTCTTTTCATTAGCAAGGTTACCTTCTTTTGTACCTTCTACACATCTGCCAACTTCAAATAATGAAAATTCAGGTCTTTCGTTCTTATTCTTATTAATAAGAGGAAGGAGGCTCTGCATAAGTGTAGTACGAAGAATACCCTGTTCATCAGAACTTCCAAGTAGTCTTACATTGTCTTCTATTTCAATTCCAAGATTCTTAAGTTCGTCAGGATCCTGCCATACTCTGGTATGAACTTCATTCATTGCATATGACTTAACCAAAAGATCCTTAATATGATTTTCTTCTTTTCTGAGTAAAGATGTCTTGGCCGGAAGAATTGGTGATAAAGTTGTCTTGATGCTGAAGTTATCATATCCATAGATACGTGTAATTTCTTCAACAATATCTGCCTTCATTGAAACATCTTTGGTTGCTCTGAAGCTTGGAACCTTTGTAATAAAATTACCATTATTTTCAGTGGTTTCAAAACCTAAAGAAATAAGTGTGTCCTTAATTCTTTCATTTGATATATCAATACCTGTATATCTGTCAATAAAAGCCTTGTCGAATTCAACTGTAATTTCAGGATATTTCTTTACATAAACATCAGTAATGTTTGAAGTAATTTTAGCTTCAGGATCAACATCAAACAAAAGCTTCATAAATCTCTTAACAGCAAGCATTGTCATTTCAGGATCAAGTGTCTTTTCATATCTTGCCGATGCATCAGTTCTAAGTGCCATACGAGAAGCACTCTTTCTTACACTGACTCCATCAAAGTTTGCTGATTCAAGAACAAGCGAATTGGTTTCATCTGTAATTTCAGAATCCAGACCTCCCATTATACCTGCTATAGCTACCGGAGTATCATTATCATAAATCATTAATGTATCTGTTGTAATATCTCTTTCCTGACCGTCAAGAGTAATAAACTTAGTATTCTCTTTTGGAGTATCAACAACAATCTTATTAATCTTTGATCCATCAAATGCATGCATAGGCTGTCCTAATTCAAGCATAAGATAATTAGTAAGGTCCGCAAGAAGATTAATTGCCCTGGTACCGCAATAGTATAGTCTGACCTTCATTTCATTAAGAGCTTCTTTTTGGGTTATATTTTCAATCCTTACACTTGTATAACGAAATACAAGGTCTTTGTTTCGAATATCAATATCAACCTCTGCATCACCGGTGTATGGATTTTCCATAATATCAAGAGGTTTAAGAGGCTGTCCTGTTAATGCAGCAAACTCTCTTGCAATACCATAATGGCCCCAAAGATCAGGTCTGTTTGTAAGCGATTTATTATCCACTTCAAAAATAACATCATCAATAGGATATATTGTCTTAATATCTGTACCATTTGCCAAGGAAGAATCAAGTTCCATAATTCCTTCATGGTTATCTGAAATACCGATTTCTCTTTCAGAACAGCACATACCATTACTGATTACACCTCTAAGCTTTGTTGGTTTTATCTTAATTTCGCCAACCTGAGCTCCCGGTTTTGCAAAAGCAGTTTTAATTCCTGCACGTGCATTAGGTGCACCGCAAACTACATCATATATTGCATCTCCACCATCAACTTTCAAAATATGAAGATGATCTGAATCAGGATGATTTTCACAACTAATAATTTCACCGACAACTATGTCACTTATATCTTTACCCTTAAAAATAATATCTTCAACTTCGGCAGTAGAAAGAGTAAAGCGTTTTATCAACTTTTCCAAATCTTCATTATCAAGGTTAACAAAATCCCTGATCCAATTCATTGATATTAACATCTGACGTTCCTCCTACTTACTTTCAAACTGACTAAGGGCATTAATATCACCCTCGTTGAAAATTCTTATATCTTTAACACCATATTTCATCATTGCAAGTCTTGTGAGACCAAGTCCAAATGCAAAACCTGTGTACTTAAATGGATCTTCTTCTGTGTTAATACCACCATGCTTAAGTACATTTGGATGAATCATTCCACACGGACAAAGTTCAAGCCATCCCGAACCCTTACATGAAGGACAACCATCACCGCCGCAGATAAGACACTGTATATCAAGTTCAAAACCAGGTTCCACAAATGGGAAAAATCCGGGACGAAGTCTTACTGTAACATCTTTTTCAAACACTTCTGAAAGCATAGTCTTCATGAAATAAATAAGATTTGAAATAGAAATGTTTTCGTCAATCATAACACCTTCCATTTGGAAGAATGTATTGTCATGGCATGAATCAATGGCTTCATTTCTAAAACATCTGCCCGGGAAAACAGCTCTTATCGGACGACCATTCTTTTTAAGCTTATCGCCATACTTACGCATAATAGTATTCTGTGCTGCTGATGTATGAGATTTAAGAAGCTGATTATTTGTAGAAAGATAATATGTATCCTGCATATCTCTTGCCGGATGAAACTTTGGAATATTTAATGCTTCGAAGCAATTATAGTCATCTACTATTTCGTTATAATCTTCAACATCAAAGCCCATTGACTTAAATATATCTTCCAACTCTCTCTGAATTAATGTTATAGGATGATAACTTCCGACAGGGCTTTCTGTTGGCATAGATTCATCATAACTTTCAGAAGACTCAATAAGTCTCTTCTCCTCTAATGCATCAAGCTCCTTTTTACGTTCATCAAAATGTTTGGCAACTTCCTGCTTAAACATATTAATCAACTGTCCTGCATCCTTTTTCTGATCATTTGGAATCTGTGACAATTCTTTCATAAGGTCCTGAATGGCACCTTTTTTTGACATGAAAGAAAGTCTTAATTCTTCCAATCCGGCCTTATCTGAAACGGCCTGAAGATCAGCCTGAAATTTAGTTCTTAAGGCATCAACTTTCTCTTTCATTGCATATATCTCCAATCTTTAAATATACTTAACCTAACTAATATATTTTCTAAAAAATCAAGCAGAATGTCAAGTAAAATCACCATATTAATCGGAGTAATAAGATATATAAAATTACTATTATATTATAATAAAAAGACACGCAATTGCGTGTCTTTTTATTGGCCCAAAACATGAAAACCTGCCTTTTGACGCCTAGCTAAGCTAGGTGGGTAACCGCAAATGTACTGTTGTCTTCCACTGCATATAGCCCAATGGGCAGGAGGCCTGACAGTCATACATCAATGTAGGAATCCCGTTTAAGGTAAATGTAGGTTCAAAAATATCAAGTTAACAAGTTTCAGGTTATATTTATATTATCATACACGTGAATATTCAGGCAATAATATAAAAACAAAAAGAGCCATGCTCATAAAGCATGGCTCAAATTTATATAACTATGTGATATCAAATTAAAGAGTATCAACAAGCTTCTGAACAGCTGCAAGAGCTTCATCAGGAAGCTTATCATAGCCTTCCTTCTTCTCAGCAAATCCCTTAACTGCATCTACACGGTTCTGCATAGCTGCCTTTAATGCTGCCTTGTACTCAGGATCAGCAAGATTTGGCTTGAAGTCAGCTGTCTTTCCAGACCAGTCATACATGATTTCGATATCTTCGAAATCACCCCACTTCTCAAACTTAGCATTTCCTTCAACGATAGTTTCAAGAATACCAAGTGTATCAGCAGGCTTACACTTTGTTCCCATGAAATCACCTGTATTAACGATGTAGCAATCTACATTCTTTTCTTCAACGAGCTTCTTGAACTTCTCATAGTCGTTAACAAGAGGATATGTTCTGAAAGGATTAGCATAAGGAACGATACGAAGAGCGTTCATATCTGTACCAGCCTTAACTCTTTCAGCTGTTGAAGTCTTAGTAGCAAGTGTAGCACCCATAACTGAAGCAAGAGCAGCACCCTTAAGCTTAATTACAGGAGGAATTGTAGGATCCTTCATGATCCAGAAAATAGCATTAACAGGAGCATCAATCTTATCTACTCTGTTAGGAGACCATAACTTAGACTTAATAGCACGTCCGTTACCATTTCTGATATCTTCTGTTACAAGCTGAA
>JAKSRY010000057.1 GCA_024403415.1 Lachnospiraceae bacterium
GTTTATACGCTTTCGATCGATTAGGAAATCTTGCAAATATAAGAAAACTTCATTAACTGTTCAGAAGCAGAATTACGCTGTAAGAATGTATAAAAATGTGGGACAATATTGATGGTATGTGCCTTTTTTGTAGAATATATTTATCGATGAATATTATAAAAAAGAGGTAATATGAAACAGTTTAAAAAGATATGTAAGTATATATTCCTATTGAGCATAGTAGCTATATTCCTGGCTGGATGCGGAAAAGAAGAGAAAAATGAAAGCAAAGAGGGTGCTAATACTTTAGAACAGGTGGATGATGGAGAAGCATTAAGAACTATAGAAGATGATTATCCCAATCTGGATTTGAATAATGAGCAAGAAGTTGAGGCCTGGCTTCAGAAATTCAATCCGGATAAGTATGAATATAGTACTGAATATATGAAGTACTATTTTAAGTATTTTGAAAAATATCAATATGAAGTAAATTGGGATGTGCTCTGGACTGTTGTTGAATCGATAGACGCAGACGGTAAAGATGAGAATGGTAATATCGTTCGTATGCAGGTTGATATGACCGAGAGTGATGTAGATTATTTTAGCAATACTATGTCAGAACTTTTCAAGGAAGAGATAGAGAAGGCAACGAATGGATATGTTAAGGTTAATATAGATAAATTGACAGTCCCGTTAATTGATAAGCTGGATATCGAGGATAATTCCATTACTATGGATTGTTTTCAGGAAGAAATAAGTAATAATTTTAGTAAGTATAACACTGTTGTTGTTACTGCAAGGTATTCAACTGGAGAAGAACCTGAATGTGTTTACCTTGATTGGGCTGGCCTTTGCTATGGGGCAGTAGATGACCAATATGGATATTTATTAGTACCTGTTCTTGATGAAACAATAGAAGAAGGAAATGAAAATTATATTGTTACTGAGGACAAACCCTGGCCATTTGAACCGTGGATTCATGAATTTGAACATAGTTTGGAAGATTTTGCCGAGGCAGCGCAGATACCGATTGCATCGCCTGATGAGGCAGGAAAATATGGATACGAAGATGTATATCCTGATTACATGAACGGTTATCTTCCTTATTACGAAGATAATATGACTGGAAATGTATGGGATGAAAATGAAAATCGCTATCGTGGAATGACAGAAGCAATGTGGTCTGCCTATGCGTATTACTATGACAGGGTCAAATCAGGATATTAAGGTTTTAGCTGCCAAAAATAAAGGTCTACGAAAGATAATCTTTTATCTTTCGTAGACCTTATCTTTAATGACTTATAACAAATTTATGTTATTTCATCACGCACCGGCATTTGGTACTATTTTGCTAACTGAATGCAATTTACTAAAAAGTCATCCATTACTCCACTTACCTGGTAAGCAATTGAGTCTTCATCGTCTGAATATAAATGGGCGCCAATCTCGATCTTGTAGGCTCCGTTTAAGTGTGGCAATACGAAAAATGTAAGTTGGAAATCATCAGATACCTGATACTGCAATACTTTTCCATCGATTCCATCAATTGTTGCGTTATCTTCAATTACATTGATATCTGTTCCCTGAAGCTTTAATCCTTCATAAAGATCATCAGCAGAAAACTCATCAGTATAAAGAAGGTTGATATAGTTCTCATTCTTATGTGCAGGATCTACCTCACAACGAATAGTAATAGAGTTGTCTGAATCTGTTTCATAATCATCTCTTGAAAAAGTATCAGACATAAAAGAAACTTTAATTCCATCACTGTTTTCAATATCAGTATATTCAATTGGATCGATAAAATCTTCTGACAATTCAGGTTCGTCATCATTGACAACTTCCTCAGTAACCTCTTCAGTTACATCTTCTTTGACATCAGAAGCAGTAGCTGTCTGGCTTTCTTCAGTAACGACTGTTTCTTCCTTGGTCGAGTTGGCAGTTTCACTGTTTGCTTTATCACTACTGCATCCGACTAAAATTAATGATACAAAAAGCATAGATAATAATAATTTTTTCATAAATATTTCCTCCTTCAATTTAGTTATTTGAACTATAAACCATTTTAGTCTTTTAAGCAATAAAATCATTAGTATAAAGTGAATGTTGTAATATACAGACCTCGAAATTAGCTAATTTCTTGCATTTGAAGGTATTCTTATAATATTATGAAACTGAGATAATAAATGATGTTTACGTGACAGAGCTTATATTTTTGAAAGGATGAAAGATGAGAAAGTTAAATAAACTGATAGCGATACTCGTATCAATAATAATGCTTGTATGTTGTATAACGGCATGTTCAGGTGAAGATACAACGCAGAATACTTCTTCTACAGAGGGTGGAGAAGTGACAGAAGTTGAGATTACTGAGGGGGAAGAGCCTGGAGAGGAAGTTGAAGAAATCGGCAGCGTTCATATTATTGAATCTTTGCAGGAAATTGCTGATTTAAATGGATGTAATGTCGAAGATTTAAATTGTGCAGAAGATTCGGAAGGATTTATTTGCTTCCTTGGTGCTCCCTATACAGATGAGAAGATTACCAATTCAAACGAAGCTTTTGCAAGCATTGAAATGTTAAAGAATCTTGCAGGCCTTGAAGATTGCGAATTCGCTTTTTATAGAGAGGATGTAAGTCCGGTTACAGGATTTACATATTATATCTTTAGTCAGGTGGCATCATCTGCTAACGAAGACATGCCTATTAAATATACTAATTCACAGGTAAGAGTTATTACAGACTCTGAGGGAAATTCCAGAGGATTTTCAGCTGATATTATTGCACCTGACAG
The DNA here is from genome assembly GCA_024403415.1 of Lachnospiraceae bacterium. GTDB lineage: Bacteria > Bacillota > Clostridia > Lachnospirales > Lachnospiraceae > JAILLW01. The sequence goes on from JAKSRY010000057.1 coordinate 2,773, forward strand.
TATTGTACCTGTAGATGCTGATAATTTCGTTGAGAAATCTGAAGCAGAATATGTTGTTCAGCAGGCACTTTCAGGTGGAAGCAGAATTATCAATGAAATGACAGAATTGACTTATTGGGATGATTCAGCTACTGCTGCTTCAGTAACGAACGCAAAGGTAATTCCGGTATGGACAATTTATACCAATGAAAGCCGTGAAAATAAGCCATATACAATGTATATTGTTGCAGCAACACGAGGCTATGATGATGAAGTAGTTATTTCAGATAAAGTAGCTGTTTCTACATTGAATGTTGAGGATGATACTTATACTTCGCAAATGTTCTTTGAGGGTATGGAGGATGCAGGTGAGGTAACATATGATTTGGATATGACCTGGGCCTTTGATGCAGGCACAGGCTATCAGGCAGATGAAGTTATTGAGGTTACGGTTCCCATTATGATGGATAGCCAAACAGGTCTTTATTATCTTGCAGATTATAATGAAAAGCTTGTAATATCCAATTACCTTGACTTCACCTTGAATCAGGAAGTTAATGCAGTTGTTTCAGAAGATCCTTCAGATATCTATTCATGGCATTTTGCTTCAATGGAGGGACCTAATGGGGAACAGTATTTTTGTAATCCTAATTATCTTATCGCTTCTTATGACACAATGGAGAAAGCATATGGTATTTACAAGAACCGTTATGGATATAACTCAGTAGATACATCTGGTATGCCAATGCTTCTTTTAGCATATGAATTTTCCGGTGATTATCCTACAGATGTGTCGGAGTTTATGCAAAATGCCAATAACATGGGACAGTGGCATGACTGGGCAGTATTTGGGGTCAGCCCCACATTTACAGGTTGTGTTGAAGTTGGAACTATGACTCATGAGTTTGCACACGGAATTAACGGACAGCTTACAAGCACCCGTTATCATAATGAGATGGGTGCTGTAATGGAGGGTTATGCTGATTCAATCGGTGAACCTCTTGCCCATATGTATGGATATAAGAATGAAGCATATGCTGACTATGTGGGAAGCGAATTCTGTGAACCCATGAGAAGCTTTAGAAATCCTTATGAATTTCAGAATCCCAAATATATCGGTGGTATGTACTATGTGAATCCTGTCAGCGACGTTTTGACTTCAGATTTTGATAATGGTGGTGTTCACTCTAACAGTTCAGTTGTTAATTACCTGTGCTATTGTCTGTCTCATAGTGATGATGAAAGCGCTGCAGTTCTTGATGAAGGAACCAATGTGGATCTGTTTGTTGAGACACTTTACTGTGCTACCTACAATTCAGATTTCAGACTTCTTGGTTCATATCTTCTTTTTGCAGCAATGAATGTTGATATGACAGAAGATCAGCTGGTATATGTTTATAATACACTTAACTCATTGGGATTCCTTGGTGACAGAACTTATGTTGAACAGCTGATAGCCGAAGAGGATGCGGTAACTATAGCATATTCATTGAATGTTCCCGAAGAGATTAATGGAGATCTGATATTTGGTGCTTCTCTTACAGATGGAGAAACAGAAATAATCATGGGCCAGTTTGATGAAGACGGTAATTTGTCATCGCTTGTACCGGCAGATGGAGAGTACCAGACAACGATTATGCCTGTTGAAGCCCAATATGGAACAACTCTTGGAGCGTTCGTAATAGATGTAAGTACTCCGAATGAGCAGATGCCACTCACTGTTGAATTTATGGAGGCAGCATTGGGTCAAGAACTTTCTTTTGATGGAACTATCGTTTATGCGACTTTATTTGATCCTGAAGCGGGAGATTATGCACCAATAGAAGAAATAATGGGATCTTCAGATATGGTTTGTGGAGCGCAGGGATACTTCTGTATTACGGTATATGATGAAGAAGGATATCCTTCATTCATATTAATTTCTGTGTCATAAAAATATTAAGCCAGGTTGTCGTACAATACGAAAATCTAAAATACTATCATTATTAAGAAACTATATGTATAATGGACAGATAACCATTTTCATATAGAGGAAGGGAGTTTATATATATGAAAAAAATAGCATTAATTACATCAATAATGATGGCAATACTTTGTATTACAGGTTGTAGTAATACAAAAACAGAGTCATCCGCTAATGCAGATGGATCTACTACAACTGTTGCTGAAACAAAAGAACAGAACGAAGCAACAACTGTAACTGAGAGTGCTGACTCTGTAGATATTATAGCCTCTGAGACAGAAGAGGTTTTACAACCTGTTAATGAATCTGAACCGGTTGATAGTCAGAATAATGAGGAAAACGGGTATCAGGTAATTGATAGCCAGGATGGATATACTGTGACATTTAATCCTGAATATTTCATATATGAACAGGGAGGAGAATACGAAGGTAAAGAATCTGTTTATATAAGATGTACTATTGATGAAACTAATTCATATGAAAATTTCATCGATGTAAGTACTGTAGAAGGATACACAGCAGAGGATCTTATTAATGGTATGGCACTTCAAAATGATACAGAAGCAACTCCCATGCACATAGTTTTTGCTAATGGCGAGTATGATGCTTTCTATTGTGAGAAGAAAGTAGCAGATGCATTCATTATTTCATATTATGCAATACCAGGTAAGGATAAGCCATATCTTGTTGAAGTGGGAAGTCATATTTATTCTGATGATGATGAATATGCATATCGTGTTGCCGGAGTAATGGAGAATACATTCCTTGATCTTAAATTTGAGCAGTAAATAATGACGAAAACGATTTCGTTTTTGTTATTATGGATCATTAAAAGGGTGATATGCAAGGGTGATACACAGACACTAATTATTGTGTTAGTATAAGTAAAGAATTACTCATGTTGAGAATGCAAAGAGGCAAAATGTCCGATGTGGGACATTTTGCTTCTTTCATTAAGGGGATAAAAATGATTGAGTATATTACTAATGTATTAGATGAATATATAAAAAACTCCTCTGTCATAACAGCTAATAGGTTAAGTATTGTAAATGGGAAAAACGATATTACTGAATTTGGATCAGTTATTGAGGAGAATAAAGATTTATTCCTGGATAAATATGCAAATATAGAGAATTCTAATAATAATATTTTAGAAAAGTGCATAATACAGATAATATTGGCAGAAATATATTATCAAAAGAATGACTGTTATAATTCACTCGTTATGGTAAATAGTGCACTTGCATTTATGGAGTCTGAAGGCAATGAGAACATTTGGATTGTTGGGAAATTTTTTCAGATGTGTATCATGATTGTAACAGGTCAGGTATCGGCAATATATCCTCTTGTTGATGGTATGAAAGCAAGGATATATAAAACAGAGAAGAACGAATTAATACGTAATTATGAGGTACTAAGAGCATGGTGTGCCTTGTATGATGATGCTAAGGACACTATTGATTACTGGCTGAAAACACAAGCACCTAATGAATATGGAGAGATAAGATTAGAAGATTCGTTTGCTTATATGGTGAAAGCACGCGTCTATTATATGCAAGAAAAGTATATGGCTGCATATACATTACTGCAATCTATTATTAATGTGTTGAAAGAAAATAATCGCCAGATGGAATTGTGCGAAGTATATATGTTATTGGCACTGACATACAATGCCGATGGTCGTAAAGAGGATGCATACAATTCTTTTGAGAAGAGTCTTTCGATTGCAACAGAAAGAAACTTTATAAGACTTCTTGCAGATGAAGGTGAAGCTATGTATCTTTTGTCAAAAGGATATAGAAGAGAGACTGGCATAAAAAATCAGTTTTTAAATAAAGTTATTATTGCTTCTAAAGAAATGGCACTTATGTATCCACAGTACCTAAAAAAGCATAATGATTACACACATCAACTTACCAATAAAGAAAAAGAAATACTGATTCTTTTGGCAGATGGAAGAAGTAATTTGGAGATTGCGGAATTTCTTGAAAACTCGCAAAATACAATAAAACATCACATAAAAAATATTTTTAGCAAATTAGATGTGAATAATAGAACCGATGCTGTAGAAGTTGCAAAAAGAGACAGTATTATTTAGCTGTCATCGTGCAATCAATGGTGAAATTATGAATCTTTTATCTATGGAATTTAGAAGACAAAAAGCTCTGAGTGTAGGATTAACATTATTACTAGTCTGCCTGGTATTTTCATGTATAACAGGCTGTAGTGGTGATTATAAGGCTGATAGTGAATATAACTTCGAGAATTATGCGGTTTCATACGAAGGATTAAATCTTCATATGGATAGTACATATAAATCGGAGTTCGGAAAAAATAATATTATTTTAGTTCATGGACTGACGTATTCATCGCATGAATTTGATATTAATTACAAAGATTAATTTTCAGGATGTTGAAATAATAATGAGTTCTATCTTAAAGAATAAGAAAATAATATGGATTATCTTAGCTGTTGTTATTTTGGCAGTTGCCATATTTTTTGCAGTCAGCTTGTTGACCAACAATGCAAATGACAAAGAGACAGCAGATTCAAAGCTAAGCAATTCTGAAAAGCAGGATATAAACATTGTTTCAAAAGAGGTAAGTGATTCTGCTGCGGATAATGAGGTAGATGCCCAAAGCTTTACACTGATGGTATATATGTGTGGATCTGACCTTGAGAGTAAGAGAGCATATGCAACTAACAGTATAAACCAGATTCTTGATTCAAAAGCCGGAAATAATCTTCAAATAGTAATCGAAACTGGGGGAGCAAAAAGCTGGAAAAATGCGACAGTAAAAAATGATGCATTGTACAGGTATGAAGTAAATAATAAGGAGCTTAAACTGATAGGAGAAGCCGGAAATAATCCAATTACGGATGCAAATCAGCTTAGTGATTTTATTAAATTTGCGGCAAAAGAAAAACCTGCAGACAGGTATGGATTTGTTTTTTGGAATCATGGTGGTGGTACCATTGGTGGCTATGGCGAAGACAAATTATTTGATTCGCAAAGTATGGATATTAATGCAATTAAAAAAGGCTTCGAGGATGCGGGTATACATTTTGATTTCATAGGCTTTGACTGTTGTCTGATGTCTACAGTCGAAATAGCGAATGCCTTAAAAATGAATGCTGATTATATGATTGCATCAGAAGAAACGGAACCCGGAAGCAGCTGGTATTATACTAATGCCCTTAATCTTGTGGAAGATAATCCAAAGGTTTCAATCAAATCTATTTCCAAGCAACTGATTAGTGATTTTACTTCACCCCAATATACCGAAACATCGGGAGATACTACACTTGCGTTAATTGACTTAAATCAGATAGATGAAGTGATAGGTGCGCTTGATAAATATATGGTTAATATAAATCAAATGCTTGCAGAGGGAAGGTTTGATGAAATAGCCAAGGCCAGAATTGAGGCTAGAAGCTTTGGTAAAGATAAATTTGAACAGATAGATATTATTGATTTTGTTAAAAGAATAGACGATGCTGAATATAAAGATGAGATTATTGCAGCCATAGAAAAAGCTGTTTTATATAGAGAATCACGAAGTGACGATTCAAATGGTCTTGCAATGTTTTTCCCTTATTATATGTTGGATAAATATATAGACTATAGAAATCTGACATATGAAACCGGTTTAGTGGATGAAGATTATATTCAATTTTTTGATAACTTTGTATCGATAGAAATCGGTGGAAGAAATGATGAAAGCAGTAATCCATATCTTAATGAAAATGATGATATGATTATATCCGGTCTTGAGGAACAAAGCTGGTATAATGAGGAACTTGTAAGTGAGTATGCGAATCGTTATGTACACATAGATGAGGATTCACTTAAGGCAAAGGAAGGTGAAGGTTCCTATATATTTGAACTAAAAGGTAGTGATTGGCTAATAATATCAAGTCTCGAAACTCAGGTATATCTTTGTTATGATGATGGCTACCTAATGCTTGGAAGTGATGATTATGTAGAGATTACAGACGAAGGTAACCTTGCAATAGAATATGACTGCAAATGGTTTCATGTTAATGACTGTATTGCATCATATTATGCGCTTGAAAAAGAGCAGCTTTCTGATAACAGTATTGGATATATGCCGGCATATCTTAATGATAGTGAGTACATAGATATATGGGTGATGTGGACAGATGATGGATGTGAGCTGTTAGGATATACGCCCTCCTATGACGATGTATCTGCAAAAGGATATTTCCGGTTCGAAGATGGCGATTCTATCGAGTTTTTATTTGATTTTTACACAAATGACGGTATTTTCGTAGATTCATATCTTCTTGAAGATAATTCATTTATATATGACAGCAATGTAGGTATTATTGTGTATTATGATGAGATAGTTGATTGTGATGCACAGGTTAATATATATATTAAAGATATTTATCAGAATGATTACTGGACAGAACCGGTAATATTCGAAAAAGGAGGAAAGTAAAATGAAAAAAATTATTAGTTTGTTGATGGCATGCATTATGGTGTTCAGCCTGTGTGCCTGTGGATCAGATGATGAAAGTGCAAAAAAGGCTAATGCCTTCAGCAATGATGCAAGAAATGTTGCGCCATCTGCAGATGCTGTTTCTGTTGAACCCGGAAATGTTGATAAGAAGGATGGAGATTATATGGTTGATATTTCGGGTGCCAAAGAGGCAGAAATGGATAAAGGAATAGTAATCACGCTTGAAGATCTGGCATATACCGGTAGCGTATATACTGTTCCTGTTACTGTTTATAATAATACAGATCACACTTTAATGTGTATTTATATCTCAGCAGCTGATGACCCGAGTTGGGGATCTGATTTATTAGGTATGAATTCAATCCTTGATTATTCATATGGAACAATTAATATGAATGTATATGGATGTGCTACTGAATATAATGTTTGTTTAATATATGATGACGGAACTAGATATAAATACGCTGCTATAGATATGGGTGATAGAGATGCAATGGGATTTGGCATGCTTATTTCACAGGAAATGGGAATGACGATTTTCCTTGAGGATTAGTAATTTTTATCCCTCTGAAAACAATCGATGCGCTGGTAAACAAGGAAAGGACATTGTGAGTAGAAACACAGTGTCCTTTTGTTATATAATGTAAGAGGATATAAAAAGGGCATATTATACATTTTTTACGGTGAGGGTATGAGACGATGATAATTTATGCAATTGATGATGAAAAAAATGCACTTGAATATATAACAAGAAAGATTAAAAGCGCAGAACCTGACGCTGAAGTTTATGGATTTGACAATGCAGCACAGGCGCTTGAGTCTGCCAAAACCCTGCCGTTTGACGTGGCATTTATGGATATTCAGATGCCGGAAATCGATGGAATAACACTTGCTAAGAAATTTAAGAAGATTAATCCTAAAGCAAATATGATTTTTGTGACGGGTTACTCAGAATATACCATGGATGCATTTGCGGTAGATGCGAGCGGATATCTGTTAAAGCCTGCGACTAAGGAGCAGGTAAGACATGCTTTGGACAATTTAAGATATCCTCTGTCTGTTCCGGGAGGACCGGATGTCTGTATTCAGTGCTTTGGCGATTTTGAGATATTTGTAAATCAGAAGCCGGTTCACTTTAAATATGCCAAGTCTAAAGAGGTAATAGCATTTCTTATAGACAGAAAAGGGGCATTGTGTTCAAACGCTGAGGTAATCGTCAATATTTGGGATGATGACGATGACCATTCAGCATATTATCGTTCTCTTATGAAAGATATTCATGATACCTTTGAAGAACTTGGAGTAGGAGATATATTTAACAGAGAACGTGCCGGAGCATCTATTATTACCGAGAAAATCAGATGTGATTACTATGATTATCTTAAGGGAACACCGGATGGAATAAATGCATATAAGGGTGAGTATATGTTACAGTACAGCTGGGCTGAGACTACAGGGGCAGCATTATATGATGAGTACTAAAAACGTTAAGAAAATATATATTGGATTATTAATCCTTGCGGAAGCAATGATTATCCTGGGAATTTGCCTATATAATATGGTAAATTTGGAAGATTTAATTGAAGGGTATGCAACAGATCTGGTGGTCGACTGTCTGGGAATGTTAATCTGCGGAGTGCTGTTAATAGGTATATTTGCAGGTAATAAAGAGGACAAACAAAATCATGCAATGTTCAGGATGATTTTTTCATTAAATGCCCTGTTTTTTATGGATCTGCTGTCATCATGTATAGAAGGAAATTCAAGATTTATTAATGGAGTACTAATAACCAATACTCTCGGATTTATGACTGAAGATATACTCGGATACACTTACTGGACATATATTAGAGATGAATTGAAACTTAGTGGGAAATTTCTTCAGATTGCAAATAAAATTGCTCTGTTTGTGATTGGAGTAAATCTTGTCCTTGATGTTATAAACATGAAGTTAGATTTATTTTTTACAGTATCGGAAAATGGTGAATACGTAGATTTACCATTTGAGTTTATGGCAGATATAGCAATATTAGCTATATTTATTTTGGCCCTGATTGCAATACTTAGATCAGACAAGCGTATTAATGAAAAACTGATTCTTCTGTCATTTGTAGTTTTTCCGTTCGTTGCTTATATGTTTGAAAGTATAACACAGGAATATTCATGGACATTTGTGTCGTATCTTTTGTCAGTACTGTTAATATACATTCGTATTTTCTCAGAAAGAGAAAAAAAGATTGCAGAGCAGCAGGTGATACTTACGAAACAAAGTACTGCACTTATGATTTCACAGATTCAGCCGCATTTTCTCTATAACGTACTTACAACAATCAGCAATCTGTGTGTGACAGACCCCGAAGAGGCTGAGGAGACAACGGTTTTATTCTCACAATATCTGAGAACCAATCTTGATTCACTCAGAAATCAGGAGCCGGTCCCATTTTCAACAGAGCTTATGCATATAAAAACATATGTCGAGCTTGAAAAGAAGAGATTTGGAGATATTTTGAATGTTGAATATGATATAAAGGAACAGAATTTTAAGGTTCCGTCATTAGGTCTTCAGCCTATTGTTGAGAACAGTATAAAGCATGGAATACGTGGAAAGAATGCTCCCGGCCTTGTAAAAATCAGTACATATAAGGAAAATGGTAATTTTAAAATTGTTATAGAAGATGATGGTATTGGCTTTGATATGAATCAGCCGTCCAAGGAAGATGGAAGAAGCCACGTTGGTATGCTGAATGTTAAGGAACGCCTGAAGCAGATGTGTAATGCCTCTATGAAGATAGAGAGCAGTCCGGGAAATGGCTGTCGGACGGAGATTACAATTCCGGAGTAATTTGAATATATATTGAAAAACAGATGAGGGAATCATGAAGAGTAATCATGGTTCCCTTTATTTTTGGGGAACTACATTCGCTGCAACGCTTGTACAACACTCAATAGCTTAATATGACATTGTCAGATAGATAAATAGTAAATGACTGGTATTTAAGAGAAAAATCAGATTTGCGGAGGTGAGTATAATGAAAAAATCAAAAGAAAATATTATTAGTTATGTATTATTTAGTGTATCACTCGTACTATTATGTGTTGCTTTAGTTACAGGGGTTGTCAGTAGAATTGATCCACTGATAGAAAAGATATGCTTTTTCCTTGGTATATCATTAAACTGTTTAGGATTTGTATTTTTGAACAAATCTAAAGAAAAGAATGACAATAACTGAAAATAAGATAAAAGCAGATTTATTCAAATAATATCTTTATCAGTAAAATTGCCAGCACCACAAGGATTACAGGACGCGTGATCTTACCGGCATTTTTGATGGCAAGACCTGCACCGAGGTAGTTTCCTGCAATACCAAAAACAGCTGCAACGATACCAAGCTTCCAGACAACCTGTCCATTGATAATAAAGACAGTAAGTGAGGTTAAGTTGGTAGTGAGGTTAATGGTTTTTGTTTGGGCGTTTGCCTGTCTGATATTAAGGTGTGCGAACAAATTGAGCACTATAATCAGAAATGTGCCTGTTCCAGGGCCATAAAACCCATCATACATGCCTATAACCAGTGATGCCACAGAAGCAAATATATATGTCCTGACATTAATCCCGGTTGAATTATCGTATTCTTTTCCGAACAGATTCTTGTTGAGAACGAAGAATGCAGCGATAAACAGAACAGGAACTAATACAATTTTTAAGATATCTTCATTGGCAAAAAGGGATAATTTAGCTCCAATGGCTGAACCGAGAAGCGCTGTCAGTATGGTTGGAACAGCCAATTTATAGTTTATGAGTTTTTCTTTTGCAAATTTAAGTGTAGAGATGGTTGTGCCACAGGCAGAAGAAAGTTTGTTGGTAGCGATTGCCATATGAGGAGGAAGTCCACAAAGAAGATAGGCAGGCAAAGATATAAGACCGCCGCCTCCACCGATGGAATCCACGAAAGCCCCAAGGAATACTAGAGGGCATAAAATTAAATAAGTTGTAAATGTAATGTTCATATGATAATAGTAATACAATTTTTAGCGACTTAAAAATCGTTATGGTATAGAAAAATTAGTTCGGATAAATTGAGTATATAACAATATCTTGTAGAAGAATAAGCTTTTCTTGAAAATAACAAACATATTTATCAAGATAATGTATTGTGTAATATGCCGACACGAAAATTGCATAGAGAAATAATTGTTGAATAAGGACAGCTTATGTGATTA
>JAKSRY010000058.1 GCA_024403415.1 Lachnospiraceae bacterium
TGATAGGGGAAAAACTTGGACATAGCTTTTCTCCGGTAATACATAAAGAATTTTATATACCTGAATATGGCTTAATGGAAATTCCAAAGGATGAAATCGATGCTTTTTTTGAGAAAGCAGATTTTAATGGTGCAAATGTTACCATTCCATATAAAGAAACGGCAATGAAACATTGTACTCCTGATGAAACATCCAAAGCTATAGGTTGTGTTAATACACTTGTTAAAGATGCTGAAGGGCTTAAAGGATATAATACTGATACTCTGGGCTTTGAATATATGGTGAGAAGAGCCGGAATAAGCTTTGAAGGTCAGGAGGTTGTGATTCTTGGAAGTGGCGGAACTTCTAAAACTGCCTGCTATACAGCATCTAAAATGGGGGCTAAGTCAATTTATCTGCTTTCAAGAAGCGGAAAGAGCTATCCAATTGATGTTGATGCTGAGTTGATTTTCCTCAAATATGAAGATATTGATAAGGCAGCAGGTGTCACGGTTTTGATTAATACCACTCCTGTTGGTATGTATCCAAATAATTATGAAAGTCCTGTTGAACTTTCAAGCTTTCCTAAATTAGAGGCTGTAGTGGATGTTATTTATAATCCGCTTGTGACTCCGATTGTTCAGGAAGCAAAGAAAAGAGGAATGAAAACAACTAATGGACTTCCAATGCTGGTTGCTCAGGCATATTATGCGGAACAGTATTTTTTCCATAAGGAACCATCATTCAGTGATGAAGATATGGAAAAAATTAACCGTACAGTGTCTGTTATCGAAAAATCTAAAAAGAACATAGTTCTAATTGGTATGGCAGGCTGTGGCAAGACCACAGTAGGAAAGATTCTTGCTGAAAAAGAAAATCTTCAGTTTGCAGATACGGACGAGCTGTTTAAGGATAAATTTGGGATTCCTGCCGGGGAATATATTGAAAAATACGGAGAGCCCGCTTTCAGGGATTCTGAATCAGAAGTTGTTAAAGAAATCTCTACGAAACAGGGATTCGTAATAGCAACCGGTGGCGGAGCTATTTTAAGACAGGAAAATGTTGATGCTCTTAAGCAGAATGGTCTTTTAGTTTTCATAGACAGACAGCTTAAGGAATTGTCATCAGAGGGAAGACCACTTTCAAAAGGCAGTGAAAAGAAAAAGGCTCTGTATTATAAGAGACTTCCGATATATACGGCAATTAGCGATGCGAAAATATTTGTGGATGCAGACGCTGCTACTATTGCCGAACGAATATCAAATATTGATAACATCGGAGATAAAAAAATGAAATTACTCATTATTAACGGACCTAATCTTAATATGCTTGGTATAAGAGAGCCGGGAATGTATGGCAGTGAAAGCTATCATGACCTTATCGGCATGTGTGAAAACAAAGCTAAAGAGTTAGGCGTTGAAGCAGAATTTTTCCAGTCAAATCATGAAGGTGATTTAGTGGATAAAATACAGGAATCATATGGAAGAATTGATGGAATAGTAATTAATCCCGGGGCATATACACATACCTCAGTAGCTATTCTTGATGCATTAAAGGCTGTATCGATTCCAACTGTTGAAGTTCATATTACAGATGTTGATAATCGTGATGAATTTCGAAAAATAAGCTTCATTCGTTCTTATGTCAAGAAGGTAATAACAGGACATGGATTAAACGGATATCTTGAAGCAATGGAATTTTTAGCAAAGTAATTTTTAGGTTTTGTTTGTTTTAGATTATGTAGTGCAACTGTAAAAATATTTCAAGTATCGATTGAGAGGTATTTGAAGAAAAGGGGAAAGGAAAGAAAAATGTATAAGCTGGTTATTAATCCAAATAATCAAAAAGGACACATTAATCCTGAATTGCAGGGACATTTCTCAGAGCACTTGGGCAGATGTATCTACGAAGGACTTTTCGTTGGAGAAGACTCTGATATTCCTAATACTAAGGGAATGAGAAACGATGTTGTCGAAGCATTGAAGGAAATGAAAATTCCGGTATTAAGATGGCCGGGTGGATGCTTTGCAGATGAGTATCACTGGAAGGACGGAGTCGGTCCAAAGGAAAAGAGAAAGAAAATGATTAATACTCACTGGGGCGGAGTTGTAGAGGATAACAGCTTTGGAACAGATGAGTTCATGGAGCTTTGTAAGCAGATTGGATGTAAAACCTATATAAATGGTAATGTAGGTTCAGGTACCGTTCAGGAAATGAGTGAATGGGTTGAGTACATGACCATGGAAGGTGTGTCACCTATGGCAGACTGGAGAAAAGAGAATGGTCATGAAGATGCTTACACAGTTAATTATTTCGGAGTAGGTAATGAAAACTGGGGTTGTGGAGGAAACATGACGCCCGAGTATTACGGAAATCTTTACAGAAGATATCAGACCTATGTAAGAAATTATAATAATGAGAAGCCTGTTTTTAAGGTATGTTGTGGTGCAAATGCAGATGATTTTGAGTGGACTGATGTTGTAATGGATACATGCTTCAAAAGGCCAACTCCTCCAAATGCTCATGGTTTGATGGATGGCTTATCTTTGCACTATTATACTGTTCCCAATACATGGGAAACAAAGGGTGCGGCAACAGTATTTAATTCTAAGGACTGGTACAACACTCTTAAGAAGACTCTGTATATGGAAGAGCTTATCCGTACTCATACAGCTATTATGGATAAGTATGATAAGAAGAATGAAATAGGACTTATCATTGATGAATGGGGAACCTGGTATGATGTAGAACCCGGAACAAATCCCGGATTCCTGTATCAGCAGAATACTATAAGAGATGCTCTTGTTGCCGGAATTAATCTTAATATTTTCAATAAGCATTGTGACAGAGTTAAGATGGCAAATATAGCGCAGCTTGTTAATGTACTTCAGTCTGTAATTCTTACAGATGGAGAAAAGATGATTAAAACTCCTACATATTATGTATTTAAGATGTTTAATTGTCATCAGGGTGCAGAGCTTCTTGACAGCCACATCGAAAACGAAATGATTGGTGATGAGGATAATAAGGTTCCCAATCTTACAGAGTCAGTTTCAATTTCAGAAGATGGAACAATTAATATCACAATCAATAATCTTTCATGTACTGATGCATATGATATCGATGGCGTTCTGGTTGATAAAAATATAGCTTCAGTTAAGGGAGAGATTCTTACAGGAAAGATGGATGCACATAATACCTTTGAGAATCCTTCAGTAGTAAAGACAGAAGATTTTGATGATGTTACATGTAAAGAAAACAGAATCAGCTTTAAGATCCCGGCATGTTCTGTTCTTCATTTAGCAGTTAAAACAGTATAATACGGAGGTTTGAAATGGATATTAAGAAATATATTGAAGATGGAAAAGCATATCTTGGTATAGAATTTGGTTCTACAAGAATTAAGGCAGTAATGATTGATGAGAAAGGCGAAGTTCTTGCAACAGGATCTCATGAATGGGAGAACCAGCTTGATAATGGAATCTGGACATATTCCCTTGACAGTGTTTGGAATGGTGTTCAGGACTGTTATGCAGATCTCTTAAAGGATGTAAAAGCTAAATACGACATAACCATTAAGAAGTTTGCTTCTATCGGATTTTCTGCAATGATGCATGGCTATCTTGCATTTAATGATAAGGATGAGCTTCTTGTTCCTTTCAGAACCTGGAGAAATACAATTACAGAAGAAGCATCAAAGAAGCTTACAGAAGCATTTAATTACAATATTCCTCAAAGATGGAGTATCGCACATCTTTATCAGGCAATTCTTAATAAAGAGCCTCATTGCAAAGATATCAACTATTTCACAACTCTTGCCGGATATGTTCACTGGCAGTTGACAGGTGAGAAGGTTCTTGGTGTTGGTGATGCTTCAGGAATGTATCCTATCGATATCAATACCGGTGATTTTGATGAAAAGATGATCAAGACATTTGACGAACTTGTTAAGCCTGAAGGATTTGGATGGAATTTAAGAGCCATTTCTCCTAAGGTATTAAGCGCCGGTGAAGCTGCCGGATGTTTAACAGCAGAAGGTGCAAAGAAGCTTGATGTTTCAGGAAACCTTGAAGCAGGAATTCCTCTTGCTCCACCTGAAGGAGATGCAGGAACAGGAATGGTAGCTACAAATGCTGTTGCAAAGAGAACAGGAAATGTTTCAGCTGGTACTTCTATATTTGCAATGGTAGTACTTGAGAAGGAACTCAAGAAAGTATATCCGGAAATTGACCTTGTAACCACACCTGATGGTGCATTGGTTGGTATGGTTCATTGTAACAACTGTACTTCAGATATTAATGCATGGGTAAATATTTTTGATGAATTTGCTAAAGCAATCGGAGCATCAGTAGATAAGAATACTCTTTATACAACATTGTTTAATAAGGCTCTTGAAGGTGACAATGATTGTGGCGGACTTATTTCTTACAACTATTTTTCAGGTGAGCCTGTAACAGGATTTGATAAGGGAGCTCCTATGTTTGTAAGAACTGCTGAAGATAAGTTCACTCTTGCTAACTTCATGAGAATGCATATCTATTCTTCACTGGCAGCATTGAAGTATGGTCTTGATTTAATGTTTAAGGAAGAAGGCGTTGTATGTGATGAAATGTTCGGACACGGTGGATTATTTAAGACACCTGTTGTTGGACAGTCAATTGCGGCAGCAGCCATGAATGCTTCTGTATCTGTAATGGAGACAGCCGGAGAAGGTGGTCCTTGGGGAATGGCTCTTCTTGCTGCTTTCCTTGATGAGAAGAAAGCTGATAATGGACTTACATTACAGAATTATCTTAATAATAAGATATTTAATGGAATGAAGGGTTCAAGCATTGAGCCGGATGCGAAGGCAGTTGAAGGCTTTGATGCATTTATGAAGAAATATGTTAAAGGTCTTGCAGCAGAAAAGGCTGCCCTTGATATGTAATTAGGCAGTTCTTTAGTTGAACTTGTATAAATATATAGAGTTTAGGAGAGTTAAAATGCTTGAAGAATTAAAGAAAAAAGTATATGAAGCGAATATGATGCTTCCAAAGTACGGATTAGTTACATTCACATGGGGAAATGTAAGTGCTATAGACAGAGAGTCAGGCTTGTTTGTAATTAAGCCGTCAGGTGTTGAGTACGACCTGCTTACACCGGATGACATGGTAGTTATGGATCTAAACGGAAACAGAGTCGAAGGAAAATACAATCCTTCTTCTGATACAGCTACACATCTTGAATTATATAAGGCTTTCCCCGAAATTGGAGGAGTAGTTCATACACATAGCAGCTATGCAACATCATGGGCTCAGGCAGGAAGATCAATTCCATGTTACGGAACAACGCATGCTGATTATATTTACGGAGAAGTTCCCTGCTTAAGATGTCTTACAAAAGAAGAAATTGATCAGGCATATGAAGAGAACACAGGACATCTTATAGTAAATGAATTTACTAAGAGAAATATAGATGTAATGGCTGTTCCGGCTGTTCTTTGTAAGAATCATGGACCTTTTGCATGGGGAAAAGATGCAAAGGATGCTGTTCATAATGCAGTTGTTCTTGAGGAAGTTGCCAAGATGGCATATAGAGCTGAAACAATCAATCCTCAGATTGAGCCGGCACCACAGGAACTCCAGGACAAGCACTATTTCCGTAAGCATGGAAAGAATGCTTATTATGGACAGAATTAATTAATTTTATTAGCAGGATTCATATGGAATTTAATCAGAAAAAGATTAGAAAATATTATAGTGAATTGGGCTTCCGGTATATTGCCGGAAGCGCAATTCTTCTTTTGCTTATATTGGGAATAGCTTTTCTTGTGAAGAAATTCTTTCCGGAATGGCTCGGTTCGATTCAGAATATATTGCTTGTTGAGATGCTGCCAAGATTTCTGATAGGTTATCCTATTATGGTATTTATTATTACAAGAATGCCAAAAGCAAAAGTAATAGAAGAGCATAAAATGCCGACGGGTAAGTTCTTTATAGCATTTATAATGGCTTACGCATTGATGCTTGTTATTAATATGGCATACACAATTCCTTCAAGCATTATTAATGTGGTAATGGAGGGAGTCGGATTTAAAAATATAAATCCGCTGGCTAATGTGGTTACCGGAACGAATATATTTTTACAAATTATTCTTATGGTAATAATAGCGCCAATATGTGAAGAATTAATTTTCAGGAAATTATTGATAGACAGGGCTGTTAAGCATGGAGAAGGTGTAGCGGTTGTTCTGTCAGGTGTATTGTTTGGACTTTTCCATGGAAATCTTGCACAGGGTCTTTATGCTACAGGCCTGGGAATGTTCTTTGGTTTCATATATGTAAGAACCGGACGCATTCGATACAGTATATTTTTACACATGATCATAAACTTCCTTGGAAGCGTGATTGCATCATTGGTGCTGAAATATAGTGCTATAAGTCAACTTCTGGTGAGTGACGATATTTTAGGATGGTTTTTAGAGAATAAGGCCGGAGTAATATTATATTTAGGTTATTCAATACTGGTATGGGGAATTGTCATTGCGGGTGTAGTTCTCTGGATAGTATTCAGAAGAAGATTCTATCTTGTTCCCGTTGAAGATAATATACCAAAGGGAAAGAGATTTTCTACTGTAGTTATCAATAAGGGAATGATAGTATATATAGCCTTTTGGGTTGGATATGCCATATTTTCTTTTGTTAGAAATATGGTGTAAAGCGATTTTTCTTATAGGCGTAGGGATTGCAGTTGGCAGTAAAAGGTTTAACAGTAATAAGTATCCGGTAACAGCCGGAAGAAAGGAATGAATCCGGATTATAATCGTAAACCGGATTTAGGATAAAAATATGAAGTATAGTTTTAAGACAAGTGGAACATGTGCACAGATAATTGATTTTGATATCAATGGGGATGTTATATCAAATGTATCTTTTGCAGGAGGCTGTAATGGAAATTTGAAAGCGATTTCAATTCTGGTTGACGGAATGACAGTTGATGAGATTGAAAAGAAGTTAAAGGGAAATACATGTGGATTTAAGTCTACTTCCTGTGCAGATCAGTTGGCAATTGCCGTAAGAAAAGCATTTGACGAAAGCAAATAATGAAAAAAAAGGAATCTGAAAAAGAATTAAATATAACAGAAGATTCACTGACTAAGGAGAAGCAGACAGAAGAACAGGTTCAGGCTATTAAGACCTCTGACTTTATGAAAGAAACCATTAAGAAGAGGCCGATTAATAAGAGAAAATTATTCAGAAAGCTGATTACAACCGTTGTTTTGGCAGTTCTTTTTGGACTGGTTGCGTGTTTAACCTTCTTATTCCTTGAGCCGTTAATTAGTGAAAAGCTCAATCCGCAAAAGGAAGAAGAGCTTGCTACTATAACTTTTCCCGGAGAAATACAGGAAGAGACCAATCCTCAGGATATGATTTTTGATGAATCACAGTTGCTTCCTTCACCTTCAGAATCGGCAACTCCGGTTGTGGAAGAGCATACGACAGGCGAGCAGGTTACTACACGAAGAGAATACGGTTCAGATGACTATCTTTCAATATCCAGTGTAGTTTCTGATATGACAAGAAGAATTTCACCATCTTTGGTTAAGGTTGTGGGTATTAGTCAGGAAACAGACTGGCTTAATAATCAGGTTAACAATGAATCGACAATAGGTGGAGTCATTGTAGCAGATAATGGACGAGATTATTTAATTCTTGCCAATCTTAATAAATTATCGGATGCAGACAGTATAGAAATCGTGTTTGATGATGATAACACTTATATTGGAGAAGTACTTATTAAGGATCATATTTCCGGATATGCAATTGTAGCTGTTAATAAGTCTACAATGAGAATATCTACCATTAACAGTATTGAAGTAATTGAGATGGGTTCTTCTGCCGGAAAATACTTGAATGGAATGCCAATAGTAGCACTGGGCAGACCATTGGGAGTGGATGATTCCATGATGATAGGAACCATTACAAGCTGTTCTTTGGAAATAGATCTTGCCGATTCAAACTATCATCTTTTGACAACCGATATATATGGCAGTCCTCAGGGAACCGGTATTTTAGTCAATATTAAGGGACAGCTGATGGGCATGATAGATATGGACTATGCACTTCATGACATGCCAAATAATATCTGTGCCATCGGTATCACTGAGATGAAACGACTTATTGAGCGAATGTCAAATGGAAATCCCATCGCATATTTAGGAATCCATGGTGCTAATGTAACAGATGAAATCAGCATGGATATGGATATTCCCAAAGGCATTTATATCAAAGAGCTTGAGATTGATTCGCCATTACTGGAAGCAGGAATACAAAGTGGAGATATTATCACGGAAGTAGCAGGAGCGGTTGTAGAGACATTTCAGGATGTAAATAATATAAGACTAACCATGAGTCCCGGAGACATTATAAAGATAAAGGTTAAGAGACAGGGTCTTGATGGATATAGTGTAATGGAATTTAATATTACTATTCCCGGACAGGAATAAAAGTAAATGTAATGTTAGAAAAGAGGATTTATGAAGTTTATTAAAGACTTAAAAGATGGTGACAGAATTTCCGATATTTATCTGATTAAGCAGAAAAATTCACTTACTACCAAAAACGGAAAGCCATATGACAGTATTGTTCTTCAGGATAAGACAGGAACTGTGGATGCTAAAAACTGGGAACCGAATTCGGCAGCAGTGGATGAGTTTGATGAGAAGGATTATGTTGAAGTAGTTGGCGAAGTAACTCTTTTTAATGGTACTTTGCAGGTAAATGTGCGACGTGCAAGAAGATGTAACGAAGGAGAATATGATCCTGCAAATTATCTTCCGGTATCCCCCTATGATATAGAAGAGATGTATGCCAAGCTGCTTTCTTATATTGATTCTGTTAAAAATCCATATCTTAATTCATTACTTAAGAAGATGTTCGTTGAAGATGCGGCATTAGTATATAAATTTAAGAAATCTTCTGCAGCAAAGTCTGTTCACCACAGTTTCGTTGGAGGACTTCTGCAGCATACTCTCGCAGTAACGAATCTTTGCGATTATTACTGTACCCAGTACGCTATGCTTAACAGAGATTTGCTTTTAACTGCAGCTATATGCCATGACGTTGCAAAGACCAGGGAATTATCTCTTTATCCTGATAATGATTATACAGACGATGGTCAGTTCCTCGGTCATATTGTGATAGGTGTGGAGATGATAGATGGAGTTATTCACGGAAGAGATGGAAAAGAAGGTATTCCGGGATTTCCTGTAGTTCTTGAGTCAGAGCTTAAGCATTGTATTTTGGCCCACCATGGTGAATATGAATTTGGATCACCTAAGAAGCCTGCTATTATGGAGGCCGTAGCATTAAATTTTGCAGATAATACAGATGCGAAGATGCAGATTTTCTCTGAGATGATGGAAAATGAGACATCAAAGGGATGGCTTGGATTCAAGAAGATTCTTGACTCAAATGTAATAGCAACCAGGATGGAATAAAAATGTATCAAAAAAATGATTTTCTTGAAATAGAAATTACAGATATGAGTAATGAAGGCGAAGGCATCGGAAAGGTTGATGGCTTCACCTTTTTTGTTAAAGACGCAATTATTGGCGATAAGGCAACTATTCGTGTGACCAAGGTGAAAAAGACATATGGTTATGGAAGACTTGAGAACATAATTGTGCCTTCAAAAGACAGGATAACCGGGAAATGTCCTTATGCCCGTCAGTGTGGCGGTTGTCAGATTCAGAATATGAGTTACGATGCTCAGCTAAAATTTAAGGAAAATAAGGTTAAAAACAACCTTATTCGACTTGGCGGGTTTGACAGGGAACTGATTGATTCACTTACAGAACCAATTATTGGAGCAATTGATGAACAGGGAAATGACTATCAGTTCGGATATAGAAATAAGGCTCAGTTTCCTTTTGGAAAAGATAAAGAAAACAGAGTAATAACCGGATTCTATGCAGGAAGAACTCATAGTATTATCAGTAATACAGAATGTTTCCTTGGGGTTCCGGAAAATAAACTGATATTGGAATCCATTCTGCAATGGATGAAGGATAACAGAATATCAGCATATGATGAAGTATCAGGCTCTGGATTTTTAAGACATACTCTTATAAGAAAAGGCTTCAGGACCGGAGAAATAATGGTATGTCTTGTTATTAATTCTCCTAAAATGAAAGCTGTTGAAGCTTTGGCTGACAGACTTATCTCTTTGAATTCGAAGCTTAAGGATATTTTTGGCAGCAGGATTGAGAGTATATCTTTTTCAACAAATACAAAGAATACCAACGTTATTATGGGTGATAACTATTCTTTGATTTGGGGAAAAGAAACAATAGATGACATTATGAAAGTCGGTGGAAGGGAGTTAAAATTCAGTATTTCACCATTATCCTTCTATCAGGTTAATCCCATACAGGTTGAAAAACTGTACGGAACAGCAATTGAATATGCCGGCCTTACAGGAAAAGAAGAGGTCTGGGACTTGTGTTGTGGAATAGGAACAATAACATTGGCAATGGCAGATCATGCAAAGAAAGTACATGGAATAGAAATTGTTCCGGAAGCAATCGAAGATGCCATCAAAAATGCAAAAGAAAACAACATTAACAATGCCAAGTTCATATGTGCACCTGCAGAAGAATACCTTGCAGAACACGCTGAAGATATTAGTGCAGATGTTATAGTCATGGATCCTCCAAGAAAAGGAATGGATGAGAAAGCGTTGGAAGTAGTCGCCAAGACTTCCCCTTCCAGGATTGTGTATGTAAGCTGCGATTCGGCAACCCTTGCAAGAGATTTAAGATATTTGTGTGATTGCGGATATGAAATTAGGAAAATTAGGCCGGTTGATATGTTTAGCCAGACAGTACATGTAGAAACGGTCTGTTTGCTAGCCAGTGGACCTGGGGGACGGGGTTAGTGGTCCATTAATGAGGAGTGATTTCTTGAGAGAGAAAAATTGGGAATTAGTATTAAATGAATATATACGTCAGGGCGAACCGGACAAGGTAGACAAGAGCAATGACTGGCAAAATGGTATTCATGCGACTACAAAGTTTCTGGAATTTTTTTTTGAGAATCTTTTGATGAATGCCGGTCATGAACTTAAAAATAGATATATGCATATAGATTTTCAAAGTGAAAGTGCAATTCAAAGTGCAAATTCACTTAATTCAAAGTGCAAAAATTGCACTTTGGAGGAATTGGCAATTATTAACGAGCTGATTAAAAATCCTAATATTATACAGAAGGAATTGGCGAGTATTATTGGTAAATCAGAGAGAACCATAAAAACTCGTACTGTAGAAAGCAGGAAAAGGGACTTATCTGTAGAGAAAATGGAAAACGAAATGGTAAGTGGAAAGTTCTTATCGAATTATAAAAATGACCTTGATAGATTATGTGAAAAGCTAACATTGTGGAGGTATGAAAAGTGAGACTAAGACCATATAAGAGTTGTGATGCAAAAAAGATTGTTAGCTGGATAAGGGATGAAGAGGTCTTTTATAAGTGGGGCGGAGATCACTTTGGAGCATATCCAATTAGTGCGGAGATCGTTGATAGTAAATATCTGAAGGATAACGGTGATTGCGAAGAGGAAGATAATTTCTATCCTTGGATTGCGTTTACAGATGAGGATGGTGTTATTGGGCATTTTATCATGAGATATATTCATGGAGATAACAAAGTTCTTCGTTTTGGCTGGGTAATAGTTGATGACTCTATTCGAGGAAAAGGGTATGGAACAAGCATGCTGCGAGCAGGACTGGATTACGCTTTTAATATCCTTGGAGTCCAAACTGTAACAATAGGTGTATTTGAACATAATGATATAGCTCACAACTGTTATAAAAAAGTTGGTTTTGTCGATAAAGAGATTGTCTCACATGAGAGAGACAATATTATTGAAATGGCCATTACTAAAGAAGAATTTGGTTAATCAACGAAAAGACCGTGGAGACGGTATGTCTTTTGTCCAAACTTCATGAAGCGAAGCATCATGTAAATGTAAAACTGGATATGGATGAGCTGGATTTGACTAGCGCTGAAAGTAAGGCTACATATGAAGAGATTAAAAAATATGTGGCTGAGCATAATGATGCGATGAAGGTAAGTAGTCTTAATATAGCGCAGGTGAAGAGAAAGAGGATGCGATTATGAAGGCACTGAAGTCGTTTCGTATGATTTGAGAATATTAGTTTAGACTCAGGGAGTAGATTATGGCATCAAGTATTATTCATTATGCAATTACATATGAACTGATAAAGAGACGACAATTTAATAATCCCGATAGACTTAAACTGGGTTCTATCCTTGTTGATGCCGGATATAATGGTAACAGCCATATGAAGATATCTGTTGCAGGCGGACATAAGAAAACCTATGATCTTGACAGCTACAGGAGCATTTATGGCGAATTGATGAAGCAAGATGACTTATATTTAGGATATTACCTTCATTTGATACAGGATATCATTTATAGACATTTCGTATACGATAAATATCACTGGAATCCTATGATACCGAGAAATGTAGAGAAGCTTCATAGGGATTATGCTATAGGTAATTATTATGTTGTCCAGAAATATAGTCTTAAAAATGAGGTTATTATTCCAACTGACTTTGATAAAGAACTTATAAATCAGATATGTTCTTTTGATCTAGAAGGATTGATTCAAAATATGAATTCGTATTTTGTTCCAATAGAATATGATGATATATTTTTCTTCACAAAAGAAATGACAGATGAGTATATAGCAGAGGCTTTGGAATATTGTGCGCGGGAGTTAGATAACCTTGAGTGTCAAAAAAATGGCACAGATAGTTACTTATCTGCATGGGATAATATGCCAAAATCTATTCTTGAAAGTACTATGAATACCAGAGAGCTTGGTATGTACAGAATTCAGGGAACAAAGAATTATACATTAAGCAATCGGATATATAGAAGTGATAGGTGTGAATCATTAAGCGCATCAGACAAAAAACTTCTACTCGATAGAGGCATAACTACAATCGTTGATTTACGAAGTAAACAGGAGGCGGAGACAAAGCCGTCTGCTTTTACAACCGATAGTGCTTTCACTTTTTCTCATTATCCTATCGTAGAAGGTATGCTTCCACCAAAAAGTCTTGAGGATGTTCC
>JAKSRY010000059.1 GCA_024403415.1 Lachnospiraceae bacterium
CAACAGCAAGACCTGGCGATACAGTTAAGTTCGCATTTGATGTTGAAAAGATTCACGTATTTGATAAGGAAACATCACAGGTTATCACAAACTAGTCCTTACTTTAATTACTTGGACCACCTCTGTAAGAGGTGGTCTTTTTTATTGCATGTCGTTGGTGTATAATAAATAGTGATGAGTGCCTGAAGCAACAGGCAGTTTTCGCTAAAAGAAAACATACAAGTGTTGTGTGAAACCATAATATACGAGTTGGGGAAGATATGATTACTACACAAATTTTAAGAAATTGCATAGACGATCTGAGCAATATAACCAAAGCTAATATTTCTGTATATGATCAGGATGGTAAAGAGTTGTATTTGGTTGGTGATAAGCCAGATCTGACTCCTACAATACTTGCCGGGTTCATTATTTCGCCTGCAGATAGTCAGGTTGTTCAGTTTAATCATCTTCTCAAAGTATATGATGATGATAATCTTGTGTATGTAGTTAATGTTTTTGGCAGTGATGATAATGCATATATGATAGGGAAGATTGCGGTAAGCAACTTAAATATGCTTATCAATGCATATAAAGAAAAGCTTGATAAGAACAATTATTTTCAGAATCTTCTTATGGATAATATGCTTCTTGTTGATGTATATAATAAAGCACGTAAATTACATGTGGATATAAATGTTCCAAGAGTAGTATTTGTTATTTCTTCAGATAAGGACAAAGATAATCTTATAGCTGACCTTTTGAAGGGAATGTTTTCACAGCAGGGAAAAGACTATGTCACAAAGGTTGATGAAGACAATCATATACTAATAAAAGCACTTGAAAAGGAAAAGCCTGAAGAACTTGAAATGTTAGCCAATACCATAGTAGATACGATAAGTGCGGAGATTATGGTAAATGTAAGAGTTGGCTATGGAATGATAGTTGATGAACTGAAGGACGTATCAAAATCTTATAAAGAAGCACTTATGGCCATAGATGTTGGAAGAATATTTTATGCAGGAAGAAAAGTGAATTCATACAGCAGTTTGGGAATAGGGCGTCTGATATATCAGTTACCGGCCGGTCTTTGCCAGATGTTTATAGAAGAAATATTTAAGGATAATGATCCGGCAGGCTTTGATGAAGAAATTGTCTCAACGATATACAAATTCTTCGAAAACAACCTGAATGTATCTGAAACATCACGTCAGATGTTTATCCACAGAAATACGCTTGTGTACAGAGTTGAAAAACTAAAAGCCATAACGGGGCTTGATGTCAGAGTGTTTGATGATGCTTTGACCTTTATGATAGCAATGATGGTTTATAATTATCTGAAGTATCTTGAATCAGAACAAAAATAAATCCTGTACTTTCAAGGAAACCGCCGTGCGTTACCCGACAGTTAGCTACTTCCAGGAACCCCCACGGCACATGAAAAGTCCCTCTTAGTGCTGCTTCGTTCCCGACCTGACACGGTTCGTGGGTTCCCATTGCGCAGGACCCGGAGATCAACACCACTTATCAAGGGCGGCCACGACAGCTTCCTTAAAAATACAAGATTTACTAAAGAGAATCCTATTAGATTTTGGAAGGAATGTCAAGTTGTTAATTTTAGGATTGACGAAAACTACATTATTGGATTATCCCGGAAAGGTAGCAGCCACCATATTTACAGGTGGCTGTAATTTTAGATGTCCATTTTGCCATAACGGAAATCTAGTGCTGAATCCTTCATTGGAACCGGCAGTTTCGGAAGAAGAAGTATTTGAGCATCTGATAAAAAGAA
The DNA here is from genome assembly GCA_024403415.1 of Lachnospiraceae bacterium. Lineage (GTDB taxonomy): Bacteria > Bacillota > Clostridia > Lachnospirales > Lachnospiraceae > JAILLW01. Next base: position 1,772 of record JAKSRY010000059.1, read on the forward strand.
AGAATGTACTTGAAGGTGTGTGTGTATCCGGTGGAGAACCCACGATTCAAGGTGATTTGCCGGAATTCCTGTCAAAGATAAAAGCTCTCGGTTATTTAATAAAGCTGGATACCAACGGAATGCACCCTGAAATAATTCAGAAGCTAATTGAAGAGAAGCTTGTGGACTATATTGCAATGGATATTAAAAATACCTATGAAAAATATGAGATCACTTCAGGAATTAAGAATATAGATGTGGCAAAAATTAAGCAGTCAATAGATTATCTGATTAATGGAGCGTTACCCTATGAATTCCGAACAACCCTAGTAAAGGAATATCATCAGGAAGAAGATATTATGGAAATGGCACGGATGATTTCCGGAGCAGACACATGGTACCTGCAGAGCTTTAAAGATTCTGACTATGTTATTAAAAAGGGACTTGCAGCATATACCAAAGAAGAAATATCTGATATGACTAACAAGATAGAGAATCTTAAAATAACAATAAGAGGTTTGGATTAATATATGAGGAAACTTACTGAAGAAGAAAAATATATGAAAGCGGCCCTTAAAGAGGCTTTGAAGGCATATGAGCTTGGAGAGGTTCCCATAGGCTGCGTTATAGTATATGAAGGAAAAATAATAGGTCGCGGATATAATAGAAGAAATACAGATAAGAATACTCTTTCCCATGCGGAAATAACAGCAATAAATAAAGCAAGCAAAAAGATGGGAGACTGGAGACTTGAAGGCTGTACCATGTATGTGACGCTGGAGCCGTGTCAGATGTGTTCCGGAGCTATAGTACAGTCAAGGATGGACAAAGTAGTTATTGGAACAATGAATCCAAAAGCAGGATGCGCAGGATCGATTTTAAACATATTAAATATGGAAGAATTTAATCATCGTGTAGAGACTGTAAGAGGCGTGATGGAAAAGGAATGTACTGATATTCTTCAGAAGTTTTTTAAGGAATTAAGAATACGAAACAAGGCTGATAAGAATAGAAAGAATTCTTCAGATATGGTAGAATAAAGGATAGGCTTTTAAAGGATTTATATCTTTGTAAAAGAGGGGAAAATGAAAAAGATTGCGATTATAACAGCACGTGGCGGAAGCAAGAGAATACCACATAAAAATATGTTACCATTTCTCGGAAAACCAATTATTGCGTATTCCATAGAAGCTGCACTAAGTTCCGGTGAATTTGATGAGGTGATGGTTTCAACGGATGATGAAAATATTGCGAAGATAGCAAAAGAGTATGGTGCCAGTGTACCATTTATGAGAAGTGAAAGAACAGCAAATGACTTTGCTTCCACTGCTGATGTTTTATTTGAGGTGCTGGACGAATATGAAAAACGCGGAGAACATTTTGACGTTCTTTGCTGTATATATCCGACAGCCGTATTTATTACTGATAAAAAAATAAAAGAAGCAATGGGAAAATTAGTTAACTCTGATTTTGATACTTTGCTTCCTGTAGTAAAGTTTTCATATCCTGTTCAGCGATCATTAGTGAAAAACGGCGAAGGACTTGAATTTAAGTATCCGGAATATATAGATGCCAGAAGTCAGGATTTGGAACCTCATTTTCATGATGCAGGACAATTCTATATCATGAAGACAGAAGACTTTAAGCGAAACAAAGAAATAATGAAAGGCAAAATAATGCCATACGAGCTTCCGGAAATGGAAGTACAGGATATAGACACTATGTCGGACTGGCATATTGCAGAAATAAAATTTCAGGCAATGAAGGGTGAGAATTGATGATATTCTTCCGAGCGGACGGAAATTCAACAATTGGATTGGGACATCTCATGAGATGCTTTGCAATTGCATCGGAGATGGATAAAAATATAGTATGTTTTCTGTGTGCAGATGAACAGTCAGCAGATATTGTGAAAAGCCGGGGCTTTAAGACCTGCGTGCTTGGGGCAGTGGCTTTTTCGAAGAAAGAGGCATTAATTGTTTCTGAAATTTGTCAAAAGGAAAAGGAAAGGCCAACAGTTGTAATAGACAGTTACCTTGTGAGTAAAGAATATACCGGCCATGTCAGTAAAAATGCAGCAGTCGTGTGTATGGATGATATATACGCAGAATATGAAAATGTAGACGGAATCATAAATTATAACTCATATGCCGACAGTAATAACTACCATATTGAAGGCGTTAAACTGATGACGGGTGCACAGTATGTTCCGCTTAGAAAAGAATTCCGTGGACACGAAGAATTAATTAGAAACAACTTTGAGAAGATTTTGATTAGTACCGGAGGTGCGGATCCTCAAAACCTGGCTTATAAGATTACTGACAGGCTCCTTAATAATGAAATACTAAAAAACAAAGAAATACATATCATATGCGGCAGGATGAATCAAAACAGGGATGAACTGGAAAATCTCGCTGATAAGTATATAAATGTATCTGTACATGTGGATGTTAAGAATATGTCTCAGCTGATGGCTGAATGTGACATAGCTGTCAGTGCCGGTGGCAGTACATGCTATGAAATGTGTGCGATGGGGTTACCTTTTATTGTATTTTCATTTGCTGATAATCAGAGAATGCTTGCGAATGATATGGGGAACAGGGGCGGAGCAATTTATGCCGGACACATCGGGAAGGATTCTGATCCGGTTCTTAACAAAATTGAAGAGTCTCTGTTAAGGATAGAAAATGACAAAAATATACTCAGACTTATGAGTATGAAAGGTCACGAAGTAGTGGACGGCAATGGGGCCGGTCGACTGGCAAAGGAATTATTATCAATATAGAATAGAATCAAATTGGCATTAAAAAATAACGATTGGGGGTATTTAGGATGAAAAGAATTGGAATGTTGACTTCCGGAGGAGATTGTCAGGCATTAAATGCTGCTATGAGAGGTGTTGTTAAGTCTCTTACAAACAGCAGCGAGGATGTGGAAATTTACGGATTTCTGGAAGGTTATAAGGGATTGATTTATGGCAATTTCCAGATGCTTACAGGTTCGGATTTTTCGGGTATTTTGACTAAGGGTGGAACAATTCTTGGATCTTCAAGAACTCCTTTTAAGACTATCAAGGATCCTGATGAGAACGGATTGGACAAGGTTGAGGCAATGAAGCAGAATTATTATAAGCTTCGTCTTGATGTACTTGTTATATTGGGTGGAAACGGAACTCACAAAACTGCAAATCTTCTCAGAGAAGAAGGTCTTAATGTTATTACATTACCCAAAACAATTGATAATGACCTTTGGGGAACAGATATGACTTTTGGTTTCCAGTCAGCGGTAAATATCGCAACAGACTGCATCGACTGTATACATACAACTGCAGCATCACATGGACGTATATTTATTGTTGAAGTAATGGGCCATAAGGTAGGATATCTTACACTTAATGCCGGAATGGCAGGTGGAGCCGATATTATTCTTATACCGGAAATACCATATGATATTAATAAAATTGTTGAAGCTATAGAAAAGAGACATAAGAACGGCAGTAAGTTTACCATCATTGCAGTTGCTGAGGGTGCAATTTCAAAGGAAGACGCTGCTCTTTCAAAGAAGGAATATAAGAAAAAACTCGAAAATAGTCCATATCCTTCAGTTTCTTACGAAATCGCAGATCAGATTCAGAAGAAAACAGGACAGGAAGTTCGAGTTACAGTACCAGGACATACTCAAAGAGGTGGATCACCTTGTCCTTATGACCGTGTATTTGCAAGCCGTCTCGGTGCAGAAGCAGGTGAGCTGATCTTAAAGGGTGAATATGGATTTATGGTTGGATACAGAAACAGAGAAATCGTTAAGGTACCTCTTGAGGATGTAGCCGGTAAGCTTAAAATGCTTGAGCCTGATGCATCAATTATCAAAGAGGCGAAATTATTAGGAATCAGTTTCGGAGACTAGGATGTCATATACTGCTTTATATCGTAAGTTCAGACCAAGAACCTTTGATGAGGTTAAGGGTCAGGATCCGATTGTTACGACTCTTAAAAACCAAATAAAGAATGAAAGAACTTCACATGCATACCTGTTTTGCGGTACAAGAGGAACAGGTAAAACATCAATAGCAAAAATATTTGCAAGAGCAGTAAACTGTGAAAATCCAAATGATGGAAGCCCGTGCGGAGAGTGCTCTTTGTGTAAGGCAATACTCCAGGGCTCATCCATGAATGTTATTGAGATGGATGCTGCTAGTAATAATGGTGTTGATGATATAAGACAGATTGTTGAGGAGGTGTCATATTCTCCGACGCAGGGCAAATATAAAGTTTATATTATTGACGAGGTGCATATGCTTTCGTCAGGAGCGTTCAATGCGCTGTTGAAAACACTTGAAGAACCTCCCGAATATGTTATCTTTATACTTGCGACAACAGAAGTGCATAAGCTTCCTATTACTATTCTTTCAAGATGTCAAAGATATGATTTCAGAAGAATATCAATAGATGAAATATCTGACAGAATAAAAGAACTGCTTGATGTTGAAGGTGTTGAGGTCGAAGATAAAGCAGTCCGTTATATCGCAAAAACAGCTGATGGTTCGATGCGAGATGCGTTGAGTCTGCTTGATCAGTGTATAGCTTTTTATTTTGAACAGAGGCTTACATATGATAAAGTACTTGATGTTCTGGGCGCAGTTGATACTGAGGTATTTAGTGAAATAGTAAGATTTATCATAAAAGGTGATGTTGTCAATACTCTCAAGGTGCTTGAAAAAATCACGATTCAGGGAAGAGAACTGACACAGTTTGTTAACGATCTTGTATGGTATCTGCGAAACATGCTTCTGCTTAAAACTTCGGAAGCCAATGAGGAAATAGTTGATCTGTCTTCTGAAAATATGCTTCGTCTTAAGGAAGAAGCATCTACCGTACCTACGGAAGTTCTTATGAGATACATAAGAATCTTATCTGAACTGTCAGGGCAGATTAAATTTGCCAATCAAAAAAGAATACTTATTGAAGTAGCGCTGATTAAATTGTGCAGGCCAATGATGGAAGTGGATAATGAATCACTTTCGGACAGAATAAGACAGCTTGAACAAAAAATAAGCGAGGGAATTGTGGTCCGTTCTGCTACGGAGACAAGAGTTGAACAAAGTGATTCTGCTCCAAAGAAAGACTTAAAGGAGCTCGCAGCGGCATTACCGGAGGATATCAAAAATATAGTATCGAAGTGGAATGTGATTGTTTCTGATATTGATCCCATTTTTTATCAGTATCTGTCGGATGCTTATCCTTCGATTGAAGGCGAGGACATACTTACGATAGTCTTCAGGCAGTCATACGGATACCAGAGATTCTCTGATTCGGAAAGGCTCGAGGAATTAAGGACTGCAATTTCAAATATAGTTGATGCAGATATTAAGTTATCTGTTAAACTTGGAGATGGCATAAATGCTTCAAAGGATATGTATCCGGATTTGAGAAGTTTTGTCGAAGAAAAGATAGACTTTGAAATAGAAGAAATTTCCGATGAGGAATCGGAAGATGAATATAGTTTTGAAGAATATGATATAGAAAGGAATAGCGAAGATGGCTAAAAGAGGTGGATTTCCCGGAGGCGGAATGGGAATGCCGGGTAATATGAACAATTTGATGAAGCAGGCACAGCGTATGCAGAGACAGATGGAGGAATCTCAGAGAGAGCTTTCTGAGAAGGAGTTTACTGCAAAAGCAGGTGGTGGTGCGGTAGAGGTTACCGTTACCGGTGGAAAGGAAATGACAAAAATAGTTCTTTCTCCTGATGCCGTTGATCCTGATGATATCGAGATGCTCCAGGATCTTATTCTTGCAGCAACAAATGAAGCATTAAAAATGGCAGACGATGCCAATAATGAAATTATGGGCAAGATGACAGGTGGCTTCGGCGGTTTAGGTGGTTTATTCTAATGCAGATGTATTCCGGTCACATTAACAAGTTGATAGAGGAATTGGCTGCATTACCAGGAATAGGCGAAAAGTCTGCACAAAGGCTTGCCTTTCATCTCATAAACATGCCTGAACAGAAGGTAAAACGCCTGACTGATACTATTACAAATGCCAAGGCAAATGTTAGATATTGTAAAGAGTGTTTTACATTGACGGATGAAGATGTATGTCCGATATGCGCCAATAAAAATCGTGACCATGAAACCATTATGGTAGTGGAAACAACAAGAGATCTGTCGGCATATGAGAAGACCGGAAAATATGAAGGGGTATATCATGTTTTGCACGGAGCAATTTCGCCCATGCTTGGTATCGGACCGGGAGATATTAAGCTCAAGGAACTGATAGTCAGACTTGAGAATGATGTCAAGGAAGTGATTGTTGCTACGAATTCAAGTCTTGAAGGAGAAACAACAGCGATGTATATCAGTAAGCTTATCAAGCCCACGGGAGTCAAGGTGACACGAATCGCTTCGGGTGTACCTGTTGGAGGAGACCTTGAGTACATAGATGAAGTTACTTTGTTAAGAGCTTTGGAAGGTCGTATAGAATTATAAAAGGAGATTTTTATGTCAGTTACAAAGAAAAGTTTTGGTTTAGCACCAAATGGTTCTGAAATTTTTGAGTACACTCTTGAAAACAGCAAGGGAATGAAAGCTGTAGTAATAAGCTATGGTGCAATTCTTACACAGTTGTGGGTTCCTGATTCCAAGGGTGATGTTAAAGATATAGTGTTGGGTTATGATAATATTAAGGATTATTATGAAAACGGAAGTTTCTTTGGAGCAACAATAGGTCCAAATGCAAACAGAATTGCCAATGCATCGTTTTCAATTGACGGCGTTAAATATAATATTGATGTGAATGACGGACCAAACAATCTTCATTCTCATATGGAACTCGGTTATCATAAGGCTGTATATGATGCTGTAACAACTGACAGCAGTGTCACATTTAACACAAAAGACAGCGATGGTAATATGGGATTTCCCGGTAATAAAGATATCAGTGTTACCTATTCACTTAATGATGATTGTGAGCTTGGAATTCATTATGAAGTATCTTCAGATAAAAAGACGATCATCAATATGACGAACCACTCATATTTCAACTTAAATGGACATGATGCCGGAAGCATTGAGGATCATGTTCTGACATTAAACGCTTCAAAATATACTCCAGTAATTGAAGGAGCAATTCCTACAGGTGAGCTTGCAGATGTTAAGGGTACAGTTTTTGATTTTACATCCCCCAAGAGAATTGGTGAAAATATCAACGATGATGTTGAGCAGCTCAAGCTTGTTAAGGGTTATGATCATAACTGGGTTGTTGATTCAACAGATGGAAAAATAGTTAAAATTGCAAATGTTTCTGCAAAGGGAACAGACAGACAGATGGAAGTATATTCAGATCTTCCTGCAGTTCAGTTCTATGCAGGAAACTGCATTGCTCCTACAACAGGAAAGAATAATGTAGAGTATGGTCCGAGACATGGAATGTGTCTTGAAACTCAGTATAGTCCCGACACTGCAAACAGACCGGAATGGCCTTCTGCAGTTTATGGTCCTGACAGAAAGTATGTTTCAACAACAATTTATAAGTTTGTTTAAGTATGGCTATTATTAAAGATTTTTTTAAAGAAAGAGAAAAAAGGCAGCAGGATAATGATGTAGATTATCGTGAAAGAATCCGTGCCCATAAAATGGCTGTTTTTATAAGAACCGTGATTGTTATTGCGGTTCTTGTTGCGATTGTTATTCTTGTAAAAGTTTATGGAATGGCAAAGGTGTATAGTGAGGTGGAGGTAACAAATTCCGTCCCCTATACTATGGTTTCCGGATCAAAAGTCAGAAATCTTGATGGATCAATACTGGTGTACAGTAAGGATGGGGCAAGCTGTATTGACTCAGATGGAAAAGCCCTGTGGAATGAATCATATCAGATGCAGTCTCCGATAGTTTCAATTTGTGGAAAGACGGTTGCCATAGGTGATTATAATGGACGAGAAATATATGTTGCCAATAAGAATCAGATTCTCGGAACAGTAAAAACAAATCTTCCGATTCGAAATATTTCAGTATCGGATAATGGAGTAGTGGTAGCAGTTCTTGAGGATTCGGATGTCATGAGACTATATGTTTATGACGGAAATACGGATACGCAGGAACCTATTATTCAGGCAAAGGCTACAATGAATAAAAGTGGATATCCGCTTGCAGTTGCAATGAGTCCTAACGGATATATTATGATGGTATCTTATTTTTATGTTGATGGCGGTAAAATGAAGTCCAAGATTTCCTTCTTCAATTTTGGAGAGGTTGGAAGTAATAAAGTGGACAATTTCGTAAGCGGTTATGATTATGAAGATTCTGTAATACCATACATATCATTCATGGATAACAATAATTCCTATGGAGTTACCACAGATAGAATAGTACTATTTCAGGGAACCGAGATACCATATAATACGGGAAGTGTTCTGCTGAACGAAAAGGTAATGGGTGTATATAGTGGAAAAGGATATGTGGGACTGGTGTTCCTGGATATCACAGGGGAGGATATCTATAAACTTGTTATCTATGATGAAAAAGGAAATACCGTTGGAACAATACCGTTTAGCATGGACTATACCGATATAGTATTTGCTGATGATAAAGTTATCATTTATGGTGGAAATGACAGTCTTATCTATTCTGTTAAAGGAGAGGAAAAGTTTTCAGGCTATATGGCTTCTGCGATTAACCTCCTTATTCCAAACTCCTCAGCTGACAGCTTTACTATTGTTACCAACACAGCTATTGAAAAGATTAAATTAAAGTGATATGGATTTTGATATAAATATATATACAATCGGTGCTGCAGTCATAATTCTGCTTATCCTGATATGGAGAATGGTTGCAGGGTTCAGACATGGATTTGTAAAAGAACTTTCAAACGTTATTTCTCTCTTTGTGGCTTTTCTGGTCGGAAGCCTGTTATACAAGGGAGTGATGGATTTTCTGGAGAAGAACTTCGGAAGGAGTATGGCAATAGCATTGTTCATTGCCATTATCATGGCGTTGTTCGGACTGGTTAAACTGATATTCAGTATATTAAAACTGTTTTCGTCTTTACCGGGTGTAAATAAAATTAATATGTTTTTTGGTTCACTGTTAGGTATAGTCGAAGCGTTTCTGATTGTGGTTTATCTGATTAAATTTGTAAAAGCGTTGACGGGAATACAATGATATAAATGAAAATCAGTAATGAATGAAGCATTTACGTTTTTAGAAAAATCCCTGGTTTGTTTAACTGGGGATTCTTTTTATATATTTATAAGTTCAATTCTGTTTTAAGTAAGCAGTGATGATGCAGGCATGAAATTATTAGAAGTGGTGAGTCGCTTATGGCGGCAGTTAGGAGTGTAATTTGTCAGAACATAAAAGACGTGTGCATTACAGCGGAAAATATCCTAAGAAATTCGAAGAAAAATATAAGGAACATAATCCTGAAAAATATGCAGACACAATAAAGCATGTAATAGAAAAAGGAAGTACTCCTGCCGGTATGCATATTTCAATATGTGTTAACGAAATTCTTGAATGTTTTGATATAAAGCCCGGGCAGCAGGGGCTTGACTGTACTTTTGGTTATGGCGGGCATACAAGGAAGATGCTTGAGCAGCTAAAAGGCGATGGTAAGATGGTGGTTCTTGATGTGGATCCCATTGAATCAGCTAAATCTTTGGAAAGACTTAGAAATGATAATTATGGAGAGGACATTCTTTCACTTGAACTTACCAACTTTGCCAATATAGATGAAGTTGTTGCAAAATATGGTAAGTTTGATTTTATTCTGGCTGACCTTGGGGTATCAAGCATGCAAATTGATAATCCGGAAAGAGGTTTTTCATATAAGGTTCACGGCCCACTGGATTTGCGTATGAATCCACATAAAGGAATAAGCGCAGCCGAAAGACTATCTGAATTAGATAAAGATGAAATCACAGGAATGCTTATAGATAATTCTGATGAACCATTTGCGGAAGAAATTGCAAAGGAAATAATTAAAAATCGAAGAAGTGGAAAAAAGATAGAGACTACTACCGATTTAAGAGAGATTCTTGAAAAGACAGTTGAGGCCAACTCAAAAGGAATGTCAGAATCAGAAAAGAAAGAGTTAAAGAAGAAAACCTGTCAGAGAGTATTTCAGGCTTTAAGAATAGACGTTAATAATGAATATGAGGTATTGGACAGTCTTTTATCAAAAATTCCCGATGCTTTGAATGCCGGTGGAAAAGTAGTATTTCTCACATTTCATTCAGGCGAAGACCGACTTGTTAAGAGAGCATTCAAGGATGGACTGGCCCTCGGAGTCTACAGTGACTGCGCAAAAGATGTTATAAGACCCGGAGAGGAAGAGTGCAGGATTAACCCAAGAGCTAAGTCTACTAAGCTAAGATGGGCAGTAAGAAACTAAAAAGGTCAAAAAACATAGAAAAAATCATAAACATATGTTGACAATGTATTTTTAATCACATATAATATCGTTTGCACGCGAAAAAGATATAATCTTTTGAAAGTGCAAGAACCTTGACATTTGAACAGCAATGCAACCCTGAAAAATTCCTAAAAATTCA
>JAKSRY010000006.1 GCA_024403415.1 Lachnospiraceae bacterium
TGAATCTTTTCAACATCAAATGCGAACTTAACTGTATCGCCAGGTCTTGCTGTTGTACGAGAATCAACTCTAGCTGTGATAGGGAACTCAGCAAGATCAAAGTAAAGGTAAACTTCAGCACCAAGCAATTCGTATACCTTAATCTGTGATTCAAATACTGCCTTAGCTGTTTCGATGAACATTTCTGAATCATATACATCTTCAGGACGAATACCGAATGTAACAGCCTTTCCAATATATCCACCTTCAGAAAGCTTCTTAGCCTTAGCAGGAGGAAGAGGAATGCTATTTCCAGCTACTTCAAGAGTAACCTTTTCGCCTTCGCCTTCAACTACAGCATCAAGGAAGTTCATCTGAGGAGATCCCATGAATCCTGCAACGAAGAGGTTAGCAGGCTTCTCATATAAGTTCTGAGGAGTGTCAACCTGCTGGATAACACCATCCTTCATAACTACGATTCTATCACCAAGTGTCATAGCTTCTGTCTGGTCATGTGTAACGTAGATGATGGTTGTACCAAGTCTCTGGTGAAGCTTAGCAATCTCAATTCTCATCTGTACACGGAGCTTAGCATCCAAGTTAGAAAGAGGTTCGTCCATAAGGAATACCTTAGGATTACGAACGATAGCACGTCCCATAGCAACTCTCTGTCTCTGACCACCTGACAAAGCCTTTGGCTTACGATCAAGCAATGGTGTAAGGTCAAGAATCTTAGCAGCTTCTCTAACCATCTTATCGATTTCATCCTTAGGAACTTTACGAAGCTTAAGTCCGAATGCCATATTATCATATACTGACATATGAGGATACAAAGCGTAGTTCTGGAATACCATTGCGATATCTCTATCTTTAGGTTCTACGTCATTAACAACTCTGTCACCAATCTTCAATTCACCTGAAGAAATATCTTCAAGACCTGCGATCATACGAAGTGTAGTAGACTTACCACATCCTGAAGGACCAACGAAGATGATGAACTCCTGATCTTTGATTTCAAGATTAAAATCCTTAACAGCTTCAAAACCGTTAGGATAAACCTTACAAATGTTTTTAAGTGATAAACTAGCCATTACATTTTCCTCCTTAAAATAGCCTTAACATGGTTTAGTATACAAAAAAATAGTGGCACATTCTATGCCACTATTTCACAAATATTTCTCTTTGTATTGTAAAAAATGTCTATTTGAACTTACTATTTAAGTCTTGTATATCAACTTGCCCAAAGAAAAGTATTATTGGTATACAAATTGTCTAAATTAGTTTTCTATCGGTGTAGCACTTTCTTTTCTTTCTATATCAATAAGATGTGCATCAGCGTATGCTACCTCTTCAGGAGTCATATCTCTGTCATCATAGAAAGACAATCTGTTCTTACCACGCTTCTTGGATTTATATACAGCCTGGTCAGCAGCTTTGTATAAAGATTCAAAATCCGTACCATGTGCCGGATATACTGCAGCACCAATACTAGCTGTAACAGAGTACTTTACATAGTCACCAACCTGGAAGTGTTTGAAGAAATATGTAAGCTTCTGAGCTTCCCTGATTGTATTCTGATCTTCCTTAAGATTTTTAAGGAAAATCATAAATTCATCTCCACCGATTCGTCCGATAATATCTGATACTCTGAAGTTAATACCAATATTTCGACCCAGTTCTCTCAGAACTTCGTCACCGAAAGCATGGCCCATTGTATCATTAATCTTCTTGAAGTTATCAATATCAATCAGGAACAGCATTCCCATATCGTCAGGATGGTTCTCAATATAATTCTTAATATCTCTTTCTGTCGCAACCTTATTTCTAAGACCGGTAAGCTGATCACTATCAACCTTATCCTGCATATCTTCAGTAGTTCTGGTCGAAACATAAATCTGTACAATATTAATAATTGTAATAACCACAATAAACAGAATCGTAATTATAAGAAACCAGGTAAGCTTCGATTTTAACGACTCACTCATTGAAGCCTCAGATTTTTCAAGTGCTGTCTTATTATATGCAACCATAAGACATTCTGTCGTTCCCTCTAAAGGTGAATAGCAGACCAGATACTCATTTCCCGAAGACACAGATGAAAACTTTCCTGTTCCTCTTGCCTGAACTTTTGAACGATATCTCCTGAGTGCAGTCGGATCATCTTCAAACAAATCCCACACTTCAGTACCAACCATAAAACGATCATCTGCAGAGACCGATGAAACAATTTTTCCATCCGAATCAATAATTATTATATTTGCCTGTGAATCATAATCCTTATCTGCCGTAATATATTTCTTTAATTCATAACCGCCAAACGGATAGTAAATCAGCAGCTTCTCTGTTTTGTCAGCATAAATAACCGGCACAGAAATGATTAATGCAGCGCTGCCTCTTATCTCATCAGACTCAACATAGTGATAATTCTTTAAGTCATCACCAAATACAGATTCAAAATAACTAAATTCATTCAAATGCAAATTAGATCCTGAATTACTTAATGCATTACCATCTGAATCTGTAATAAGTGTCAAATACGAATTTGTTTTTGATGCAACAGAATTCAGTATCGTTGTTATTTCTGAGTCTGAAACACTGCCGCCTGCTGTTGATATTGCGTCAGCAGCAACCTGACCCAATATCTCTGTCGTCTGAATTGAATCCGACAATTTCCCGGCATAATTTTCTGTCGCTTCCGTAACTATTCCTTCATAGTTCTCCGCCGTGTCATCATTAATGCCACCCGTAAAGCCCGAATACAGACTAATTATCAATATTAAGAATAATCCAACTGGAATTATCCATTGTAGAAAGAAACTTTTCCACGCGCTGTTCATCTTATAATGATACTTCCTTATCAAATAATAATTTACATTATCAATTACTAATTTTCTTCTGATTCTTCTATCTTTTCAGTTTGCTCTGATTCCTCATTTGAGTCATCATCTTCTGTCTCTTCTTCATCCGATTCTTCTTCAAGCGTCCATGCATCAGGATCTGTCTCTTCCTCTTTAGGCTCGAATTTCTTGAATGTAGAGCTGTATAATTTAGCTCTTCCCCAAGCCGGAAGTGAAATTCCAAACAGCAAAAGAATCGGTGATATCTCCGGAATCCATATCAGTATTGCAATTGGTATAAACCATATAATCAGCTGAATAACCGTCTTTGGCCAGGTCGCAAAACCCACAAGTGCCGAATTTTTAATTGTTTTACCAATCTTATTTTCAAATCTTGCCTGCAAAGGAAATGTATGTAAAACCAAGGCAAATGCAATAATAACAACAGCCACCAGGCCTGTTCTCAGCCAGTCCGGAAAATTCATCTCCGGATTAGTGATAATAATCAGGTAATCATAACCTATCAAAGCAAGAATAATCGAATAGATAAGCCAGATTCCGGTTGCCTGCTTAAAGTTCTGCTTAAAGGACTTAAAGAAGGACTTAACAATATAACACTCTTCGTTCCTTACCATTTTAAGACAGACATAGTGAAGTGCTGTAAATGCAGCTCCACATAAGATTGTCAAAGGAACACAAATAATCAATCCTGTCAAAGCTCCGGCCGAATCTCCGGCAGCCTGAATTCCGGCCTGAACTTCGTCCATGCCACCGCTTACCAGTTTGGTAACCACTTCGTCCACATTATTTGAATATGTCGAAAAAACATTATATGCCCATAAAACAGCCGGGCCGGTAAATACCAGCATCAGTAAATTCAATATCATCAAATCAGCCATCTTTGTCAGACCTGACATAAAAGGGCTGTCAACATCAAAAAACTTTCCCATTTATTCTCCCAGTTCCAGAATCATCGGTGTAAATAAAATACCTTCATCATTAATCTGACCGCCAATGTTTTTAAACCCTAGATGATGATAAAAATCTTCTGCGTAAGGTGATGAATTAACGGTTATACGATTCTGGTTTAATTTTCTGTAACAGTATATCAGCAGTTGTTTGACTAAAAAACCGCCAATTCCAATCTTCTGATAAGCTTCATCTACAAATAATAAAGATATGTGGTTATAATCTCTTAGTGCTATTACTCCCACCATTTTAGCGCCATCAAACGCACCAACAACCTGAAAAAGTCCTTCCTCGAATTTTTTTTTCAGGTTTTCATCATATATAAATAATTTAAATTTTTCGATTCCTTTTTCGGAAAAGGATGGTGCATCATACTTCATGAACACCCGATATGTCAGCAATATAGCCGCTTCCCATTCGGAAATATCAATAAATCTATAGTCAATATTCACAACTTCAACACCATACCAAAAATAATTATATCACTATATAGTTACAATAACAATAAACATTTATTCAAAAAAATCCGCTATCATATTCTTGAATCCGTCCCACAGTCCAACTGCTGCGTCCTCTGCTACCTGCTTGGCTGTATCCAAAAATGCTTCTTCAAGATGGTTGATGTAATCGGCACCATATTCATTATATAATTTCTCGGCTTCATCTATCATCACATCCGTTGAAAATCCAAATCCTTCAAGAGTGCTGATTGTATTTGCAAGTTCTTTGCTCTTAGTTTCATCGAGATTGAAGCCATATCTCTGGCCTCCTTCTCTTATAACCTGCTCTACCCCTTCTTCACTTGAAAAACTGCCTTCGTAAGCTTTTTCTTTCAGAAAATCAAAAAAATCTTCCGGAACTTCGGCATTGCTACCCCCCGACAGTTCAGTCCACTCCTTTGCAAGATCACCAGACTTACTTTCAATCTGTCTGGCCGTTTCTTCGTTTTTCGTTTTATTATTCTGATTCACCTTCATCAGCAGTGCTATAATGCACACACCAAGGAGAATGAAGAATATAGCCAAAAATTTTTTCATAATCCGTCCCGATTCTCAAATTCTGTCAGGCTTTTGCATTCGGAATAATCTTATTCATCCATTCAAGAATATCTTCACAGATATCGTCTTTTACAGGTTCATTAAGTATTTCGTGTTTCAATCCCTTATACAAAGTGCATTCTACATTTTTCATTCCGACATTCTTAAACGATTCGACTGCTTTAAGAACTCCTTTTCCGCAGTCACCAACCGTGTCCAAATCTCCACTTATGAATTTAACCGGAAGTTCTTTGGGCATATTATCGACATTTTTCTTTTTATTCTGTCTGTCGATCAGCCCAAACAGGGTTTTAAATCCGTTGATTGTAAATGGAAATCCACAAAGAGGATCGTCTCTGTATTTTTCGACTTCTGTCCTGTCAGTACACAACCAGTCAAATCTGTGATCCGGATCGATTTTCGATTTGCTGTCTGTAGCCATATCATTTATCATTCTGGAAATATGTTTTTGACCAAAAAACAGACCGTTGATATTACAAAGCAAAAATCCTGTTTTAATCAAAGCCGGTGATTTTGTTGCAGTACCTGATATTACAGCACCTTTAATACCTTTGCCGTACTTAAAAAGATAATTTCTTGTTATAAATGATCCCATACTGTGTCCAAGAATAAAATATGGCACTCCGGGATATTTTTCTTCCGTAATCTTTTTGAGTCTGTGAACATCTCTGACCACTACGGTAGACGGATCCTGCGGACAAAAATATCCGTAGATTCCTTCATCCGTAACTGTCTTACCATGCCCAAGATGGTCCTCTGCAGTAACCAGAATTCCTCTTTTGGCAAACCAGTTTGCTACATAATCATATCTTTCGACATGTTCTGCCATACCGTGCACAATCTGAAGGATGGCTCTGATCTCTCCATCAGGGACCCATCTCACAGCATGTATTTTAGTTTTTTCGTCTCTTGAATCAAAGAAAAACTCTTCCTTTATCATACTCTGTACCTATTAGCAAATTTCTGCGCCTGCAGGCATTTCTTTTTCAGGTGTCATAAGTGCAAGATTACCGTTTTCATCTTCTGCACAAAGCAACATACCCTCTGAAACAACCCCTGCAAGAGTAGCAGGCTTGAGATTAACAAGTACCATTACCTTCTTTCCAACCATTTCCTCTGCGCTGTAATGCTGCTTGATTCCGGAAACAATCTGTTTAACTTCTGATCCTATTTTAACCTGGGAACAGAGAAGTTTTTTGGACTTTGGTACTTCTTCACATTTAATTATTTTACCTACCTGGAACTGAAGCTTTGCAAAATCGTCATATGAAATCTCCGGTTTCTTCTCTATATCGATAACGCTCTCTTCAGGTTCTGCCGTAATTCCGTTTTCTCTTTCGTATTCTGCCTTCTGAGCTGCCTGAATCTCGGCAACCTTGACCATAACTTCATTAAGGTCCAGTCTTCCAAACAGTATTACCGGTTTTTCAATTACCTTTGAACCGGATTCATATAATCCGAACTTATCAAGATCATCAAAAGTTCTCTTCTTTGCATTGAGCTGACTGAGAATATTCTCGGCTGTTTCAGGCATAAAGGGTTCAAGAAGAGTTGCACCGATTGAAATAGCTTCTGTAAGGTTATACATTACTTCTCTTAATCTGTCCTTCTTGGCCTCATCCTTTGCAAGAACCCAGGGTTCAGTTTCATCTATATATTTGTTACAGCGTCTGAAAATTGCAAATACTTCACTAATTGCATCATTTGCCTTATATTCTTCCATCTTCCTGTCAATCTTGGATTTTGCTGATGTAGCTACTTCCTTAAGCTCTGCATCAATATCCTCCTCAACACCGGTTCTGGTAACGACACCATCAAAATATTTGTTGCTCATTGAGATGGTTCTGTTGACAAGATTACCAAGGATATTTGCAAGATCTGTGTTAAAACGCTCAACTACAAGTTCCCATGTAATTGTTCCATCATTTTCATAAGGCATTTCATGAAGTACAAAGTATCTTACCGCATCAACTCCAAATAAATTGATAAGATCATCAGCGTAAATAACGTTTCCACGTGACTTACTCATCTTTTCACCACCCTGCAGGAGCCATGGGTGACCAAATACCTGCTTAGGCAATGGCTCGCCAAGTGCCATAAGGAAAATAGGCCAGTATATTGTATGGAATCTGACTATATCTTTACCGATAAGATGAAGATCAGCAGGCCACATCTTCTTATACTGTTCAGAGGAATTGCCGTCTGCATCATATCCAATTCCTGTTATATAGTTTGCAAGGGCATCCATCCAGACATATACAACATGATCTGTATTAAAATCTACAGGAATTCCCCACTTATATGAAGTTCTTGATACACAGAGATCCTGAAGACCGGGAAGAAGGAAATTATTCATCATTTCATTTTTTCTTGAAACAGGCTGAATAAACTCAGGATGAGTGTTGATATGCTCAATAAGTCTGTCCGCATATTTACTCATCTTGAAGAAATAAGCTTCTTCCTTTGCCGGCTGTACTTCACGTCCACAGTCGGGACATTTTCCATCAACAAGCTGCGATTCTGTCCAGAAGGATTCACAAGGAGTACAATACATTCCTTCATAAGCACCAAGATAGATATCTCCCTGGTCATAATATTTCTTGAACATCTTCTGAATCTGCTTCTCATGGTAAGAATCCGTTGTTCTCATAAACTTATCATATGAAACATTCAGGCTGTCACAAATGCCTTTAATTGTTCCTGCAACGTCATCAACAAACTGCTTTGGTGTAATTCCGGCAGCATTGGCCTTAATTTCTATTTTTTGTCCATGCTCGTCGGTTCCGGTCTGAAAGAATACATCATATCCCTCGCTTCTCTTATATCTTGCAATGGCATCTGCAAGAACAACCTCATAAGAGTTACCGATATGCGGTTTTCCGGATGTGTAGGCTATAGCCGTTGTAATATAGTATTTTTCATTATTATGCATCTTTTCGTTTTCCTTTCATCTTTATACGATGGATACGGCGCGCAAGGCGAGGTGCCGTACCAAGTATAAATATATATTTTTTATTCTTTTTATCAAGAAATGGATTCTTTTGAGCTTTCCATTTGTTTTTCCTTAAGTACTTTTTAACCTGTACATAGAACTCGTTTTTTCCGTTCATCATGGGAATCGGAATATGAAGCATGTAGTCAAGTCTCTGATACAAATTAAAGCGTTTTGCTTCCATAATGAGCTCCGGATAGTTTTCTTCAACCATCTTCATTACTCTGTCGGCATTAACAACTATATCGGTAAAAACTTTTGGAAATTTATTTTCGTCAACGGTTCTTGAATTGCTGCACATTCGATAAACCACATGATAGTCCTGAAATGGAAGCACACCAACATGTGTTATTTTAGGCAGCATCTGAATGAGAAGATAAAAATCTTCATTCAGTTCTCCTTCCGGGAATCTTAAATCCTTAAAGAGCGAAGCCTCTGTGATTCTTGTACAGAACGAACAGTCGCCTCTGTGCAAAAGCAGTTCCCTCATTATATGTGAGGTTCTGAAAATTTCTGCACGCTCCGGAGGTATGCATACATCAGGCAATTTAGTTCCATCCTCAGCGATTTCATCTCTGGAAGTCTGAACCATCAGAAGATTTTCCTCAAAGGCTGCCTGAATAAGCTTCTCATACATATCCGGTTCTATATAATCATCGCTGTCAACAAAACCAAGGAACTGTCCCGTAGCATGCTCAATCCCAAGATTTCTTGCACTGGATGAGCCACCGTTTTCTTTATGAAAAACCTTAACACGCTTATCCATAAGCGCAAGCTTTTCACACAATGCTCCTGTATTATCTGTAGACCCATCATCTACAAGTATTATTTCCATATTGGGAATTTTCTGTGCCCTGACTGAATTAACAGCCCGTTCCAGACAATCCACTGAATTATATGCCGGAATAATAACACTTAATATTATCGGATTCTCTCCAGCCATCAATCATCACCTGCCTGTCCCATCTTTTCCATGTATCTGAACATTTTGGATGGTGCTATTATCGGAGCCTTGGATAAAGGTCCCTCTGCCGGCGGATTATTTTCACCCTTAATCCACCCGTCTATCATATTTAATAATCTATCGGCTGCCACATCGCTGTTCCATAGATTAATAATGGTATTGTATGCGTTTTCAGCCATTTTATATCTATTGTCAGAATTTTTCAAAAGAAAAATCACTGCTTCTTTCATTTTTAGATAATCGTCATTTTCATAAGCAATGCCATTTTGGTTCTGCTTGATGAGATAAGGTACCGCACCTGCGTTAACAGAAGCCACCGGAACACACCCCGAATTCATGGCTTCATTTACAACTGCTCCCCATCCTTCAAGGCAGTTCGAAGTAAAAAGCTGAATGTGACACTTTTCCATAACCTCTCTCACCTCCTCAGGTGTCCTGAAGCCATAGAATGTAACTTTATCTTCCACATTCATATCTGCTGCCAGCTTTTTTAAGTCGCTGTCCAGTTCCCCCGAACCTACCATATGAATTTCATAATCCGGAATCCCCTCAGTGCTTTTAAGATCTGCAGCAAGTTTAATGGCAAACTCCGGGTGCTTAAGCGGCATAAATCTTCCTGCAAATATTATCCTTATGATTCCATCCGCATTCTTCTTCTCCATCAGCTTGTCAAAATCATATTTTTTGACCTCCGGAAAATATCCGAATTTATACATCTTATCCGGGTATGCTTTGATGAGATTAAAATCCGACGCAACATATGCTCCAGCACACAAAAGATATGCCGGGCCCTTTCTGAACTTAACATGCTCCTTATATTTAGCAAGAAGTCCCTTTGGAGATATAGCCTTCCACTGACCTTCTCTGTATATACGCTCATAAATTCTGATGGTCAGCTTATTTCTTTTCATTCTCTCAATGACCTTATCCAGTCTAGTGGTCCAGCCTGCTATAAGCACGTCACATTCAAGAATAAGGCGGTTACACAGCTCCTCTTCCTCATACAAACATTTAAGATATGGAATAGTAGATATATCATTGCTCCATCCCATATCTTTTCTCTCCTGCTCCATTGGCTCGGTCTGAATGAACACGAAATCTCCCTTAAGTTTCTCATACATGGAGTTACAAAAAGGAAGCTGATGATGATTTATATAATTTGATAAAAATACAATCTTCATAAAACACTCCATTCAGCGGGCAAATAACTGACACCTCTGTCGGATAAAAATACACATCTGCTATGCCATCATATCATCATATATTTCGAAAAGTCGCCTGCTGTTTTCTGATGGATCATAGTCTCTTTTTGCCCTTGCCGCCGCCTGATTACACTTATTTTCGACTTTTTCTGAATCAGTACTTTCAGCAAGCAGCACCGCTTTTATAAGCTCTGCTAATTCTTCCACGTTTCCACGCTTAAAAATATATCCTTCTTTTTCAGAAATCACACTTGTAATACCACCAGCATCCGATGCGATGACAGGCATTCCAAGCAGCATCGCTTCCGCTATTGTGTTTGGTGAATTCTCAACATATGAAGGCAGTATGAAAACATTTGCTTTAAGATACTGCTCCTTCATTGCTTCTTCTGTCAATGGTCCCAGAATTCGAACATGGTTGCTTAATTTATATTTTTTAATCAGTTTCCTCAAATACTTGCCATACTGAGGAAGCTTAATTCTCTTCTTTAACGAACTGCAGTCGATAATGCTGTTTCCTGCAACAACAATTTCAAGGTCCGGTATTTCACTCTTAACTTTTCCTGCCGCTTCAAGCAGAAAATGCATTCCCTTAAGGGGATAATCACCCTGTCCAATGAAAATTCTGTTTTTTCTAATGTTTTCAGAATTCCATTTTCCTTCGTAAAAAGATTTACGCATTGTCTCATGCATAAGATAATATTTTCTGTCAGGATTAATTTTTTTCGTAAAATTTTTATCAAAATCGGTGCGTCCGGTAACACATCCTGCTATTTTCAACAGTTTTCTTTCATTCTCAGCCCTAAGCATAAACTTGCTCTGCTGTTCGGTAAGTGAATCCTTCTTTAATACATCCCTGAAGGTTGCTCCCTTTTGAACCTTCTCCGGAATATTTGCCATATAATCTTCGGCTATTAATGTACATATACCCTGAATTCCGACAAGTGTTTTAGATGGATCCCCAAAAACTTTTGCAGAAGCAAGGCCGTGTGGAAACTCTGTCCCAAATATATGCAAAATATCAGGCTTAAATTCTTCTATTATATTTTTGAATTCTTCTTCGAGTGCTGCGTCATAAATATACGGGGTATTCAAATCTTCCTTAAACGGAAAGCACTTTATATTTCTGACATATAAAGGTTCAATACTGCTGTCCTTTGAAACAGGAAATGCAACTGCAAGCTCATACCCGCCCATTTCTCCATTCATTTTGTTAAATATGCCCGAAAGCCATCCCTCTCTGTTGGAATACGGAAGTCCAAGCTGCATGGCTATGTCAGGAAGCATTAAGTTTACTACCCACAATATTTTCATTATTGACTATTTTTTCCTTTATAAATCAGTTTCTTTAAGCTGTTATATAACTTTGCGGTCTTTTGATTATTCGATATCGCACTTCTTAATGGTGCAAGTGTAACTGCCATAATCAGACGATACTTAAAGAGCTGCCCTTTGGACATATACTGTCCGGTAATATCCTTATGCTCTTTCTTTGACAGCTTGAGATTTTTCTTTGTCTCTGAAAAGCCGTCACCTTCATAATCCACAATTGTATAGTCCACGTATCTCATAGGTGTCTTTTTTTCAAAAAAGCACCAGAGGAACTGTTCATAATCTGCCCTTATTTTATATTCGGTTCTGAAATTATGCTCTGAAACCAGCTCTCGCCTAAAGAACGAGGTCTGGTGACAGGGAACATTTCTGTAACAGGCAAAGGCATCTATTTGGGGATTGGACATTACCTGCTGCCCCGTCGTTCTCTGAATAATATTTCCATATATTATTCCCGGACGCTTCCCTTCCTCATATTCATTAACAACTGAATCTATTGTTGAAAGAACTGTATCTGAATTAAAATAATCACCACAATTCAAAAAATAAACATATTCTCCGGTAGCAAATTCTATCCCCTGATTCATTGCATCATAAATGCCGGTATCCTTTTGAGACTTAATGTTTATCTTCTCACAGTTCAGACTTTCAAGCCTTTTAACAGAATCATCACTGCTTTGTCCGTCTTTAACTATTATTTCATAGTTATCGTAGTCCTGACCCAGAATGCTTTCTACTGTCTTTATCAGTTTTTCGCCTGCATTTAGGGTAACTACTATGATTGAAAATCTTTTATCCATACTAACTTACCATTGACAAAATAGGTACCATATCATGATACAAAAAGGTCTGATATGGAAGAATTCTGAGTCCGTCTGCGGGTGCTTTCGTAACTAAAAACATTCCAAAATAAAGGATTGCCACTACGATTACTCCACCCGTCACTACTCTTCTTACTGTCTTATTTTCGATGCGCTTAATTAATGCCGGGATAAAAAGTATCTGCGTTATATTAAGATAATATCCCATCCTTGAAATCGAAGGTAAAAACGAGCAGCAGGTATATAAAACGAGCGCTCCAAGATTACAGTAAAAATAGAACAATAGCTTTCTGTCGTTTTTGACATGGGATTTGAACAGACACAATGCCAACATTAATACAGCCACACATCTTACTATATTAATAATGCTTGTACCCCCATCAAGATACTCTGTTTCTTCATAAGTCGGATATATATACAGAAACAGCTTCATATAAAAATCTTTGAAAAAGAAAAAGGTACTGCAAAATGCGGCCGCCAGCACAAGCATATAGCTTTTCCACCTGATCTGCGCCAAAAAATAAAATGGAATAACAATAAGCAAAGACTTATGGAACGTAGCACCAACAAGTATTACAACAATGAATTTAATCCATTCTTTTCGCAAGACAAGAGGTATTGAAGCAACAGCTATGGCAAGAGCAAAATAATATCTTATGGTACTGAATGTCTGGAAGTAACAGCCAAGAGTCATAAACAAAAAGAAGCTCATAAAAAACCACTCTGACTGTCTGTACATTGCTCTTAAGAATAAAAACAGGGTAACTGCAGCAAACACTGCGAACATCAAAAGATAATTTTCATTAAAACCTGACAATACATATATGATTATGCATACAAGATTAAAACCGGGTTCGGTCGGCACCACGGTTTCAGTAACCAATTTACATCTGATAAGATGAAAATATTCAACATACTGTGCATAATCATTACCCACATTTAGACGAAGTGCCGAAACAGTGAACAACGCCAAAAACAGACAGACCAAAACCAAGCCGTTAATTGTCTGCTGTTTTGAATAACCATATCTTATTTTAATATTCTCTCTGTTAATCATCAGTGAAAGAAGAACCGTCACCAACGTCAGCACCGAATATACTATCATAATGTTTTGCCTTCTTTTATCCCTTTGCGAAGCAGTGAAAATGCTTTTATAAGAGAAATTTCTTTTAGCATTGTCGATTTATTTTTTAAGAGAAACCTTAGTCCAAATACCGAAGCAGCCTTTCCATACAGGAAGTGATACAATACCCCTCTGTCAAAGAAGAACTTTTCAGAGTATCCCTTAAACCATGTAGACTCTCTGTAGGTTTCCTGTCCAAGCAGCGCAGTTTCCGAATACATTAACAAACCTTTTTTTAAGCAGTCATGTAAAAATAAGGAATCTTCTCCGTTACTGTATTTTGCACCACCGCCAAACAGGGTTGAATATCGTATCCCGTTGTCTATTATGTCTTTTCTTCGCACAGCAATTGCATACGCCGGATATCTTCCGTAATTCTTCCAGGTTATCTGATGCGAATCCGTATTATAATAGGTTCTTCTTCTTTCATCTACATCAAAATTAAAAGTCAGTACCGATGCATCTTTTTTAGATTCAAATGCCTCAAGTACCGCTTCTTCATAACCATCTGTATATACAATATCCTCATCGGAAAACAACAGTATATCAGCTGTTGAATTATCAATAGCCAGATTTCTTGAAAGACCAACTCCTCTTTCATTACGACTTAAGACCTTGATATTATGACCATCAATACACAGGGCTGTTTCATCATCCTTGTCGCACTGATTTATGACAACAGCGTCACTTTTAACATTCATGGTCTTTATTAAATTCTCCGGTTCACTGTTAAGTGAAGAAATCAGCAACTGAAATGTCATTCTCTTTACTCTATGAATAATATCTGTTTAAGTAATCTTCATCAGCTTCAGATATTATTATTCCGCTAATTTTTATATCCTGATTATTTAAGAGCGAAACCACTCTTTCCAGTTTTCTTGGCGCAGCCTTTACACCAAACGGAGTAAGTATCATAACTCCGTCTGCTTCTCTTATTTTGTCGCATACATCAGAGTTAAGGCCATCTGAATTAATAGGAATAATAGTCCATTCCTTCTCTTCCTCTTCATTGAAGAGTTCAGCATCTTCATCAATTTCATGAACATGCCATACAAGACCCCCTGTAACATCCTTGAGGCCATCCATTGTACCACCCTCTTCCCAGTTCAGTATTCTTTCAAAATCCTGAGCACGTAAGTCCGAATGGTCATCAACATCAATAAAAACAAGCTTTCTTCCATCCTTTAATGAATGAAGAATATTCGCCTTAAGCTCCTGCAGATATGGCTGTAATCCTTTTTGATACTTAGGCATAACTCCAAGCGCCTTATAATCATATCTCTTTTCAAGATCTGACTGTACATATATCGCATCATCCGTAGCAAACTTAAAACAAAGAATAATAATTGTAATTAATCCCAAAGCAATAGAACCTGCAATGCCTGAAACAAAAGTTCTGTCAGACCAGAAGACTCTGTGAGGTGGTATTGACTTAATCGTTGTAATACTCTTTAACTCATCTGATGCCTGCGCATACGCTGCCAGTCCTACCTGTACACCTTCCTGTATTTCTCTGACAGTTTTTTCACTGTCTGCAGTAATTGTGACTGTAAGAAGTCTTACATCTGATATAATTGAGGCTTCTATCGCTTCTTCGATAACTTCCTTTTCATATCCGGGTGAAAAAACCATAATAGGCGCTATCATAGGATCTGAATGAATAAGTTCATTCCAGGTATATCCGTTATAGTGCTGTATTATTTCGCCGCTTTCATCAACAGCAAATCTTATATAAAGCTTTGATTCTGCCTGGTACTCTACCGGCATATTAATGGATTTAACCACCTGATAGGCAAGTCCTCCAAGAAATGCTCCAATTACAAACATAAGCACTATTATTACTATTTTTTTCTTAAAAAACAAAGCCAGTCTTTTCAAGTCAAGACCTTCTCTGCGATATTCATTATTCTTCATCAGTATTGCTGTCCTCTGTTGTTATATTTCCCTTTAAAGCTGTAGTCTGAGACTTATCGACTCCCTCAGTACTTTCAGGCTTAACAAGTATCTTAATAGTAAGAAGCATTAACTTAATATCGAGCCATATCGAATAATTTTCGATATATGTAAGATCAAGTTTAAGTTTGTCATAAGGTGTTGTGTTATATTTTCCGTATACCTGAGCATAACCTGCAAGTCCGGCCTTCATTTTCATTCTGAATACAAACTCCGGCATTTCCTTAACATATTGAGCTATTATTTCAGGTCTTTCAGGTCTTGGTCCTATGAATGACATATCACCCTTCAGAATATTAAACAGCTGAGGCAGCTCGTCTATTCTGACTGCTCTGATAAACTTACCGACCGGTGTTATTCTGTCATCATTTTTAGATGCAAGCCTTGCGACTCCATCCTTTTCTGCATCCTGCCGCATGCTTCTGAATTTTAATATCTTAAACTCTTTTGCGCCTGCTGTACATCTTATCTGTTTGTAAAGAACAGGTCCTCTGTCATACAGTTTAATAATAATCGCAGTTATCAGCATAAAAGGAGATGCCAGTACAATAAGTATAAGCGAGAGAATAATATCAAAAAATCGTTTTGTCATTCTCTGTTCAACCGATAAGGCCATCTCTCTTGTAAGAAGCAGCGGAGTATCAAACAGATGAACAAGTTCCGCACCCTTTACAAGTACATCCGGAATCTTCGGCATCATATATACTCGTATCGATTTTGAATAACAGTACTTCAAAAGTCTGTTACGCATCTTCGTATCTATATCCCAAAGCAGAATTGTTCTGTAGCCTGTATCTATTACTTCTACTATTTTTTCATAGCCTTCCCTAACATGAATACATTCAGCCACTTCAAACCTGTCGCCGCGACTGTTAAGCTTTCCCATAATTTCATCATGCGGTCTGTCTGAATGAACAAGAAGTACTTTTCTTGGGGGATAAATAATATGATAAAGTTTATTACTAAACAGCGTCCAGATTATTGCAATCGCACACTGAATTGCAAACATAAGCAAAAAATCCGGGGCATTCAGCAGCCAGTTATTCATCAAAGATAACTGAATATACGTGATAATATTCACAATAAGCAGTGAAACTATCTTTGATATGATAACATCCATCGGCTTCAGATAGCCTATTTTCAAGCCTCCATAGGTACTGCTGAAGAAAAATAAAAGCAACAGATAAATGGCAATAATCAGAATATGACCATTCATGTAAAACTTAAGTCCCTGATTATAGTTATTTATTTTAGGGTAAAAGGAAACAAACCACATATATCCATATACTGCGGTCTCCAGTGAAAGCCCTATAAGGCCCAATGCCAAGGCAAGTAATCTTTTAAATGAAGAGGTGTAATCTTTCATTTTTTCCTTTCAAGGGTAACTAATCTACCCTATAGTCTTCTAAATGTGGCTCTGAAAGCCCAAAAAACAAAATTATATAAGCTGCTGAAAATATTTAATTTCTCAACATTTCTGTATAAATTCCAAATACGTTTAATCGCAACCTTTTTATTTGAAGATAATGTTTTTGGTGGTCTTCTGTATATAGTCAGAACTTCCTCAAGTCCATATGCATCATAACCATTTCTCAATATCTTCCACCAGGTTGCAGTATCTTCAGACGGAACGTTAACCATCTTAATCATTTCTTTGTCTATTTTGGTAAGATCAAAGATAACGGTTGAAGTAAAAATAACAGTTCTTGATAACGCCTTCTTATAAGTCAGTTTGGAAGGCACGTGCACAATTTTGCCAGTCGGTTGAGCGGCTTCATTTCCAAATTCATATGCGGTAAAGGAAAATGCACAATCATGCTCTTTAATAAACTTAAGTTGCTTCTCCAGTTTTTCAGGAATCCAAATATCATCGGAATCCAAAAAAGCAATATAATCGCCTGCTGCTTCTTCTATTCCCCGATTTCGGGTAAGTGCAGCCCGTACATTTTCATCCTGCTTTATCAGTTTGATTCGTTCATCGTTAAGATACTTTTCAATAACCTTAACACTATTGTCCGAAGAACAGTCATCAACAAGTATCATCTCCCAGTTTTTATAACTTTGATTCAACACGGAATTAATTGTGTCATCTATATATTTTTCAACATTATGAACAGGAATAATGATGCTGACCTTTATGTTTTCTGACATTATATTTCCTCTTTAACTATATATTTGGGTCGATTCTTTACTTCTGTATAAGTTTTTGCAAGGTACTGTCCGACAATACCAAGACAAAACAGCTGAATTCCTGACACAAAAAGAATAATACATACCATTGAAGGCCAGCCTGATGTAGGATCTCCAAACACAAGAGCTCTTACAAAAACAAAGATAATTGCCACAAAAGCTATAAAACAGAAAAGACCACCTATAAAAGCAGCAATTCCGAGAGGAGCCGTGCTGAAAGAAGCAATTCCCTCAAGTGAATACATAAACAGTTTCCAGAAGGACCATTTGGTCTCTCCTTTTCTTCTTTCAACATTTTCAAATTCTATCCATTTGGTATTAAATCCTACCCATCCGAACAGACCCTTGGAAAATCTGTTATTCTCTCCAAGACTCACTACTGCATCCGCAACCTGACGGGTCATAAGTCGATAATCTCTTGCACCGTCCATTATTTCTGTCTTGGATAATCTTTTCATTATCTTATAAAAGCGTCTTGCGAAGAAGCTTCTGATTGGCGGCTCACCCTTTCGGCTTACTCTTCTTGTTGCCACACAGTCATAACCCTCTTCGATATATGAAAACATCTCCGGAAGAAGTGATGGTGGGTCCTGAAGATCCGCATCAAGAAAAACTACATAGTCTCCGTTTGTTTTTTCAAGTCCGGCATATATAGCTGCTTCTTTTCCAAAATTACGTGAAAAAGAAACAAGGTGCACCTTACTATCCGATTCCTTAAGTTCTTTAACTTTTAAGACCGTATCATCAGTTGATCCGTCATCTACAAAAAGAAGTTCATAATCTATTTCTTTTTCCTTTAATACGGTTACTGCCTTAATAAATTCATCATAAAAATCTTTGATGTTTTCTTCCTCATTAAAACAGGGAACCACTGCAGACAATACTTTCATAAAATCTCCATTTCATACAAACGCTGCGTCAAATCAGAAACCATGACCTCCACCATGATGACCGCCTCCGCCGCCACCACCGTGGCCACCGCCTCCGTGACCGCCTCCGCCGCCACCACTTGATCTTGGCGAATAGGTTTTGGTTGTGTTTGTAACAGTAGCCGAAGGTGAATTAACCTTAAATTGTGTATATATATTCTGTAATCTTTCACCTGCACTGCTATTACGTGTTTTTGATGTTGCTGAGGCAATAAAGTATGCCAGAATCAGTCCCATAATAATTGCGAGGCACGCATTACTGAGGTATTTCATGGGCTGCGGTATATTTATGCCATTCAAAACATCATTTATCTGATGCACACCTTCAAGTGCACATGTATAAAACTGCTCATTCTTTGCATATCTGTAGATATTATCTGTTACAATATCGCATTTGGATGCACTGATTCCACTAAAATTCTTATCTCCGGCACAAATATACAGGTAATGCTGTCCGGGTGTATAGTCAATAATAAGTACTATTCCGGTCTTATCTGTGCCAAAGCTGTCTTTCAGAAATTCAGATGCATATCTTTCTGCTGTATTATACGGATTATCGTCAATAATAATAACTCCTGCATGCCCAAATTCTGAAATCGGCTCTAAGGCTTTTAATACGGTTTCTTCTTCTACTTCAGAAAGAAGCTCTGCAGTATCATATACAAAATAAGTATATCCACTCTCGGAATTATCATCATAAATGGTTCCTGCAAAAGATGTAACACTTAATATTGATATAGAAATAATTGCTGCAAGCATCAAAGACAGCAGCTTAGTAATTCTATTCTGCACCATCATCGCCTCCCTTCTTATCGAACTGAGGAAGCCGTCTCGTTGACAACATATTATAGTCCTTAATCAGATAAATTAAGGTAACTGCTATACATACAGATGATACAAGTGAAGCAATATAATGAATTTCATCATTAATGGTATTGCTGAAAAATGCAATTGTGGAAATGACACATGCGGCAATTCCCATAATAATCGGAAATGGCGGAGTCCTGTATCCACCTGCTTTACCTTTTTGTCTATTTAACTTTTTACTTAACAGGCCTCTGTCATTTTGAGCAGTCTCACGGGCTTTAATCCTTCCATGCTCTACTCCAAACAGAATAAGTGCAACAACAGATAATGCTGCTGTCCAGCCTGAAACTATGTTGGGCTTAATCGTAACCATAAAGTTCATTAAAAGGAAAAGAACTACTGAAATAATTGCTGCAAATCCAAGATATTTTCTGATATCAATCGGAAAATCTGCAAATACTTTTCCTGTCTGACCATTTACAGTTGCATAGGTAACTCTTTTATCATCAAAACGATATGACATAAACCACACAGGAAACATGGTTCTGTTCTCCTGCGTAATCATGCTGCTGATTCTGCCGGCATTTTTCTTTTTATCAATTGCAACTCCTGAATATGTAGGAATACGCTTAATCTGCCTGAAACTTTCTTCATTTGCAAACTCTCTTGCTTCATTTGCATAAACAAGAGCATCCACATCTGCCGTATCTGCATAAAATCCGCTTAAATATCCGGCTGTAAATTTCTTCTTTTCTTTAACATTAAAGGGAGCTATACCCTCCGAAATTTCATCTGAGAATGAAGATGAAGCATCATGCGAATATCCATGATAAAAAGCATCTATTTCTCCGGTCAGCGCATAATGACTTGTATAGATATAATCTCCTCTTCTATAGGATTTTTCACCGCTTAACATATAAGGCCCCATCTGATCTACATCGTATGACCAATAGGGCATATATATTCCTCTGAATCCATCAATAAATTTAGGATCTTTATACTCCTTTGGCAAAAATAAAGCCTTTTTTGCTCTTTTGGCGTATGCGGCTTTGCAATCCTCTTTTGTTTTGGTAAAAGGAATTACATAATCAGGTTTCTTCTCTCTGCTGAGTCTTGAATAAAAGATAGTTGAACCACCACAGAATGGACAAAATCCTGTCGCTTCATTATCAGTACTCTCAATCTCTCCTCCACATTCCGGGCATGTAAAAATAGTGGTTTCATAGGAATCATCATCAAATTCATCCTTTTCCACCTCAACCCCATCCTTTGATTTATTGTCAAAGGCATATGGATCATAGTTATTGTCACAATAACTGCAATGAAGCTGTTGTAACTGTGGGCTAAATCTTAAATTCCCTCCACATCCGGGACAAGCTATCATCTTCTTCTCCTATTTCTCTGTAATGACAGAAACATATAACTGACAAGTATATTAAATAAGGATTTTCTTAATTCTGACACTGTCACACGATAAACATATGACAGTGTCAGTCTGTTTTATACTCGATTGTAATTAATCAGACATCCCTTAAGAATAATCTCTCTTTCCTTATCTGTAAGGCTCATAAGAGTCATCTCAAAAGGAACAATTCCATCCTTCTTAACTGCATATGCCTTAATCTTATCGTATTTTTCAGCAACCGCAGTCTTAATATCCGGTACAAAGATATAGTCCAGATTTTCAAATGGAAGCTTTTTGTCATCCTCTTCAATAATGAATGGAAGCATTCCCCAGTTAATAAGGTTAGATCTGTATCTCTTGGTTGCATACTCGTTGGCAATATTAGCCCATCCACCAAGTACCTTCTGACATGAAGCCGCCTGTTCACGAGCAGAGCCGTCTCCCGGCTTAACTGCAAAGATTGTTGAACCAAATCCAATATCCTTAAGATCTGAATCAGGGAATTCCTTACTGATTGAATCCATAATATCTTTAAGCTCAGGAACTGCATCAACAGGATTTTCACCATTTACAAGTGCTGTTTCAGCCTTCTGAATTTCCTTAGCGCGACCTACATACTGAGGATCCTTTCTTGAAAGAGCGTACTCTGCAAGTCCAAGAGGATTTGATCTGAATGATGATGTTTCTCCTGATGGAATAAGTTCATCTGTTGTTGTAACAGGATCATGAATTTCAGATACAACCTTAAGTACAAGATTTGAAGGAAGAGCTTCCATCTTAGGCCAGTCCTTAATGTTTGGACCAAACTGGATTTCCTGGTTGGGATCGGCAACTCCCTTTGAGTCAAATACTCTGTTTTCATATATTGTCTTATCAAAATGGTATGCATACTGCTTGATATTTCCTGCAAATTCTGTTGCCGGTGTAAGTACACCCTTATTTGCAGCAGTAGCTGCTATTGATCTTGCATCCATAAGTGCTACTGAAGAAATCTGACCATTCTGGAGCTTAGAACCTTCTCTGTTAGGGAAGTTTCTTGTTGAATGACGAATACTGAATGCATTATTTGCAGGAGTATCTCCGGCACCAAAACAAGGTCCACAGAATGCTGTCTTCATTACAGCTCCTGTCTCAAGAATTGTTGCAGCAACACCATTTCTGATTAATTCCATGTACACCGGCATGGAAGCAGGATATACACTCAATGTAAATGCATCAGATCCAATAGAGCTTCCCTTTAATATGTCAGCTGCTGCACAGATGTTCTCAAATCCTCCACCTGCACAACCTGCAATAATTCCCTGATCAACAACAAACTTTCCATTAACCACTTTATCTGCAAGCGAATAAGGAACTGCATTGTCTAAGGATACTTTTGCACGCTCCTCAACATCATGAAGAACATCCTTAAGATTCTTCTGAACCTCTTCAATTGTATATGTATTACTTGGATGGAACGGCATAGCAATCATAGGACGAATTTCGCTAAGATCAATTTCAATTGCACCATCATAATATGTGATGTCAGCAGGATCCAGCTGCTTGTATGAATCTTCACCTGTTGTTCTTCCATGTATTTCGTAGAACTTCTTAATCTCATCATCTGTTCTCCAGATAGATGAAAGGCATGTTGTTTCAGTAGTCATTACATCCACACCAATTCTGAAATCTGCACTCAGGCTTGAAACACCCGGTCCTACGAATTCCATTACCTTATTCTTAACATATCCTGAATCGAATACCTTTCCGATAATTGCAAGTGCAACGTCCTGAGGACCAACTCCCGGGATAGGTTCTCCCTTAAGATATACTGCAACAACACCGGGCATATCGATATCATAAGTCTGGCTCAACAACTGCTTAACAAGCTCCGGTCCACCTTCACCTACAGCCATTGTACCCAATGCACCATATCTGGTATGAGAATCTGAACCTAAAATCATTCTTCCACAGCCTGTGAGCATTTCACGTGCAAACTGGTGAATAACTGCCTGATGAGGAGGTACATAGATTCCACCATATTTCTTTGCACATGTAAGTCCAAACATGTGATCATCTTCATTAATTGTTCCACCAACTGCACATAAAGAATTATGACAATTGGTTAATACATAAGGAATTGGAAACTTTTCAAGTCCTGATGCTCTTGCTGTCTGAATAATACCTACAAAAGTAATATCATGGCTTGTAAGCTTATCAAATTTAATTTTAAGCTTATCCATATTTCCTGAAGTATTGTGATTCTTCAGAATGTCATAGGCAATAGTACCTGTCTTTGCCTCTTCCTTAGTAATACTGCAACCTGTCTTTTCTTTTACCTTAAGCAATGCATCTGAACTGTCTTCAATCAGTTCATTGCCATTTACAAGGTAAACTCCATTTGCATACGTTTTAACCATTTTTCGCTCCTCCTCATGGAATATATTAACTACATCCTTGCTATATCAACATTATCTTTAAACCAGTCATATGCAAGCTGTACACCTTCTTCAAGATCAACCTTGTGTCTGAATCCAAGACTGTGTAATTTAGTTACGTCTGTAAGCTTTCTGGGAGTTCCATCCGGCATATCTTTATTCCAAATGATATCTCCTTCATAGCCAACTACAGACTTAACTGTTTCAGCAAGCTGCTTAATTGATATTTCTTTACCGGTTCCAATATTTACATGCTGTTCACCTGAATAATTCTCAAGTAAGAATACACAGGCATCAGCCATATCATCAACATAAAGGAATTCTCTTAATGGAGTTCCTGTTCCCCACAATTCAACTGATGGAAGGTTATTAACCTTGGCATCATGGAATTTTCTGATCATAGCCGGCATTACATGTGAGCCACTCAGATCGTAATTATCATGTGGTCCATACAGATTGGTAGGCATACAGCTGATGAAATCATCGCCATACTGTCTCTTGTAGAACTTACACATTTCAAGACCGGAAATCTTTGCAATGGCATAAGCTTCATTTGTTTCTTCCAACGGACCTGTAAGAAGGGCATCCTCCGGAATAGGCTGTGGAGCCATCCTCGGATATATACATGTACTTCCAAGGAACAATAATTTTTTGACATTGTATCTGTGACAGCAGTCAATAACATTACACTGAATCTGCATATTTATATAAGCGAACTCAGCAGGAGTAGTATTGTTTGCGTTGATTCCTCCAACCTTTGCCGCTGCAAGCACAACAACATCAGGCTTTTCTTTATTAAAAAACTCATCAACAGCTGCCTGATTGCAAAGATCAAGTTCCTTATGTGTTCTTCCGATTACATTGGTATATCCCTGTCTTTCAAGAGATCTTACAATAGCGCTTCCAACAAGACCTCTGTGACCCGCTACATAAATTTTGTCATTTTTATTCACTTTTTATACCTCTATGCTTTCCTAAAATATATATTCATATGACATTTATTTTTGCCATTTAATATCAAAATCAAAGCAACATCCGGCTTCTTATCACAAATAATGCCGGGAATTACTTACAGAAACCATCCTTTAATTCAGTTCCAAGTAACCTGAATTCGGTTTCATAAGGAATAGTCGGAAATGGATCATATCCGGTCAGTCCACCTTCAACCGGCATGTAAAATATATGTTTATCAACTTCATATTCAACAAGATCATAATGGCCATAGTCCTGCTGAGTAAAAAGATATTTGCTTTCTGCCCCGCTAATCCACTCTCTTGAAAATGCATATCCCTTGTAAAGAATGAACAGTAAAAATGCTATTTTTACCAAAATACCTCTGTCAATTTTTGAAAGGGTAAGATTATACAGCATTCCTAAATTAAGAAGTGGCGTGAGCCATAAAAATACACATCCATATCTGATAATCGGAGCTGTAATCATCCAGTATCCAAAGGATGCTGTCATTATTCCCATTGCAAGAAGAAAACCATATAATTCTTTTTTCTTTTTGACAAATATATAGATGGCAACTGCAACAAGTACCATAACAGAAACTACTGCCAGTACAAATGCTGCTTTATTAATTGAATCCAGTCCTCTGAACCAGTCCGGCAGCCATTTTGTTATGGATTCGTCAAATCTCGATACATCGGAATAGCCCCTTCCGTATACCTGGATTTCTCTCTCATCATATCTTGCAATATCAAACGGAATCTTATATTCAGGATTAAAAATATCTATTCCTGTAACAGGATATACAAGATATCCCGACAATATAACATTCCTTGCAAAAAACGGTACCACGCATATTATTCCGGTAATAAGAAAACGAATGATGGACTTAAAATCCTTTTTCTTAATAAAGAGAATAACAGGATAAATACAAATAAGTACAATGAGGGCTCCCGATATTTTGACAGAAAGCACCACAAGCCCCATGAGGCTTAATATTCCATAGAAATTTGGATCAGCATTTTCCTTTTCCAACCCTTCAAGGAACAAAATCAGCACCGTCAAAAGCATCGTAACCATAAAATAGTCTGATGCGGGGGACACCATCTCATCATATATATTTAACAGATAATAAATACCTGCAAGTCTGGCAAAATTTGAAAGCGTTGGCTTAAATACACTCTTTTTTCTAAACAGGCCTATGCACATAACCGCCAGTATCCAGGCCGAAAAACCTTGGCATACGTGAAACGACTGGCCGCCCATAAAGCTCATGCTAAATAGGGCCGACAGACAAAATGAAGCACTGTTATAAGCAAGCCTCGTGTGAATATTGCCAAGACCTTTAACCACACCGTATTCTTCAATCCATCTTATACTTTGCGCATGATAAAGATCTGAATCAACATGCATAATACCGAACGAAGTGCCATACGCAAAAAATACAAGAAGCAGAACAGAAATAATTATTACGATTTTCTTATCTTTTCCTAATAATTCTTTTACGCTTGCCAAAAGCTGCCTTTTTAAGAAAAACGCAGATATCAGACAAATTAATATGAGTCCTAAATTGGCTATAAGTCCCACTCCGGCAAACAGGCTGAAGAATTCTGCATAGACCGTACAGAATCCAAAGCCGGTAAAGACATAAAAAATACCGCTTTTAACCGCCTCCAATTTTCCCTTAGTCATAAGAAACGTAACGGAAAATCCGGATACATAGCATATTATTAATATGTACAAAAATAGAAAGAAAGTTAAAACCATTATTTATTTTGCGCTTTATATTCTTCGCAGGACATTCCGGCAATCTGCTTCATATCTGAATCCATCATCATTGCAACAAGTCCCTTGAAATCAACATCCTTTTTCCAGTTAAGAACTTTTTCTGCCTTCGAACAGTCACCCCAAAGGAATTCAACCTCAGCAGGACGATAAAATGCAGGATTAATATCTACAAGAAGTCTTCCTGTTTTAGCATCGTAACCCTTCTCGTCAACTCCTTCGCCTTCCCATCTGATGGAAATTCCAAGTTCTTCGAATGCTGCCTCAACAAATTCTCTTACAGTATGTGTTTCATTTGTAGAAAGAACATAGTCATCCGGCTTATCCTGCTGGAGCATCATCCACATACCTTTAACATAGTCACCGGCAAATCCCCAGTCACGCTTTGCATTCATGTTTCCAAGTGAAAGCTTTTCCTGTTTTCCGGCAAGGATAGAAGCAATTGCAAGAGTAATCTTTCTTGTAACAAAGTTTTCACCTCTTCTTGGTGATTCATGATTAAAAAGAATTCCGTTACAAGCAAACATGTTATAGCTCTCACGATAGTTAACTGTAATCCAGTATGAATAAAGCTTTGCAGCACCATATGGACTCTTAGGATAGAAAGGAGTCTTTTCAGACTGAGGTGCTGTTTCGGGAATACCTCCAAATAATTCAGAAGTTGATGCCTGATAATATCTGCAGGTTCCTCCATTAACCCTGATAGCCTCAAGAAGCTTAAGTGTACTTACACCTGTTGCTTCAGCTGTATATTCGGGAACTTCAAAGGATACTCCGACATGTGACTGTGCAGCAAGATTGTAAACTTCTGATGGTCTTATTTCAGCAATAAGTCTCATCAGATTACTTGAGTCGGTTGTATCTGCAAAATGCAAGAAGAAATCTACATTATTATGTTTTGAATTAATAATATGGTCGATTCTTGCTGTATTTGAAATACTGAGTCTTCTTATAAGTCCATGTACTTCATATCCCTTCTCTAAAAGAAACTCTGCAAGATAAGAACCGTCCTGTCCTGTAATACCTGTAATAAGCGCTACTTTTTTCATAAAAACCCTTTCTGTATTCGTAAATGCAATACTATCTTAAATATTCTTCCAAAGCATCATGCCAGTCAGCAAATCTGTAATCCGAAGTCAGTCTCAACATATAATTGTCAAGAATTGAATATGCAGGTCTTGGAGCCGCTGCGCCATATTCTGCAGCCGAAATAGGAATAACCTTCGTATCCTTTTTAGCTATCCTGAATATTTCTTTAGTAAAATCGGCCCAACACGTATCTCCTTCACATGTTGCATGAAACAATCCATAGTTATCGGTAAACATCTGACTATCAATTGCCTTTGCCAGCTCTGATGCGCTTGTTGGTGAACCAACCTGATCATATACTACCTTAATCTCGTCGTGGTCTTCCGAAAGTCTCAGCATCGTCTTGACGAAATTTTTACCATCTCCATATAACCATGCAGTTCTAAATATAAAAAATCTGTCTGCAAACTGCTTAACAAAATTTTCTCCCTCTAACTTGGTCTTTCCGTAAGCCCCCTGAGGATTTGGCATATCAAATTCTGTATATGGTTTGGTACTATTTCCATCAAAAACGTAGTCAGTTGAAACATGTATGAGTTTTGCCTTAACATCTGTGGCAGCAATACTTAAATTTCTTGGTCCTATCGCGTTGATTTTATACGCAAGATCCCAATCACTTTCTGCCTTGTCTACTGCTGTATAAGCCGCACAGTTTACTATTGCATATGGTTTAATGTCACGTACTGCTTCAAGCACTGAATTTAAATTAGTTATATCGAGTTCAGGAACATCCGTGTTAATGATTTCGATATCACTTTTATTGGCAAGAACAATGTTCATAGCTCTTCCGAGTTGTCCGTTGCAGCCTGTTACTATAATCTTTTTAGACATAATAGACACACCTTTCCTAATTTTATACAATCATTTCTTATTTTACTATTTTCGTGTCTATTAAACAAGTCTAAACACCCCTTTATTATTAGTGACTGCGTTTGTATATTATGCTATAATTTACTGAAAATATATCTTTAGGATGATTGTTTACAATACGTATACGTGTTCTTTTTCATCCTTGCAGAACGGAGTTTTGTTATGAAAAAAAGATTTGTATTTACAGCACTTGCACTTGCTGTCTCTCTTGTTTTCTCAGGCTGTGGTTCTGACAATACAGGTATCGATGTTGAAATATCAGAAATTGCCCCAATAGACAAAAATGACACTTCACAGGATATTGAAGTCAATGTACCCGAAACTGTCGAAGACAGTGACCTTCCACCTGAAGAAGGTATGGTCAGAAGCCGCCTTACCAATGAGTGGGTTTCAGAAGATTTAAATAACACAAGGCCTGTTGCCATAATGATTCCCAATTCAAATACAGCATATCATTACGGACTTTCAGATGCTGATATACTCTACGAATGTAATGTAGAAGGAAGCATGACAAGATTAATGGCAATATTTCAGAACTGGAAAGCTCATGATAAGCTTGGAAATATTCGCAGTTGCCGTGATTACTATGTTTACTGGGCTTTCGAATGGGATGCCATATACATACATTACGGCGGTCCTTTCTATATTGAAGAAGTTATAGGAAGAGATGATACTCAGAATATTAACTGTATAAATCTTGATTCTGCAACATTCAGAGATACCGCCAAGAATTCTACCGATAATGCGTTTACAAGTGCTGACAGAATTGAAAAAGCAATGGAGCATTACGGATATTCGACAGAGTATCGTGCAAACTATGCTGATGAAGAGCATTTCAAATTTGCACCTTTCAACAACCCTAATACTCTCGATCAGTATCCAAAGGCTATGGTTGCAAACCGAATTGATATGTCCAAAACTTATCCTGTGACAAATTGCTATCTTATATACAATAGTGAAACAGGTTTGTACGAAAGATTCCAAAAGGTATCCGGAGCAAGCGACGGACCTCATATCGATATGGAAAACAATCAGCAGCTTGCCTTTAAGAATGTAATAGTTCAGAACACATATCATGAAGTCAGAGACCAAAAAGGTTATCTTGCATTCCAGGTTCATGATACAACCCGAGACGGATGGTATTTTACCAACGGAAAAGGTATTCACGTTAACTGGAAAAAGGAAACTGATTACGGTGCTACAAGATATTATGATGACGATGGAAATGAAATCAGCCTTAACACCGGTAAAACAATGATTTTCATTGTGGAATCAGGTGATTCCTTCGATGTTGATGACCAGACATTAACTTCTGAAAAGTAAGTTATAAATTATTAAAATAACAGAGCCCTCGATATTAACTATCGGGGGCTCTGTTGTCATTTATCTCTTGGATATAAAAAGTTTACTCTCCAAGACCATTTTCAATAGCTGCTATTATTGCAGATAATGCCTCTGCTTCATCTTCTCCGCTGCATGTGAATTCGAGTTCATCTCCACATTTAACACATGCTCCAAGAACACTCAGGATACTTTTTGCATTTGCAGAATTTCCTCTAAAGGAAAAAGTTGTCATAGACTTAAATTTCATAGCTTCTTTACACAAATTGCCTGCAGGTCTCACATCAAGACCTGTGGGATTTTTAATTGTAACCTTTTGACTTACCATTATTGGGTAATACCTCCAACATCTTACTGACTGTATATTTTTAATTATTCTTCACGAACTCAACCGCAATCGAAAACGGTTCATATAATGTAACACCATCCGGCAAATATACAGCAACCGGAATACTGTACAGCTTATTTGTCTCAGGATCAATTCCTTCTTCCTGGAGCCATTTATTAATGTCTACAACAGCTTTCAGGCTTGCAAATGTAACACCTGCAACCATTGTTTTATTTAGTCCCCATACTACTATCTCTCTGTTTTCTTCACTATCCGGAACAGAACAGGTATATCCCTCCGGAACATTTGCCAAAGCAATTGCGTTCTTTTCAATTCTCAATCGATTCTGGCTTTTTTGAACTATTTCAACCGTATAATCTATTTCCTTGCTGACGCCTTCATCAAGAGTGACATCTGATGGAATAAATGCCATAATATCAATCTTATCACTATAAGATTCAGATTTTACATCATTTACATCTTTTCGTATTGGAATCCTGATTTCCGAAACACGATTAACAGCTTCAGGCTCTCCATATATTTTCACAAAAATGTTATCAACAAGAGTACCTTCACTGTTAATGCCGTACCGGGTTACTCCATATCCCTTGGCTGCAAAGTTCTCTTCGTCTTCAAGCGCAAGAACCACAGGTATTTCTTTTTCTTTTTGAATATCCACAGCTATTCTTACCGAAGAAATATTCGCAGTTATCTTCAATTTCTTTATATTAATCTGCTTGTCATTTGCATCAAAGAATTTAATCTCTGCATTTGAGTTAATATCTGAATTGAAGCCTGCAACATCGACTTCCGCCTTTGCAGATACAACAGTATCAATCACAGATTTTGCACCTTTAATTGTGACAATATTACTGTCCGGCGTAATCTCCGTTACTCTGTGATCTTCGGCAGGCTTATCTTTTGGGATAACCTGAATAGGGAGTGACTTTTCTGCCATCTGCTCAACTTTTATCTTTACGGCATTAATATTCACATTAATATTATCGTTGGTAATTTCCTTCCCATACTTGTAATCAGAATTAATCTTAACATTAATTCCTATCAGATAATTACCTTCCGAATCAGTAATATAACTGTCATTATTTTCACGCTTACTCTTTTCCACATCGGCTGTAACAATAATATCTTCTTTTTTCAATTCTGAAATAACCGATCTTGGGGCTGCAATTGTTACAGTAACCGTTTCACCATCAAGTATTTCATATACCTGCTTATCTGCCTGAACAAGATCTTTACTATTTGTCAGACTAACCGGTATATCTGAAAAGCTTTTAGAAATAGAAGGGTTACTGATGGTAGTAACGATTACCCATAGAATAATCGCTATAAACAGTGATAATATTTTCCAGCCAAGATTGTTTAGTAATCTATTTTTCACCTTTAGCCCTTCCTTTCCACAGAAAACGCCAACGGCTTGTCTCTTCAACATCAGACTTATTCTGTATTATTTTTAATTTATCTTTTAAGCTTTCGCCATCAAGATTAGTATTAAGCTCACCCTGATATGCAACACTTATTCGGCCCGTTTCTTCAGAAACAATAACCGTCATGGAATCTGTCACTTCCGAGATACCTACACCTGCACGATGTCTGGTTCCAAGATCCTTACTGAGTCTCATATTATCGGACAGGGGCAAATAACAGGTTGCAGAAGTAATTCTGTTTCCTCTTATTATTACGGCACCGTCATGGAGCGGTGTGTTGTGTTCAAAAATATTTATAAGCAGCTGACTGGTAACAATACCATCAACATCAATTCCTGTCTTCTCATATTCAGCAAGAGACTGCTCCTGCTCAATGACGATAAGTGCACCTGTTTTAACTTTTCCCATTTCAACACAGGCTCTTGAAATTTCATTAATGGTTTTATCTGAGAATCTG
Source organism: Lachnospiraceae bacterium (assembly GCA_024403415.1). Classification (GTDB taxonomy): domain Bacteria; phylum Bacillota; class Clostridia; order Lachnospirales; family Lachnospiraceae; genus JAILLW01. The sequence continues at coordinate 31,245 of JAKSRY010000006.1, forward strand.
CCATCACTGGTTCTGCTTCTGGTAAGTTCGGTAAAAGGATTAATTGATTTTAAGAATTTTCTTCTTCCGATATCTTCAATCGCTTTTCTTAACTCAGGCTGCAATATGACAACTACTGCCATTACAGCCACTGAGAACAGATTATTCACTATCCAGAGGATGGTATTCATCTCAAAAAGATATGCTATGGTGACAAAAATGGCAATAACAACAATACCCTTAAGCAAAGACCATGCTCGGGTATTTTTAATCCAAATAAGCATATGATAGATCAAAAATGCTATAACCAGTATTTCTACTATCTCTGCCAGTCTGATACTTGAGAATCTTAACAAGTATGTTTGTATGGTATCACCAAAAGAATCTGTAAAATTATTCATCTAAGCTCCTGATGAACTCTCCACTGTTTTCATCAATATCTTCTGCACCGATTGGTCTGTTGTTTACCCTTTGATTATACATAGCCTGCTGATAATCATCCTGTACATAGTCTGCCTGGGCATATACATCATTTTGGGCATACATATCACTTTGGGAATATGCATCGCTCTGAGCATATCCATCATTTTGAGAATACACATTTTGAGATTGTGAATACATATTCTGTGAGGATGTCTGCGGACGTCTGTTATTACTGTTATTACGATTTACGGGACGACGTTTAGACTGATTTTTCTGACCTGCAACCACTCCTCTTTTAGGAATCGCTTTTACATAGTAATGGTATTCATCATCTTCAAAATGAACCTTCTCGGTCCTTTTATAATCTACATTGTACTTGAAGAATTCTACGACTAATCCAACCAGAATTCCCAGTATAGTACCTATCAGTAAACCACCAACCGAAATATTTGCATCGACAAAAGCCTGAACAATCAATACCGACATGAGCTGGACAAGACCACCGGCACCAATCGCAATAGTCCATGAATAGTTAAATGAAAACTGACTTATTATATAAACAACAATTATTGTTATGGCAAATGCAACTATCAGCACTATCATTGTTTTATCTTCAAGAATGCCGTCAATTATATATCTTAATCTTGCTGACATATCTTCAGATGACATTGCCATCAGACCGGGTGCCATTTCCTTAACTCTCTCAAGAAAATGACTTATAATCACACCACATCCTATAGATGCAGCACTTGCCGGTCCACTTACAAGTCCCAATGAAATGGGAAGTACGTACGGAATTCCTATTGCAGAAAGAATTGGAGTTCCCAAAACAGTAAGCGAATCCTTAGGGGATAATCTGAAGTATAACAGGAAGAGAATTAAAAACAGAACTCCTCCTACGATTGCCACCTCAAGAGATAATGCATAAAGATGCAAAACCAAAAATACTGCTGCTAAAAAAGTGATAAAGCCAAGCGGCATAAATGAACAAAGCAGTGCTGCTATCATAACAATCGCAAAACTGTCTATCTTTTCCATGTATCCCAGACTTCCGTTTATTACCGAGAATACCACAAGTGCAAGAATCAGCTTGCAAACCGGTTTCACATAGACTTCATATTTTCCGACAAAATTATACAGTTTATTTCTTAATACTAGTAAATCCTTCATTTTTTAACTTTCCTATCTGGAATTCAAATTGTCCAGTTTTCTCAAATTCATATAATATGTTTTTAATCTTCGCTTAGCTTTGGAATATCTGTAAGCATAAAGAATGTAGCAGAGTACCGCATAAATAACGATAACTATCAGGTATATCGTAACAATACTTTTTCCCATCTCCATAAAATCCATCTTATAGATGTCAGCCATAAGTGTCTCGAAATTATAAAAAACATATACAACAAGCACCGCGAAAAATGAAATCGTACCGGCAATAACTGCCTTCAGAATTTGAAAGCCTATATAATCACTTCGGAAATACGATAATATATTATTGTCTTTGCGCCCTTCCCTCTTTTCGAAAGCAGCAAGCTTGGTCATCAGTATGACCTTTTCTTCGTTAATCATTAATATCTCCGTTAGATAAATCTCATCTTATTTCCATCAGCAGTTCTTCTGTTTGCTTCCGGCTGAGCCTTTGAAGCTCTGTTCAATCCAACAGAGTTACCCAAATTTTTAGCCATATTATTCTTACATACATCACAGTATCTTCCTGATCTGATCATTGCTCCACAAGATTCACACGCAATTCTGATAGGTGAATCATCGGAAAACTGTAATCTTTCCTCACGAATCCACTGTCTTATCTGCTGCACCTCTACATCAACATTATCTGCAAGTTCCTGGATATCACATCCCTTATTATCCTGAACATATTTTTTTGCCTTCTGGAAAATTTCTTCCTGTGCACTTAAACAATCCTGACAAATAATTGGACCAAATGCATAACTGAACATTTTTCCACATTTTCTACAATTCTTAATATTCATAAATAATCCTCCGTAAAATATACCGCATAGTCTGCACCACAGACACTTTTATGCTATTTTCCTCTTCCGATAGCAATGGTTAAAAAGTAAATATTGCAGGGAAAAACCTTTTGTATTGCATCCGCAATCTCATCGACGGTACTCCCCGTTGTATATATATCGTCAATAATTACAATCGTTTTTAATTTTACACCTTTTCCATTGACTTTGAAAGCCTTTTTCAAATAATCTTGCCTTTGAATAGGGCTTAAATCCTTTAATGGAGCTGTCTTTCTTATTCTGGATATTAAAGATTTTTCTGTTGGAATTTTAGATAATTTTGATAATTCATCAGATAAGATTTCCGCCTGATTGTATCCACGTTTTCGTAGTTTGGAAGAATGAATCGGAACCGGAACAAACGCATCGGGTTTTATGGCCTTTAACCAGTCACCACGTTTATTCATTATTTCTCTGGCATAAAACTTTGCATATTCAACACGCCCTTTATTTTTGAATCTGAACAATGAATCTGCAATGCTTCCATAATCAAAAACCGCTGTTCCCTGTATATATTTATGCTTTCGTCTGCTGCAATCCTCACAATAAGCATTTTCACTACCGATAGATTTTCCACATTTTATACATGTTGGTTCCTCAATATACAGTTTTTTCTTCATACAGGGATTGCAGACATACTTTTCGCCAACTGGAAGCAGCTCGTCACAAACCGCACACCTTCTGGGAAAAACAAGATCTGTCAGTCTGTCAATAATCTTCAATATCAAAAACCTCTCCTATTCGATCGGTAAAACCTGAGTATCTTGCATTTATTTCATCATTGTCTATCATCTCCGAGATAGTTTCAAAACTTCCAAGCAGTGTTACACATTTTCGTGCTCTTGTAACCGCCGTATACAGAAGATTCCTGTTAAGCAGCATTCTGGGACCGCTCAAAATAGGTATAATAATGGCCGGATACTCACTTCCCTGAGATTTGTGTATTGTAACTGCGTAGGCAAGTTCAAGTTCATCCAGGTCTGAAAAGTTATAATCAACCTGCTTATTCTCATCAAACATCACTGTAAGCAGCTGATTCCTTATATCAATATCTTTAATAATACCGGTATCTCCGTTAAATACACCTTCACCCTCATCAACAACATAATTACCAAGACCTCTTATCTGCCAGGGTATCTGATAATTATTTTTTATCTGCATTACCTTATCTCCTTCGCGGAACAGTTTCTCACCATACTGATATTCCTGCTTATGGTCTGCCGGTGCATTTAAATATTCCTGAAGTATCTGATTCAGATTTTCAACTCCCAATATTCCTTTTCTCATTGGTGTAAGCACCTGAATATCCAAACTCGATGCGTTCACATATCCCGGAAGCTTATCTCTTATCAGCTGTACCATATGCTTCAGTATTACATCCGGATTATCTCTCTTTAATATGAAGAAATCCTTGCTCTCATTGGTGTATGGTATCTTTTCACCCTTATTAATTCTATGCGCATTTAATACAATATCAGAAGTCTTTGCCTGTCTGAAAATATGTTCAAGCATTACCACATGGAATGCTTTTGAAGCTATGAGATCTTTAAGGACCTGGCCCGGTCCGACAGACGGAAGCTGGTCCACATCTCCAACCAGAATAAGTCTCGTACCTACCGCTATTGCTTTAAGCAGTGCCTTAAACAGATTGATATCAACCATGGACATCTCATCTATAATTACGACATCCGCCTCAAGTGGATTATCTTCATCCTTTTCAAAAAATAGATTTCTGTCATCATCTGAAGAATTTCTTCCAACCTCAAGCAGTCGATGAATTGTCTTTGCCTCATATCCAGTTGCTTCCTGCATTCTCTTTGCGGCTCTTCCTGTCGGTGCAGCAAGCAGGATATCCAGCCCTTCTTCAGCAAAAAATCTGATTATTGTATTTATGGTAGTGGTTTTTCCCGTTCCCGGACCACCCGAAATAATAGTCACACCATGCTTTACACATTCAAAAACTGCTTTCTTTTGTAATTCATCCAGTTCTATCTTTTCTTCGCGAATTACTTTTTCGAAAGTTGCGTAAATCTTCTTTTCATTTTCTCTGAATTCATCTTCATCCATGGAAATATCTATTTCCTTAAGCTTATATGCCGAATTAAGTTCAGCATAATAATACATTGGCAAATATATATTTTCCCTGCAAATAATCAGCTTTTTCGCAAGATGAAGATTATCTATCTGCTCATCAATATTCTGCACCGGCACAAGCAAAAGGCTTTCTAGTCTTTTGAGCAGAATATCTCTTGGAAGATAAGTATTTCCTTCTCCCGTGGCCTGCATAAGAATATATAAGATTCCACATCTTATTCTGTACTCAGAGTCCGGTTTAATTCCTATCTGGGATGCAATATCATCAACGGTCTTAAAACCCACGCCCTTTATATCTTCTGCAAGTCTGTAAGGATTTTCTTTCATAATACTGAATATTCTGTCCTTATACTGCTCATATATTTTGACCGCAAGCTTATTGGAAATACCATATTTTTGTAAAAAAATCATTGCGTCCTGCATTTGACGCTTTTCGTATGCATCAGATGCTATTTCCATAGCCATTCTTATACTGATTCCTTTAACTTCCGCTAAACGTTCAGGCTCATTTTCAAAAATACGAAGTGTGTCCTCCCCGAATTTTTTAATAATTCTTTTGGCAAGCGCCGGACCTACGCCTTTGACCGCTCCCGATCCCAGATATCTTTCGATATCAACAATATCTGTAGGCGTTATTTCTTCAAAGCTTGCAGCCTTGAATTCTTTTCCATACACTCTGTGATTAATGTATTCACCAGTCAGTTCAAGATAAGCTCCTTCGTTAACGTAAGGAAAAGTACCAACGCAAACAACCTCTTCCTGATCATCAAGTATCAGGGAGAGGATAGAATATGCATTTTCATTGTTTTTGAAGATAATGTGGTCGATATAACCTTTGATTACTTCCATAGATTAATAATATATAAGTTAAAGATTGTAATTTCGTTTCATCTGCTCATACAGCGACTGAGCAAGTCCCAGACTGTTTGTTTCTGTAGAATCCTTGGCTAATTTCTGCAGAGTTTCATCCTTAAAAAAGCCAAGCATACTATCAGTATAATTACTTGTAGAATTTTCATCCTTAAAACAGTCTACTGTTTTTTGCATTTCTTTAAGAACCTGCTCAAGAAAATATGCTTCGAATTCTTTACAGGCTCCCATAATTTCGTCATCAGAAGCTTTAGCATAATCTGTTACGGACATATTCTGTTTTATTTTCTGTCCTGCCTCATTAGAAGCAGCTACCAGATCGGTATATGCACCAATATTAGTTACATCCATCTAAAGCCTCCGAATTTTATCTCTTAAGGTTGTTTGCGGTCTGCATCATTTCATCGGTAGTAGTGATAGCTTTTGAGTTCATTTCATAAGCACGCTGAGCAACAATAAGATTAACCATTTCAGTTGCCACCTGAACATTAGAGCCTTCAAGGTATCCCTGTACTACTTTTGATTTTTGAAGATTATTGTTTGTAGCTTCATTCATTGCAACTCCTGAAGCTGCTGTAGGCTTCCAAAGTGTGTCTCCTGTTCTGAAGAGTCCACCGGGATTATTAAACTGGTAAACACCAATTTTAATACCTAATGATCTTGGATTATTTGATGCATCCGGGTAACAAACTGTTCCATCTGCAGAAATTGTAATTCTACTTGTAACATACTGATTACCAAGGGTAATTGCTTTACCAGTTGTGTCAAGTACTGGTAATCCGTCTTGGGTCGTGAGCATCATTCCTGAAGATCCATTTGTTGCCCATGTAAAATCACCATTTCTAGTATAATTAATATCTCCACTTGCATTCTTAACAGCGAAAAATCCCTGTCCTTCAAGTGCAAATGCAGTGTTTGAAGCAGACTCCAATAAGCTTCCCTGTGAAAACATAGAATTAATTGAGGAATTTCTAACACCGAGTCCAACCTGCGAAGACGTAGGCTTAGGATCTCCGTTTGCTGTGGTTGTTGCTGTCTGAAGTGTCTGATATAAAAGAGACTTAAACTGAGCGGCCTGAGCTTTATAACCTGTTGTATTAACATTTGCAAGGTTGTTGGCAATTGTATCAACATTTGTCTGCTGCGCGTTCATACCTGTTGCAGCTGTCCAAAGACTTCTAACCATATGCTATTCCTCCTTCTTATAATCTACCTAACTGACCAACAGCAATTTCCAATGTGCTGTCTATTGTTGTAATTACTTTTTGATTACTTTCATATGCTCTTGATAAAGCTATCATATCAACCATTTCCGAAACTACCGAAATATTCGAAGTTTCCAGAAAACCTGCATATATTGAAGCTTCAGAATCTTTCATCGTAGCTCCATCTATAGGTTCGAAATAATTCTCGCCGTATCTTTTCAGGTAATTATAATCTTCAAAGTCTACAACCTGTATATCGTCAACTACTTTACCATCCTGAATAATCTGTCCAGCAGTATTAATAACCGTATCAGAAATAAGTGTATCTACCTGTACATGTTCTCCATTCTTATTCAGAACGAAATCTCCGTCTCTTGTAACAAGATAGCCCTCTTCAGTTAATGTAAAATTACCGTCTCTTGTATATTTGACAGATGTTTCTCCGGATTTGTTCGTAAATTCAACTGCAAAGAAACCTTTATCTGTAAGGGCCATATCATAAGTATTGGAGGTTTCCTTTACAGGACCCTGAGAAAAGTCCGTAAATCCTTCTCCAATCTTAACGCCCGGATTATTCACACCAATATTTTTAGGATTTCTGTAAGTCTCGGAATTATCCTTAATCTTATATGCAAGCAGATCATCGAAAGACTGGGCAGTAACCCCTTCCTTCTTATATCCGTTCGTATTGGCATTAGCCAGATTATTTGCCATAACATCCATACGATGCTCCTGCAATATCATTCCTGTATAAGCGGTGTATAATCCCTTAACCATTAATTAAACATCTCCTCTGTAACCTGAAAGGAATTCAACATATTTTCCGGTTCCGATTGCAACAGCTGTCATCGGATCTTCAGCCGTCATGGTATTGATTCCTGTTCTTTCACAAATCAGTTCTTCCAATCCGTGCAACAGACTTCCTCCCCCTGTCAGAACAATTCCTCTGTCTGCAATATCAGCAGCAAGCTCAGGTGGAGTTTTTTCTAAAACTGAATGAATAGCATCTACAATCTGTGCTGTCGGATTTCTTAATGCTTCTTCTGTCTCATCAGAAGTAACTACCACTGTATTCGGAAGACCGGTTACCATATTTCTTCCCTTAACTTCCATCTTTTCGTTGATGACGCCCTTAAATGCTGTTCCTATTTTAATCTTCATATCTTCGGCTGTTCTTTCACCGATATGAAGACCATGTGCCTGACGCATATATCTCATCAGGGCTTCATCAAAATTATCTCCTGCAACCTTAACGGATGCACTTACAACCTTACCACCAAGTGAAATTACTGCGATATCCGAAGTACCTCCTCCGATATCAACAATCATATTTCCATAAGGCTTTGTTATATCAATTCCCGCACCTATGGCAGCAGCAATAGGCTCCTCAATAATTGATACCTCTCTTGCGCCGGCCATAATTGCTGCGTCTTCAACAGCCTTTTTTTCAACTTCAGTAACGCCTGAAGGCACACACACTGCAATTCTGGGCTTACGGAAAGTTCTCTTGCCAAGCGCTTTCTGTATGAAATACTTAAGCATCTGCTCTGTAACCTTATAATTGGAAATAACTCCCTGTCTTAAAGGTCTTACAGCAGTAATATTATCCGGAGTTCTACCAAGCATAAGTCTTGCATCTTCTCCGATTGCCTTTATTTTTTGCTGATCTCTGTCAAAAGCCACAACTGTAGGCTCCTTAAGAACAACTCCTCGTCCTCTTATATATACAAGAATACTTGCGGTTCCCAAGTCAATTCCTATATCTGTGTATGATGGCATGTGAATACCTCCTTCTATATGAAAACAATGTTTTTAGTCCAGTATTAGTCCACAATATTATACATTATCACCATATAATTTTAAAGATATTTCACATAAAAAGGACGCTTAGCGTACATCGAAATCCATCTCTCAACGCCCAAGCATCCCTGCTAATATTATTATCGGAACGTACAGTCAAAAACTTTAGTACTTTATGTTCATATATCGTTCATAAATCGTTTTCTTATTATTAATTTACGCATTATTTTTTCTTAACTTTTCGTAGTTATAGTATAAATATAAGATAAATACGATTTAACAAGTTATTGTAAAAAACTTTTTCATAATAAATGCCAGGTATTATTACTACCTGGCATCCTCCCTTTTAAAGGACTAAAATTTAACATTTTTCCGGTTCAGGATAATCAACTCCAAAAGTTTCAACTGTTACAGTCTTCATAATCTGATCTTTGATAGGACGATCCGACCAGTCAGTATCTGTTTCGGCTATCTTATTTACAACTTCCAAGCCTTCAATAACTTTTCCGAATGCGGCATATGCACCATCAAGATGAGGTGAGTCTTCATGCATAATGAAAAACTGTGATCCTGCTGAATTTGGCATCATCGAACGAGCCATTGAAAGAACTCCGGCAGTATGCTTAAGGTTATTTTCAACACCATTTTGTGCAAATTCACCCTTAATTCCATAACCCGGACCACCGGTTCCGTTTCCTTTCGGATCTCCACCCTGAATCATAAATCCTCTGATTACTCTGTGAAAAATCAATCCATCATAAAAGTTCTTGTTAATAAGACTAATGAAATTGTTAACGGAAATAGGAGCTATATCAGGATACAATTCAGCCTTAATAACATCTCCGCTATTCATAGTTATTGTCACTATTGGATTCTGTGCCATAATCTTCAATCTCCTTTAATACAATAAATCCCTCGTTATGCTATAATCATTCTATGCTTAAAATTAAAGTTTTTCAAGACGAAAAAAAATTGTATATGACAGATTCAATTGAGGAATTCCACTCACTTATGGCCGAAGGAAAATGCGTTATTCCCATTTATACCATGGAAAACCAAAACCTCGACTGGCCCTTTTGTCCTTATGCCATAACTAACCCTGAAGAGTTTGATGATTCTGAATTATTAAAGATATATCAGCGTGTGATGAAACTGCCCTGGACCATTTCCGAAACCGACAGACTTCTAATCAGGGAGACCACTGTCCGGGATGTAGATGACTTCTACAGGATTTACAGTGATTCATCAATAACTGAATATATGGAAAATCTGTTTGAAGATCCCGACGAGGAAAGATGCTATACCTCCAAATATATTGATACGATTTACAGTTTCTATAACTACGGTCTTTGGAGCATCATCCTTAGGGAAACAGGTGAAGTAATCGGCCGCGTTGGGCTGACTCCAAAAGAACCTGAATACCCGGAACTTGGTTTTTTGGTAGATGTAAAATATCAGAATATGGGAATAGCTTACGAAGCCTGTGAATGTGTAATTCGTTATACCAAAGAAAACCTTGATATGAATATCCTGCAGGCCCGTGTTGATCCGCGAAACACTAAATCCATAAATCTTTTAAGTAAGCTTGGTTTCAAAAAAACAGACAACCGGTCCACTGACGGACTGATTGTCTATATACTTAATCTTTATTAATTACTAAGCGCTGACTAAGTTACTTCTTACGACATCTGATTAGTACATTCCATATACTTCATCAAGATTATCAAGTAAGTCACCATATTTACGCATGAACGCATAATGATGTGCTTTAAGATAATCAATATCTTCAGATTTGGCAGCTGTTTCAAGAGCTTTTGCCATATCTGAGACCTCCACGGCTCCAATCGTAAGAGATGAGCTTTTTATACCATGTATATACGTTGCATAATCCTTCAGATTTGCATTATCATAGCATTCCTGAATCTCTTCATATTTGCTTGTATTCTTAAACTCTCTTATTATGCTTTCGTAAAATTCTTCACTCTCAAGGCAATATGTCATACCCGTTTTTACATCCAGGAAGAAGAACCTCTTCTCAAAGTCTGTTTCCGGTGTCTTTATCTGATAATCTCTGACTACTACAGTTTCATCCTTACTCTCGGTCTTACTTTCACTCTTCGTTAATTCTGCCTCGTCGACAATATCTTCGACAATACTTTGAGGAAGATATGCACGTAACGCACTTCTTATTTCTTCTTCCTTGACCGGCTTACTGAGATAATCACTAAAACCTAACTTTATATACTCTTCTTTTGCGCCGGTAAAGGCATTTGCCGTAAGCATAATAACAGGAGTCGACTTGTCAAAGACTTCTATGTTCATCATCTTCTCCAGAGTTTCAACTCCATCCATTTCCGGCATGAGATGGTCAAGGAATATGACATCATATTTACGCTGTCTGACCATATCAAGACATTCATTACCGGAATTTGCCGAATCAATTGTAAGCTCAGTATCCTTAAGAAGACCCTTAATGACCTTAATATTTATATCAACATCATCGACAACCAGTATTCGTCCGTCAGGGCATCTAAACTTATCTACTCTGCGTAAATCTGCTTCCTCAGTTACAACATGCGAATAGGATGTGTAATCACCTAGTTCTTTTTCATCCGAAGCAATCTTCTGAGGAATTTTAGCCTTAAATTCAGAACCCTTGCCATATACGGAAGAAACCTCAATTGTTCCCCCCATCATATCAATGAACTGTTGTGTAATCTGAAGTCCAAGTCCTGTTCCTTCAATATTCCTGTTCTTTACTGAATCCAGTCTCGTAAATGAATTGAACAGCCTGTCAATATCATCCTTTTTAATTCCTATACCCGTATCCTTAACCGAAATAACCAGCATCATATTTTCATCGTCCAGTTGTTCCCAGTCGGCCGTAAGAAATACCATTCCTTTTTCGGTATATTTAATTGCATTTGTCAACAGATTAACTATTATCTGACGTATCCTAACCTCATCACCGATCAGCTTATTTGGGATTGATGGATTGTTCTCAAAGAAGAGTTCAAGATTTTTGTCAGTTGCCCTCATGAAGACCATGTTATAGCAGGTTGCCAGAACATTAGACAATTCATATTCAACAGGAATGATTTCCATCTTTCCTGCTTCTATTTTTGAAATATCAAGAATATCATTGATAATTGACAACAGTCCGTTTCCGGCACTGTCTATACTCTTGGAATACTCTAATATTTTAGGATCGGTTGTTTCTTTCATTATTATGGCATTCATTCCCAAAACTCCGTTAATCGGAGTCCTTATCTCATGGGACATTGATGCCAGGAATGTACTCTTTGCCTGGTTTGCATTTTCGGCCTCTTCTTTAGCCTGCTCAGCTTCGGCCTTTGATTTTGCCAACATTTCTGAACTTGCCCTAAGCTGTTCCATTGCTATTTCAAGACGTCTGAAATCAGGAGTCTCAAGTCCCAGCATTATAACAATCATCGCTACAGATGCTGCAAAAATATTGATAAGTACAGTCGGCAGTATTAATATCTGAATAGCTGAACCTATAATCTCCACAAATGTAAAGAAGATAATTGAAACAAACTGTCTTGAGGTGATATTTCTTTTATTTTTAAATCCGAGATACAAACTGTTGATTATAAAATAAAATGAAAGCGCATATACAGAATAGTACAACGGGCCATGTACATACTTTCCATCATTGTCAAAATCAAACACTATTCCTACAAATAGATTGATCATCAGCAATAGTGTATATGCAAAGAAAAGGACTTTGTTAACAATTAAGTTAATCTTACCCATTCCCTTATAAATAAAAGTTCTTATATATCGCATATACTGTAACAACAGCAGCACATCTGAATAGAAATAACAAACATTGACAGCTCTGTTAAGCCATATCGGTACATCTTTTGAATAACTGATGGTAATTGCAGAAATAATATCAAGCAGGTTGGCCAAAATGACGCATGCAACAAGAACCTTGAACTGTCTTGTACTTTCATTGGTATTAGAATACTGCATCCAAAGAAATGCCAGCATAACTCCAAGAAAAACAACTGCTGCCAATTCAAAGCAAATATTAAATTGTAATGTGAGACCTAAAAAGCCGTAATCACTACCTGCCATTATACATTTCCTTATTTGTTGACTTACCACTACCAATCCGGTCAGCAGTGGGTATTTGGATTAATTATACCATATACACGTTTTTTGTACAGACAAATGAAAAAGAGAGGTGTCGAAACCGACACCTCTCTGTATAAACATATAAATCTTTATACTTATTAAGCTTTTCCGTTTGATCCAAGAACGTTAACGATCTTGTGAGCAACCATATCCTTAACAGCCTGACGAGCTGGCTTAAGGTACTGACGAGGATCAAAGTGATCAGGATGCTCTGCGAAGTACTTACGGATGTTACCTGTCATAGCAAGACGGATATCTGAGTCAATGTTGATCTTACATACAGCAAGTTCAGCAGCCTTACGTAACTGCTCCTCAGGGATACCAACAGCATCTGGCATGTTTCCGCCATACTGGTTAACCATCTTAACGAATTCCTGAGGTACTGATGAAGAACCATGAAGTACGATAGGGAATCCGGGAAGTCTCTTGATACACTCTTCAAGAACGTCGAAACGAAGCGGAGGAGGAACAAGGATACCATCAGCATTTCTTGTACACTGATCAGCTGTGAACTTGTAAGCACCATGAGAAGTTCCGATTGCGATTGCAAGTGAGTCACAACCTGTCTTATCAACGAACTCTTCAACTTCTTCAGGCTTTGTGTAAGCTTCGTTACCAGCTTCTACACAAACTTCATCTTCGATACCTGCAAGAGTACCAAGTTCTGCTTCTACTACTACTCCATGAGCATGAGCGTATTCAACTACCTGCTTTGTAAGAGCAATATTATCTTCAAAAGACTTTGAAGAAGCATCGATCATAACTGATGTAAATCCACCATCGATACATGACTTACATAATTCAAATGTGTCACCATGATCTAAGTGTAATGCGATAGGAATATCAGGATTCTCTGCAACTGCTGCTTCTACTAACTTAACAAGGTATGTGTGGTTAGCATATGCTCTTGCACCTTTTGAAACCTGAAGGATAACAGGGCTCTTTAATTCTCCTGCTGCTTCTGTGATACCCTGAACGATTTCCATGTTGTTAACGTTGAATGCGCCAACAGCATATCCGCCGTCATAGGCCTTTTTGAACATTTCTGTTGTTGTTACTAATGCCATAACTATTCTTCCTTTCTGAATTAATTTATATTTTAGATATTATCATCTACTACTTTTCGTTTGAGAGATAACTCTCGATGCCTTTTAAGGCCTCTTCTTCATCTTCTCCGTTAACGATTACATTAATTTCATCGCCATTTCTGAGATTAAGGCTCATCATACCCATGATACTTTTGGCATTAACCTTCTTTCCGCCTGTCTGAAGGTATATCGTGCTGTCATATCTGCTGGCAACCTGAACTAACATTGCAATGGGTCTTGCTTCCAGGGAACTGGGAAGTTGGTTCTTCACAATCTTTTCCATAATAGTCTCCTCGTTAATTACTCCTCAATTGATTCCGCTATTTCGCAAAGTTTTCGCAACCTGTGATTCACACCTGATTTTCCAATCGGTGGATTAAAATACCCCCCAAGTTCTGTCATAGAACTCTCCGGATGTTCCATCCTGATTTCAGCCATAATTTTTAGTGATTCCGGCAAGAAATCAAGTCCCCTCATCCGTTCAATTTTTTGAATACCCTCAATCTGTTTCGCCGAAGCAGAAACTGCTTTTGCGATATTTGCTGTCTCACAATTAACCTTTCGATTAATTGAGTTTGACAATTCTTTTTCAACTCTCAGACTTTCAAGTGCCATCAGTGACTTGTGTGCCCCCATAACATTCAATGCATCAACAAGTAAATCTGCCTCTCTGATATACAAAACAAAGTTCGTTTTCCTACGAGATACTTTGGCATTTATATTAAAGTCCTCGAATAACCCTTTTAGTAATTCGGCTTTTGCCAAATCCTTAAAAACAAATTCAAGATTATATGCCTTCATCGGATCTGACATACTTCCCACACACAAAAAAGCCCCCCTAATAAATGCTCTTTTGCAACAGGAATTATTAATCCGAAGCTCAACATACTTATTTATCATACTTGCTTTTTTTTGTAAAGTAAAGCATTTTCTTCCTGCATGGGTTGTATCATCAATCTTTTCCGGGCCCAACAGATTAATCGCTGACAATTCTGAAAGCTGACAGTGTCTTGCTGAAGAAATCACTTCAACAAGTTCATCTTTAACCTCAGTTGAAAATGACATACTGTGCACTCCTAATATGTTCCATGTATTCCCGCATCAATATCCCTGTGGCTTACCCTGACTCCAAATCCTTTGTTTCCGCCAAGACGCTGATACAGAGCATTTGCAAGTGTAACACTCCTATGCTTACCGCCTGTACATCCAATTCCTATGACAAGCTGAGTTCGACCTTCCTTAATATAGTTTGGAATCAGAAACTCTACCATATCCTGCAGCTTATTTAAGAACTCCTCAGATTCCTTAAACGACATTACATAATCCCTTACTTTATCATCATTTCCCGATAAATATTTGAGTTCATCAACATAGTAGGGATTAGGCAGAAATCTCACATCAAACACGAGGTCTGCATCCTGCGGAATACCATGCTTAAATCCAAAGGATACCACAGAAATCATCAGGTTATTATATTCTTCATCATGAACAAATATTTTTTCTATTTCTTCATTTAAGTCTCTTGTTAGAAGCTTGGAAGAATCCAGAATATAATCTGCCTGAGACTTGATTCTGCTTAATATTTTTCTTTCTTTTGCAATACCCTCCTCAATTCTTCCCGAAGGGGAAAGCGGATGGCGTCTTCTCGACTCCTTATATCTTTTAAGCAATGTTTCATCCTGAGCTTCCATGAAAAGCACTTCAATCGGATAACCTGCTTCTTTTAATTTGTTCAATATATCCGGAACTCTTTCAAACTGCTGACTTGATCTGACATCTACACCAAGAGCAACCTTTGTTGCTTCGCCTTTTGGCGAAGACAACAGTTCCACAAACGTTTCAATTAAATCTACTGGAAGATTGTCAACACAATAGAACCCCACATCTTCAAGCATTCTAAGTGCTGTCTTCTTTCCACCACCGGACATCCCGGTTACAACTACAAAACGCATAATTTCTTTTCAAGAACCTCTCTGTAAGACATTATAGCCACATTTACTATCTGAATCTCTGAAATATTGAGTAGATAGACTCATTATTTTATCTAAAATACTCCAAGGAAAATAACCTCCGGTTCGAGAACAACACCAAAACGAGCCTTGACCTTATCCTGAACATCACATATCAGTTCATACACATCTTCCGCTGTGGCATTCCCTTTATTTATTACAAAACCACAATGTTTTTCAGAAACCTGTGCTCCACCGACAGTATAACCTCTAAGACCGGCATCCATTATAAGCTTACCTGCAAAATATCCTTCAGGACGCTTAAAGGTACTTCCCGCACTGGGATATTCCAACGGCTGCTTTTCTCTTCTTTTAGCAGCAAGCTCATCCATCCTTGCTTTTATCTTCTCCGAATCCCCATTATTAAGGCTCAGTGTTACAGATGTTACTATTAACGGTTTTTGCTTGATAATGCTTGTTCTGTACCCAAAGTTCATTTCCTCATTTGACAAAGATATAACTTCTCCATCCGAATTAATGACTTCGACCTTAGTTACAATATCCTTCAATTCACCATCATAAGCACCGGCATTCATAGTAATACCACCGCCTATGGTTCCGGGAATTCCTGACGCAAACTCAAAACCTGTAAGTGAATTTTTAAGGGCTTCCTGCGCAATCGAACTCATCAGCGCTCCGGCTCCGGCAACTATCAGGTTACCTTTAACTTCAATATTCCCAAATTCTTTTCCAATCTCAAGAATTATACCATCATAACCTTTGTCACCAACCAACAGATTACTTCCGTTACCCTTAATGAAATAAGGTATTTTCTGCTCATTGAGCAAAGGGATCATCACCTTCAGCTGTTGAGGCGTGCTCACTTGCAGTAACATCCCGGCTTCGCCTCCAACCCTGAAGGTCGTATGACGGCTCATTGGTTCATTCGGCATTATGACCTCTGCAGGAAAACATTTTTTAATTGTCTCTAATAAAGATTCTGAAATTTCCACAAATGTACCTTATTAATCACCAATAACAAGTTTTGCAGCACCATAAATTCCTGCATCATTTCCGAGTTTTGCAAGAACAAAGGCTGTATCCCTGCTGCCATGGAATACATTCTTAACATAATGCGGCTTTACATAGTCAAGAACTACTTCTCCGGCCTTTGAAACACCGCCACCTACACAGATTACTTCAGGATTAACTACTGCTGAAATACAAGCAAGTGCATCACCAAGATATTTACCATATACCTTTGCCACTTTATCAGCCAAAGCATCTCCTGCCTTAACAGCATCAAAGATTGTCTTGGCATTAACATCGCCATCGCGAAGAACTGATTTTTCATCACTGCTGTTTAATATCTTATTTGCAATTCTGGTAATTCCGGTTGCAGAAGAATACTGCTCGAGGCATCCTTTATTTCCGCATCCGCAAACATCCTCTTCATCATCATTTACATGAATGTGTCCGATTTCACCTGCTGAACCATTTGAACCATTAAGGATTTTACCCTTTAAGATGATTCCTCCGCCAACACCTGTTCCAAGAGTTACCATTACAACGTTGGAATAACCTTCGGCACCACCCTTCCACATTTCTCCAAGAGCTGCGACATTTGCATCGTTTCCTGCTGATACCTTAAGTCCGAGAAGATCTTCCATTGTATTTTTAACGGAAAATACTCCCCAGCCAAGATTTGCTGCCTTTAATACATTTCCATCATCATCAACAGGTCCCGGAACACCAATTCCAACACCTTCGACATCTTCCTTTGCCATATTCTTTTCAGCCATCTTAGCTTTAATACTTTCAGCTACATCAGGAAGAATCTTTGCTCCATTATTATCTTTTACTGTTGGAATCTCCCACTTTTCAATAAGTGTTCCTTCTGTATCAAAATATCCGATTTTAACTGTTGTGCCACCTATATCTACACCAAAAACATATTTTGCCATTACTCTTCATCCTCCTCATCACGTCCGTTCATTAATGATTCCTGAACTCTTCTGTACAATTCCTGTGCTGCGTTGTAACCCATCTTCTTCTGACGATGATTTATTGCAGCAGATTCACAGATAACTGCAAGATTTCGACCGGGTCTGATTGGAATATTATGAAGCGCAACCTTATTTCCAAGATATTCTATATACTCTTCTTCAAGACCAAGTCTGTCATACTCTTTTTCCTTGCTCCAGTCCTCAAGATGGATAACAAGATCTATGTTCTGTGTATCCTTAACTGAAGATACACCATAAAGTGTCTTAACATCGATAATTCCAATACCTCTTAATTCGATGAAGTGTCTGGTAACCTCCGGAGCTGAACCAACAAGTGTTTCATCAGATACCTTACGAATTTCAACCGCATCATCGGTTACAAGTCTGTGACCTCTCTTTACAAGCTCAAGAGCTGCTTCTGATTTACCGATTCCACTTTCACCTGTGATAAGAACACCTTCACCAAATACATCGACCAAAACTCCGTGGATGGAAATACACGGTGCGAGCTGTACATTAAGCCATCTTATGAGCTCTGCCGAAAATGGAGAAGTCGCTTTCTTTGTTCCAAATACCATTACGTTATTTTCTACAGCTATCTTAAGGAATAATTCATCCGGCTGAAGTTCTCTACAGAAAATTATTGCGGGAATATCATGTCCGAGAAGCTTGGTATAAATCTCTTTTTTTCTTGCTTCCGGAAGTCCCTGCATATATGAATATTCGACAAAACCAATAACCTGCAGACGAACAGCCTCAAAATGCTCAAAATAACCTGCCATCTGAAGAGCCGGTCTGTTAATATCAGGTACTTTAACTCTTACCTTTGTTACATCAAGCTCAGGCGTGAAGTTTGTTAACTTCATTTTGTCTACAATTTTTTCCATTTTTACACTTGGCATAAGAATTACCCCCCTATAATACCTACTTTGCGAAGGCACATTATTTGTATATTACAGTACATTTGCCTATCTTTATTATTATATAACACTACGTATGCTTTTTAAATGAATACATTAACCGGAAGCTGATATGGTCTAGCTCTCCTTGTGAAAGAAAGAATAAATACCCTCGGCAACATTTCTTGTTATTCCATCAACTCCCATAAGCCTTTCCACAGAAGCCTCTTTAACCTCATCAATGGAATCAAAAGAACGCATCAGAGCCTTTCGTCTTGAAGGTCCGACTCCCGGAATATCATCCAATATGGATTTCACTTCATTTTTATTTCGAAGGGATCTGTGATATTCGATGGCAAATCTGTGTGCCTCGTCCTGGATTCTGGTAATAAGCTTAAATCCCTCACTGCGACGGTCTATGGGTATTTCAATATTCTGATAATACAGTCCTCTTGTATTATGATTATCATCTTTTACCATTCCACAAACCGGAATATTAAGTCTCAGCTCTTCAAGGACTTTTAGTGCTATATTTACCTGTCCTCTTCCGCCATCCATTAATATCAAATCGGGGAATTTAGTAAAAGAGCCATATTTTTCGCTCAGTTCTTTCTGCTTCAGTTCTTCCTTCTCTTCAAGTCCATGCGTAAATCTTCTTGTAAGGACTTCTTTCATGCATGCATAATCGTCCGGTCCTTCTACGGTTTTCATCCTGAACTTTCGATAATCAGTTTTCTTTGGACTTCCATTCTCAAAAACCACCATGGAAGCAACATTCAAAAAACCACCTATATTTGATATATCAAAAGCTTCCATTCTGGTTAATCCCGTAAGACCAAGCTTTTCCTCTATTTCCTTAACTGCACCTGTCGTTCTTGCCTTTTTCTTTTTAATTTCTTCCATATCCTTTGAAAGAATCATCTGGGCATTCTTTTTGGCAAGTTCTACAAGCTTTTCCTTCTGACCGATTTTAGGTATATTAATATACATTCGGCTTTCTCTTTTCATTGAAAGCCATTGCTCTATAATCTCCCGATCTTCAATATCTTCCTCTATAAGAAGCTCTCGCGGTATGAAGGGTGTCCCTGAATAATACTGTTTTACGAAATTCAGCAATATTTCAGAATTGGAAACATCCAGTATATCTGTCATATGGAAATGCTCTCTTCCAATCATCCTTCCGTTTCTTACGAAGAATACCTGAACTACCGCATCACTTTCATTTCGGGCAAGAGCCACTATATCTTTGTCCTCTTCATCATAAGCGGTTATCTTCTGTCTCTCTGACAAAGCCTTGATGGAATTATACATATCCCTGACTTTTGCAGCTTCTTCGAATCGTAATTCCTCTGAAAGCTGCTTCATCTTCTGCTCAAATTTTACAAGTGTATCCTTATAATTTCCATTAAGAAAATCTATGGCCTCAAGCACCCTTTCATTATATTCCTCTTTTGAAACCTTTCCGATGCAGGGTGCCGAACACTGGTTAATATGATAGTTAAGGCAGGGCCTTTCTTTTCCTATTTCTTTTGGCAGCAGAGCCTTATTACAGGTTTTGAGCATAAAGAGCTTATTAACAAGTTCAATTGTTTCTTTAACAGCAACACCTGTTGGATATGGCCCAAAATATTTTGCTTTATCTTTTTTCATCTGTCGCGACAGAATTATTCTTGGAAATTCTTCAGAAAGAGTCACCTTAATATATGGATAGGTCTTACCATCCTTAAGCATCGTATTATATTTGGGACTGTGCTCCTTTATAAGATTATTTTCCAGTACAAGGGCTTCAACCTCTGAATCTGTAACTATATATTCAAAGTAGTCTATCAGAGAAACCATTTTTGCAATCTGTGGACCACGGCCTACAATCTTACGAAAATAAGATCTGACACGATTGTGCAGATCTTTTGCCTTACCTACATAGAGAACAGTATCCTGTTCATCATGCATAATATATACTCCGGGTTCATGCGGAAGTTTTTTTAATTCTTCATCTACCTTGAATTCTGACATACCATTCTCACATATAACAAATCCCCCATCAAAGGATGGGGGAAATATATCGTTTTAATCTAATGGTGCTCCTGAAAAACGACCTTTTGAAGCATCTTTGTCAGGATGCTCCGGTCCCGGAGGAGGCGGTGTCCATCTTTCTTCTTTCTTGGCTTCAGCCTCTTCTTTGGTCTTAGTCGCATCGTCAACCTTGACATCAACACCTGCTGTATAATCTATATGATCATAGGTTGCTTTAACATCCTCACCCTTATTTTCGGAATCTGTCTTGTCAGAATCCTCCTTAGGCTCCGGAATTCCCTTCATTTCACGGAAAATCTTCATGAATTCCTTACCTGATATGGTTTCTTTTTCAATAAGGTGAGAGGCCAGCTGATGCATTATCTCCATATTCTCGGAAATCATTACCTTGGCTTCTTCATAACACTGTTTCAGAATATTCATCACTTCGGTATCAATATCTGCTACAGTTCTGTCTGAACAGGTATATCTTGAAGCACCGTCAAGATACTGACTTTCAACAGTTGCAAGACCCATAAGTCCAAAACGTTCACTCATACCGAAACGAGTAACCATATTCTGAGCCATACTTGTGGCTTTTTCTATATCATTGGCAGCACCTGTTGTAACGTCGCCAAATACAATCTCTTCTGCGGCACGGCCACCAAGCAGAGAAACCAGTCTTGCATGAAGCTCTGCCTTTGTCTCCAGGTACTTTTCCTCTTCAGGGACATTCATTACATAACCCAATGCTCCCATGGTTCTCGGAACAATTGTAATTTTCTGAATAGGCTCAGAGTTCTTCTGAAGAGCAGATATAAGAGCATGTCCAACTTCATGATATGAAACAATTTCACGCTCTTTCTTTGACATGATTCTGTCTTTCTTTTCTTTTCCGACAAGAACCTGCTCAACAGCTGCAAATAGATCCTTCTGGCTGACAGCAGAACGACCATGCTGAACTGCCATAATTGCACCTTCATTTATCATATTTGCAAGATCTGCACCTACCGCACCTGATGTTGCAAGAGCAATCTCATCTAAATCTACGGTTTCATCAAGATGTACATCCTTGGCATGAACCTTAAGAATTTCTACTCTTCCCTTAAGATCCGGCTTATCAACTATGATACGTCTGTCAAATCTACCGGGTCTTAACAATGCTTTATCAAGAATCTCCGGTCTGTTTGTAGCACCGAGAATCAAAATACCCTTTGAAGTATCAAAACCATCCATCTCTGAAAGAAGCTGGTTAAGTGTCTGCTCACGTTCTTCATTACCGCCACCGTATTTATTGTCACGGCTTCTTCCGATTGCATCAATTTCGTCTATGAATATAATACAGGGAGCATTTTTTGTTGCTTCCTTAAAAAGATCACGTACTCTCGATGCACCGACACCAACATAAAGCTCGATAAAATCAGAGCCTGCCAAAGAAAAGAATGGTACATGAGCCTCACCTGCAACAGCCTTTGCAAGAAGTGTTTTTCCTGTTCCCGGAGGTCCTACAAGCAAAGCTCCTTTAGGAAGTTTCGCACCTATTCCTGAATATTTCTCAGGGTTATGAAGGAAATCAACCACCTCCTGAAGAGACTCCTTTGCTTCATCCTCACCGGCAACATCCTTAAATGTAACTCCTGTATCTTTCTGAACATATACTTTGGCATTTGACTTACCAACACCAAGCGCACCGCCACCCTTGCTTACTCTTCTGAAAAGGAATCCTAAAAGGAACCACATAAGCAGAATGGGGAACACATATGACAGGAAGAAATTAAAAATCAAACTGCTCGAATTGGTCACTTCTCCCCGCACATCAACGTTTGCCTTAAGAAGTCGTGCAGTAAGTGTGTCATCATCTTCTACCTTACCGGTATAATATGTCTTTCTTCCCATATCGTAACCTGACAGGAAGTCAAAAAGTCCACCATTGTCCTCATTGGAAGTCGTTACTGCATTCTTGGGGACTATCTCAACACGATCTGACATAATCTCAACCGAAGAAAGCTGTCCGTTTTCCAACATACTTATGAAGTTCGTATATGATACTTCTTCTGAAGACTTGCCGGTCAACAGGTTCATAACCATCGCAAAAATAAAGAAAGAAATTACACCCGCAATAATTATGATAAAAATATTCTGTTTTTTAGGATCCTTACCATTATTCGATCCATTATTGTTTTTGTTCTGATTATTTTCGTTTTCTGTCATAATTACTTTTTCCTGGGATCAGAAGTCAAATCAACTCCTAATCTCATAAATGTTTTAATATCAACATCAGACAGCATAACCGAAGTATGTACCTGACATCCTCTGAGTTTTGGAAGCTGTTCTATTGCCAGCTTTGCATTTTCATCCATACTTGCCGAAATTGATAATGCGATAAGCACTTCATCAGTATGAAGTCTTGGATTTTTTCCTCCAAGATACTCTGTTTTCAGCAATTGTATAGGTTCTATTGCCCTAGGAGATATAATCTTAACTTCATGGTCAATTCCTGCAAGATGCTTAAGAGCATTAAGAAGCAATGCTGCTGATGCTCCAAGCAAATCTGTGGTTTTTGATGTGATAATCGTACCATCCGAAAGTTCGATAGCTGCTGCATGACACTTATTCTTGTCTGCACGCTCATTTGCCGCAACAGTAACCTTTCTGTCAGCAGTGGTAATCTTGGCCTTTTTCATAATGAGTTCAATTTTATAAGCCTCATTTTCTGCAGTCTCAGTCTCATCCTTAACCACACGATTAAGTGCCTTATAATATCTTCTGATTATCTCCATTCTTGATGCTTCGGCACATGCCTCGTCATCAAAAATACAGTTACCTGCCATATTAACACCCATATCAGTAGGTGATTTATAAGGGCTCTCTCCGTATATTTTTTCAAACATAGCAGAAAGAACAGGGAATATTTCAAGGTCTCGATTATAATTAACAGCTGTTGTATTGTAGGCCTCGAGATGGAAGTTATCAATCATATTTACATCATCAAGATCAGCTGTTGCTGCTTCATAAGCAAGGTTAATAGGATGATTAAGCGGAACATTCCAAATTGGGAAAGTCTCGAACTTGGCATATCCTGCCTTAACTCCTCTTTTATTCTCATGATACAGCTGACTCAAACATGTAGCCATCTTTCCCGAACCGGGTCCGGGAGCTGTAATAACTACAAGGGGTCTTGTTGTCTCAATATAATCGTTCTTACCAAATCCTTTTTCGGAAATAATAGTATCAACACTATGCGGATAACCTTCTATAACATAATGCTGATATACCTTTATTCCACGCTTTTTAAGCTTACTCTTAAATGAATTAACGCTTGGCTGATTAACGTAATGGGTTAAGCATACGGAACCTACATACAACCCAAGATTTTCGAAGGCTTCCTTAAGTCTCAAAACATCTTCATCATATGATATTCCGATGTCGCTTCTCATTTTGTTTTTGACTATATCATTTGCATTAATAACAATGACAATTTCAACTCTGTCAGAAAGCTTCATCAGCATACGAAGCTTACTGTCAGGCTCAAATCCCGGAAGAACTCTCGATGCATGATAGTCATCGAACAGTTTTCCTCCGAATTCGAGATATAACTTATCACCAAACTTTTCAATCCTTTCGCGAATGTGCTCGGACTGCATTTTCAGATATTTTTCATTATCGAAACCAGTTTTCATATTATGCCTTCTTTTTAGAAATCTTTACTTTGTCAAGATGCCAGATGTCGTCTACATATTCCTGAATTGTTCTGTCTGATGTGAACTTACCTACAGAACCAACATTCAATATTGCCATCTTAGCCCAGTTCTTCTCATCCTTATATGCCTGTTCAATTCTGGCCTGAGCATCTGCATATGAACGGAAATCCTTCAAAATGAAATATGTATCTGCCTTTGAAGTACTGATAGTATTCAAAAGTGAGTTGTAAAGTGTTCTAAATCTGTCAGGATCGTTAGGTGCATATGTTCCATTAATAAGCTGCATAAGAACACGTCTTATATCAGGATCGTTATTAAAGATTTCATTAGGATCATATCCGCCATTATGTTCGAAATTGATTACTTCGTCAGAGCTTAATCCGAATATAAACATATTCTCTTCTCCAACTTCTTCACACATTTCTACATTGGCACCATCCATTGTACCGATTGTAAGTGCACCGTTTAACATGAATTTCATGTTACCTGTACCGGAAGCTTCCTTTGATGCAGTAGAAATCTGCTCGGAAACATCTGCTGCAGCGAAGATCATTTCGGCATTTGAAACTTTATAATCTTCAATAAATACAACCTTAAGCTTTCCGTTAATGCTTTCATCATTATTAACTACATCTGCAACTGAGTTGATGAGCTTAATTGTCATCTTTGCGTTATAATATCCTGCTGCTGCCTTTGCTCCAAAGATAAATGTTCTTGGATAGAAGTCCATGCTTGGGTTATCTTTAATCTTGTTATAAAGATACATAACATGGAGAATATTCATAAGCTGTCTCTTATACTCATGAAGTCTCTTAACCTGAACATCAAAGATTGATCTTGGATCAACTTCAATTCCGTTATGCTCCATGATGTATTTAGCAAGACGCACCTTGTTCTGGTACTTGATGTTCATAAACTCCTGCTGAGCTTTCTCATCATCTGCGTATATCTTAAGCTTTGAAATCTTTGAAAGATCTGTAATCCAGTCTGTTCCAACATGTGCTGAAACCCAGTCAGCAAGAAGAGGATTACCATGAAGAAGGAATCTTCTCTGAGTAATACCGTTTGTCTTATTGTTAAACTTCTCAGGCATCATCTGATAGAAGTCCTTGAGTTCCTGATTCTTAAGGATTTCTGTATGAAGTCTTGCAACACCGTTTACAGAATAACTGCATGCGATTGCAAGATAAGCCATTCTAACCTGTCCATCATAGATAATTGCCATAGAACGAATCTTTTCAGGCTGGTTTGGATATCTTTCCTGAATCTGTGCAATAAATCTGCGGTTGATTTCTTCAATAATCTGGTAAACTCTCGGAAGAAGTCTGCTGAACAATTCAATAGGCCACTTCTCAAGCGCTTCTGCCATAATTGTGTGGTTTGTATAAGCACAGGTCTTGGTTGTTACTTCCCATGCCTCATCCCATGTAAGATAATGTTCATCCATAAGGATTCTCATAAGTTCAGCTGTAGCAACTGTAGGATGTGTATCGTTCAACTGGAAAGTAACCTTTTCATGGAACTTTCTGATATCATCATGCTTACGCATATATTTGGCAATTGCTTCCTGAACAGATGCTGAAATAAAGAAATACTGCTGCTTAAGTCTTAATTCCTTTCCTGCATAATGGTTATCATTAGGATAGAGAACTTCTACGATATTTCTTGCAAGATTTCCCTGTTCAACGGCCTTCTGATAATCACCCTTGTCAAATGAATCAAGCTGGAAGCACTCAATTGGTTCAGCATCCCAGATTCTCAATGTATTAACAATATTATTTCCATATCCAACGATTGGCATATCATAAGGAATAGCCTTAACCGACTGATAACCTTCCTGATGGAAGTTATTTCTTCCTGTTTCATCAGGAGTAACCTCTACCCAGCCGCCAAACTTAACAATCTTTGCATATTCAGGACGACGAAGTTCAAATGGATTACCATTTTCAAGCCAGTTATCCGGAACCTCTATCTGATATCCGTCTCTGATAGCCTGCTTGAACATACCATAACGATATCTGATACCACATCCGTATGCTGCATATCCTAATGTAGCAAGGGAATCAAGGAAACAAGCTGCAAGTCTTCCAAGACCACCGTTACCAAGAGCTGCATCCGGCTCCTGGTCTTCAATAACATCAAGATCAAGTCCAAGTTCATCAAGAGCTTCCTTAACTGTCTTATAAGCCTTAAGGTTAATGATGTTATTTCCAAGAGCACGTCCCATAAGGAATTCCATTGACATATAGTAAACAGTCTTTGGATCCTGCTTATCAAACTGCTTCTGTGTTTCCATCCAGTTATCAATAACTGTATCCTTTATTGCATATGCAACCGCCTCAAAAATCTGCTGAGGTGTTGCTTCTTCAAGTGTTTTACGATACAAAGTCTTGATGCTGTAGATAACACTCTTTTTGAACTCTTCTTTATTCACTCCTAAATTCTCAATAGCTGTTTTCTTTGCGGGCATTAAAATTCTCCTCCTTATCCCTCTTATACTTTTTCTACTGAAATGACTGCCTTTTCACCATTAATGTTCCATTCTTTTGAAACTGCAAAGACAGATCCATCTGCTATTTCATCTGCCAGTACTTTTGATGCGATAGCATCAAAGTTGTTTTTAACAACGGCAGAAATCTTTTCATTATCTTTAACGCCAACCTTAATTCTGTCCATAA
Organism: Lachnospiraceae bacterium; assembly: GCA_024403415.1. Lineage (GTDB taxonomy): Bacteria > Bacillota > Clostridia > Lachnospirales > Lachnospiraceae > JAILLW01. Next base: position 58,144 of record JAKSRY010000006.1, read on the forward strand.
CCTCAAAGCCGGCATCTTTTCTCATAGTCTGAATCTTTGAAATGACTTCAAGAACAAATCCTTCTTCAATAAGTTCAGGGGTAAGGTTCGTATCAAGTACAACCGTAATCTTGTTATCAGCCTCTGTTACAAATCCTGCCTTTTCAGAAACATCAATAAGCAGATCTTCCTTTGTAAGCTTAACTTCAACGCCATTTACATCAAAGCTTATAAATCCTTCTGTTTCAAGAGACTTCATGGCTGCAGAACCATCAATATCTGCAAGATATTTCTGTATTCCACCAAGCTGCTTACCATACTTAGGACCAACTGTTCTAAGCTGAGGCTTGAATGAATAGCTTGTAAGATCAGATACGTCTTCCTTAAAAATTACTTCCTTAACATTAAGTTCTTCCTCAATGATATCTGTGAAGAATTTAGGAAGAGCTGCATCACTCTTTACATACATTGCACTGATTGGCTGACGGGTTTTCATATTTGCTGCATTTCTTGCTGCACGTCCAAGTACAACCACATCAAGAACTGCTTCCATATTCTTTTCGAGCTCTGAATCAATCCACTCTTCATTAACCTTAGGGAAATCGCAAAGGTGAATACTTAATGGAGCGCTCTTATCATTTGTTCTGACAAGATTCTGATAAATCTGCTCTGTCATAAAAGGAATCATAGGAGCTGCACACTTACTGATTTCAACCAATGCAGTATATAAGGTCATATATGCATTAATCTTATCCTGCTCCATTCCCTTAGCCCAGAAACGCTCACGACAACGACGAACGTACCAGTTACTCATCTCATCAACGAAATCATCGAGAACTCGTCCTGCTTCCGGAATTCTGTAGTTATTAAGATTATCATCAACTTCACGAATGGCTGTATTAAGCTTTGAGAGAAGCCATTTGTCCATAACGGGAAGCTTGTCATAATCAAGTGTATATTTTGTTGCATCAAAATCATCTATATTTGCATACAGAATGAAGAATGCATAAGTATTCCATAAGGTACCAAGGAATTTTCTCTGTCCTTCCTGAACTGCCTTACCATAGAATCTGTTCGGAAGCCATGGAGCAGAATTTGTATAAAAATACCATCTTATTGCATCTGCACCATACTGTCCAAGAGAATCAAACGGATCAATTGCATTTCCTTTTGACTTAGACATCTTTTCACCATTCTCATCAAGAACAAGTCCAAGAACAATGACATTCTCGTAAGGAGACTTGTTGAAGAGAAGTGTTGATTCTGCCATAAGAGAATAGAACCAGCCTCTTGTCTGGTCTACAGCCTCTGAAATGAAAGCTGCAGGGAACTGTGATTCAAATAATTCCTTATTCTCAAATGGATAGTGATGCTGAGCAAACGGCATTGCACCTGAATCAAACCAGCAGTCAATAACTTCCGGTACTCTCTTCATTGTCTTTCCACACTTAGGACAGGTGCAGGTTATTTCATCAATATATGGTCTGTGTAATTCAACAGTCTTAGCAGCAGGATTTCCTGACTTTTCAACCAGTTCTTCACGAGAACCGATTGAATCCTGGTATCCACAGTCTGCACACTCCCAGATATTAAGAGGAGTTCCCCAGTATCTGTTTCTTGAAATACCCCAGTCCTGAATATTTTCAAGCCAGTTTCCAAATCTTCCTTCACCAATAGACTGAGGAATCCAGTTAACTGTCTTATTATTCTTAACCAAATCATCTTTAACAGCAGTCATCTTGATAAACCATGACTCACGTGCATAGTAAAGAAGTGGTGTACTACATCTCCAACAATGAGGATAATCATGCTCAACCTTTGGAGCACTAAAGAGAATTCCTCTTGCATCAAGGTCCTTTAATACTTCAGGATCACAGCTTACTGCTCCTTCATCGATTTCCTTCTGGGTAGGCTTACAACGCTGACCTGCAAAAGGAGTTTCCGGCTTCATAACGCCATGATCATCTACCATCTGTACAAATGCAGCATCATATTTACGTCCAACTCTGGCATCATCTTCACCGAATGCAGGTGCGATATGTACAATACCGGTACCATCACCCATCGTTACATAATCATCACAGTATACGAAGAAACCTTTCTTGTGCTGCTTATCAACAGCATCTTTTGCACACTGATAAAGTGGTTCGTATTCTTTATATTCAAGATCCTTACCAACATAAGTCTCAAGTACTTCATATGCAGGTGTTCCTTCTTCTCTTTCAATACTTCCGAGAACAGTATCAAGAAGAGGCTCTGCCATGATATATGTAAATCCATCTGCTGCCTTAACCTTTGCATAAGTTTCAGAAGGATTAACACACAAAGCAATGTTTGAAGGAAGTGTCCATGGAGTTGTTGTCCATGCAAGGAAATATGCATCTTCCCCAACCATCTTAAATCTTACAACAGCTGTACGCTCCTTCAATGTCTTATATCCCTGTGCAACCTCATGAGAAGAAAGAGGAGTTCCACAACGAGGACAATAAGGAACAATCTTGAAGCCTTTATATAGAAGCTTCTTCTTCCATATTTCATTAAGAGCCCACCATTCAGACTCGATGAAATTATCATCATAGGTTACATATGGGTTATCCATATCGGCCCAGAAACCAACAGTTCCTGAGAAATCTTCCCACATTCCCTTATATTTCCAAACAGATTCCTTACATTTAGAAATAAAAGGATCAAGACCATATGCTTCAATCTGGTCCTTTCCATTGATTCCGACTAATTTTTCAACTTCAAGCTCAACAGGAAGTCCATGTGTATCCCATCCTGCTTTTCTTGGAACCATATATCCTTTCATAGTTCTGTATCTTGGAATCATATCCTTAATACATCTTGTAAGAACGTGTCCTATATGAGGCTTTCCGTTAGCGGTCGGAGGTCCGTCATAAAATGTATAAGTAGGACATCCTTCTCTGATCTCCATACTCTTCTTAAAAATATCGTTATCGCGCCAAAACTTTTCTACAGATTTTTCACGATCGACAAAATTCATGTCTGTTGAAACTTTTTCGTACATTGCTTTAGTCCTTTCAAACAAAATCACAGTTTCCGTATTATAACCTAATAATTCAAATATTTTACACCATAACGCTTATTATTTGCAAGATAATTCAATAGCAAAAGGGAGCTGTAATAAACAGCCCCCTTATCATATATCATCTGTTTTTATGTTTTTACCAACAAAATCGGTTAACTAACCAAGAAAACTTCCTACATAATATACGCTTCCATCAGGAGCAATGAACACTCCGATGCCTACATTCGTCATATATTTGCTCTCGAGAACCTCGCGGTGCTTGGTTGAATTAATCCATGCGTTGACAACTTCCTGCCCATCCATCATGCCGTTTGCAATAGTCTCACCTGCGGTATTGAAGTCCATTCCTTTGTCATATATCGCAGTTTCAAAGCCTCGTCCATCCGGTCTGGTATGTGAAAACCTCTGCACTAATTCATTTGCTCTTTTGCATGCTGCTTCAAAAAGATATGGATTCCACATAAGCGGAGGTAAGCCTTTACTGAGCCTGTGGTCATTTATGGCATTAAAAGCCTGCAAAGCAAGAGTGTTTACATCATATGCAGGAGCTTTTTTTGTATTAGTACCTTTATTTGTGATACTGTCACCCACTGTAACCGTTTTATTGTTTATATAACCAAACACATTATTATAAACAACCTTGTACCAACCGTTTTTCGTCTTCTCAACAGCTACAAGTTCAGTACCTTTTGCAGCAATTCCGATTGCCCTGTAGGCACGCCCCGGACCTATTCTTACATTAGAATCAACATTCACTGTAATAATAAATGTGTTAACTGCTTCTGCATTAACCGATACTTTATTCCATGCTGCAAAAATCATGAAAGGTACCAAAAGCAGAAGTAATACTTTACTGATTAATTTTTTGCTCATTACCCACCATTACCCCAAATAGTTCGATAAATAAAGGCTTTAATTGCCTTGGTTTACATAATTGTAAACCATCTACATCTTGATGTCAACACTCCTCCATGACCACAAGATGGGATAATGGTACCGGTTTTAGGCCTGTTCGGTGTCAGAATTCCAGCTTAATCTGTGAAGCTGCCCCTTCGAAGTCATATTTTCGAAATTGTTCTGTCTTAATGCTTCATAAAGAACAATGGCAACTGAATTTGAAAGATTTAATGATCTGATTTCATCAAGCATGGGAATTCTGATACAGTTTTCTTCATTTTCCACAAGAATTTCTTCCGGAATTCCGGCAGATTCCTTTCCAAACATAATGAAATCATCCGGTCCAAACTGCACGTCCGTATAACTCTTCTTTGCCTTGGTGGTTGCCATCCAGACCTTTGCATCCGGGTTCAGTTTTTTGAATTCCTCGTAATTAACATATCTTGTTACCTTGAGTTTATCCCAATAGTCCATTCCTGCACGCTTAACAGTTTTATCGTTCAGAACAAACCCTAAAGGTTCTATCAGATGTAAATCTGTCCCTGTTGCAACACAGGTTCTTCCTATATTTCCTGTATTTGCCGGTATTTCCGGCTGATGAAGCAGTATATGCATCAGATATCATCCTCACTTTCATCAGGTCCGTCAGTAACAGGCAGAGAAAAAATAAACTCCGATCCTATTCCTTCCGTACTGATTACATTTATATTCTCACCATGAGCTCTAATTATTTCTCTCGTAATCGAAAGACCAAGTCCGGTGCCCTTCTTGTCCTTACCTCTCGAAAGATCAGATTTATAAAATCTGTCAAATACCTGACTGAGCTGATCCTTTGGAATACCGATTCCGCTGTCTTTTACGGAGACATATACTTTATTTTTCTTCTCTGAGGTTTCGATTTTAATAATTGATTCAGGATGCGAGAACTTAATCGCATTGTCAAGAAGGTTGTAAATTACCTGCTTAATCTTTTCTGCATCGGCTTTAACATATAATTCTTCCCCACTGAGAATAAGTTCAACTGCAATTGTTTTCTTGATGCAGGAACCTTCGAAAGTCTCGGTAATGGCTCTGATTACTTTATTGATATCAAATTCCGATATATCAAGAAGCATACCTGCTGTATTCAGGTTATTAAGAGTCAGAAGACCATCCGTAAGCTTTTTAAGTCGCTCTGTCTCATTAAGAACAATTCCTAAATATTTATCATGCATTTCGACAGGAATAGTTCCATCCTTCATGGCTTCAAGATAGCCCTTTATGGAAGTAAGCGGCGATCTGAAATCATGAGATACATTCGCCACGAATTTCTTCTGATCATCTTCGGAACGCGCTATTTCCTGAGCCATATACGATACTGTTGCTCCAAGATATCCTATTTCGTCATCTGAATCCATCTGAAGTTCATAATGCATATTCCCGGAAGCATACTGCTCGGTAGCTTCGGTTATTTTTCTGATAGGACCATATACCACTTCCGTAAAGAAAATAAGTATTATCATCGACAATATGAACAGAATAAGAAGCACCATATAATCAATGATAAGCAGGCTGTTAAGTTCCTGCTCAATCTCCGTCATCGGATAATGTATTACTACATAGCCTTTAACCTTGAATTCTGCTGTTATAGGTGAAAAAACACTGAGATGTTCTTCTTCAAAATAATTGAAAAAGGTTCCTTCTGCATAGTTTTTTCCACCATAGACCGTAGGATCAAAGTTCTCTATCATTATCTCTGTCTCAACATCAATAGGATTGCGGGAACTCAGGATAAGTCTTCCAGAAGGGTTGATAATCCAAACCTCTGACTTCAGATACTGATCAAGTGCATCAAGTTGATTCTTAACGGTATCAAGAGCTGTATTATTGTTATAAAGATCTACTGCATAGGTATTCGCAACTACCGTGGCTGTCTCATACAGTTTTTCGGACTGGACGGTTATCAGATGGTCCTTGGTCATACTGCTGACAAAGGTTGCCACAAAGATGAAGCCAAATATACCGAATATCAAATATGCAAGCAGAAATTTTAAATATAATGTCTTTCGCATATTCTCACTTATTACTTAACTTCAAATTTGTAACCGATTCCCCAGATAGTTGCTATCTTCCAGCGGGAATGGTCGTTTATCTTTTCTCTGATACGTTTAATATGAACATCAACAGTTCTGGTATCTCCTATATACTCATATCCCCAGATCTGATCAAGGAGCTGCTCTCTTGTGAAAACATGATTGGGTGATGCAGCAAGGAAATATAACAGTTCAAGCTCTTTTGGCGGCATATCAATTAAGTCGCCCATGTATTCCACGGCATAATTTGTAAGGTTAATCTTAAGATCAGGATAAGATACTTCCTTAACATCCTTCTCGTCCTGAACATTTCCGACATTTGTTTTACATCTTCGAAGGACTGCCTTAACCCTTGCTACAAGTTCTTTTGTATCGAAAGGCTTTTCCATGTAATCATCGGCCCCAAGCTCAAGACCGAGAACTTTATCAAATACCTCACCCTTTGCAGACAGCATAATAATCGGGACAGACATTGTTGCCCTAATTTCCCTGCATACTCCGTAACCATCAATTCCCGGAAGCATGATATCAAGAAGTATTAGGTCAGGCTTAAACTCTGAAACCATTTTAATGGCTGTTTCACCATCGGGCGCTATCTTTGTTTCATAACATTCCTTTGTCATGTACAAAGATATAAGTTCTGCAATATTCTCATCATCATCAACTATAAGTATTCTTTGTTTGTTTATCATGTCATTTCCCCTTACAAATTAACTATGGTAACACCGGCATCACCCTCACCATATTCCCCAAGTCTGAATTCGGTGACATACGGCTGTTTCTTTAAGTAACGCCATACAGCCTGTCTTAAAGTTCCGGTTCCTTTTCCGTGAATAACACGAACCTGACTCAGATGTGCAAGATTTGCATCATCCAGATATTTATCCAGCTCACTGAGCGCTTCATCTACTGTAAGTCCCAACAGATTTATTTCCGATGAAATGCTGTAAGCCTTCGCATTCTTTACAGATGCATTTGAACCCTGGGATTTAATCTTTGGAGTTTCGGGCGCAGCCTCAATTCTCATAAGATTGCTTAATTTAGCCTGAGTCCTTAATGCCCCGCACATAACATACAGATTACCCTTTGAATCAGGAAGTGAATTAACAGTTCCTTCCAGTCCCATATTAACAATCCTTACCGGATCACCAATTTTAACATCCTCCGGCTTAAGAATCTTCTGATTCTTTGGAACTTCCTTTTTAACTGCGGGAACCTGGTCCTTTTTATTAATGGAATTTCGGATTTTTTCTCTTTCCTTCTCAAGTTCCTTCATCGAAGCTCCCGGACCAACCTTTTGGAATATTCTTATTGTCTCATCCGCTTCGGCCTTTGCTTCCTGCAGAATTTCCTTAGCCCTGGCATTTGCTTCTCTTATAATGGCATCTCTTCTGGCATCGATTTTTTCGTTCTTTGCATGAAGATTATCCTGTAATTCCTTAATCTTTGCTTTATATCTTGCAACCTCTTCTTTATCTTTTTCGATTGTAACTCTGCTTGTTTCCAAATCTGCAATAAGATCCTCAAAGCTTCTTTGCGAAGATCCTATATGTTTTGTTGCATCCTCAATAATGTTCTTTGGCAGTCCAAGCTTTTCTGAAATTGCAAATGCATTACTCTTTCCCGGAATACCTATAAGAAGTCTGTAGGTTGGCGACAATGTCTCAACATCAAACTCCGAACAGGCATTTTCCACAAAAGGAGTAGATAACGCATATACCTTTAATTCGCTGTAGTGCGTGGTTGCAACAGTTCTTATACCTCTTGAATGAAGGTGATCCAGAATAGAAATAGCAAGGGCAGCGCCTTCCGTAGGATCCGTTCCTGCTCCAAGTTCATCAAAAAGACATAACGAATCTTCATTGGCAAACTTGAGAATTGTAACTATATTTTTCATATGAGACGAAAAAGTACTGAGACTCTGTTCAATACTCTGCTCATCACCTATGTCGGCAAATATTTTTGTAAAGACAGATAACTGACTCCTGTCAAGTGCCGGTATATGGAGTCCCGCCTGTCCCATAAGTGTCAGTAATCCGATTGTTTTAAGTGTTACTGTTTTTCCTCCGGTATTTGGACCCGTGATTACAAGAAGGTCAAAATCATCTCCCAGTCTTACATCTATGGGAACGACCTTTTTCTTATCAAAAAGCGGATGTCTTCCTTTACGAATATTTATCTTTTTATCCTTATTAAATACAGGTCTTGTCGCATTCATATCAAGCGCAAGCTTGGCCTTTGCAAATATGAAATCCAGCTGAGTCATAATTCTGACATTATCAGAGAGCGTCTCAACATATGCCTGGCATAATATTGATAATTCCTCAAGAACCTTCGCTATTTCTTCCTTTTCCTGAAGCTCCAGCTCCTTAATTTTATTATTAAGAGACACGATTGCCTGCGGTTCAATAAAGAAAGTTGATCCCGTAGATGACTGATCATGAATCATTCCCTTAACAGACGCTTTATATTCAGCTTTTATGGGAAAACAGTATCGTCCGTTTCTCTGCGTTACTACCGGCTCCTGAAGATAAGTTCTGAGGCTTCCGTTCAGCATGGAATTAAGCTCACTATGAATCTTATCTGCTGTAATAATCATACTTCTTCTGACTTCTCTTAATCCCGGAGAAGCCTGGTCAGATATTTCATCTTCAGAGATGATACAACGTGTTATTTCGTCAGATACGCTTTTTAATGGGTCCAGTACATCGAAATAATCGGCAAGTGATTTTCTTGCATCATTATCCTCGCTGCTCTTTTCTCCATAAGCACATACCCTTCCAACATTAACCAGTAAAGAAGCTATTCCCAAAAGCTCAGAAATCGAAAGTGTTGCTCCGACACTGAGACTTTTAACCGAATAACTGATATCCTTATTACTTCCAAAGCTGATACTGCCCCTTGCAATCAGCATCGAAAGTGCGTCTTCTGTTTCAGTCTGTGCTTTTTCTATATCATGGAGCTCTGTCATCGGATCGAGCTCATTACAGATACGCTTACCGGGTTCTGAATCAGCTTTTTCGGTAAGCATCTGAACAATTTTTGTAAATTCTAATTTTTCTAATACCTTTTTATTCATAACTTTCTATCTTTTTCATATTCCTTTTGCAAATGTAATCCTGTTCTCTCCATCTGCATATTCATAGGAAATATCGTCCATCATTTTTTTAACCATGAAGATACCCAGACCGCCTATAGGCCTTTCATCGGCATTAAGCGTCACATCGGGATCCTCCTTTATCAGCGGGTTATATTCAATTCCTTTGTCTGCCAGGGTAACGGACACTCTGTTATTCTCAAAAACAAGAGTCACCTTAACATCTCCGCTGCCTTCAGGATATGCATAGCTTGCAACATTAACAAACAGCTCCTCAAAAGCAACCGAAACATTGATTGCAATTTTCATTGGGCAATCGTTCTTTTCAAGAAATTCGTTTAAAAAATCGTTGGCAGACTCAAACTCTGAGATTTCAGCCCTAAAAATCTTTTCTTCCCTCATATATTTCTTCCAATAATAAATATATTTATATACCTAAATAAATACAGCTGATTAATAATAAAAGAATATGTCCTACGCTTCAATAACGTGGATAAGCTTTGATACAAAATCACCATTTCTTAATGCCACCGGGATACCAACCTTTGACAGAATGTCTCCAGTATATTTTTCTTCAAATCCTTCCACCGTATATATCTTATCGGCCTGAAGACCTTTAAGCCTTATGAAATCTGTTCTCGAATTTGCTTTTGCCATTCCTCTTACAAAAATATACAGTGCCTCACCCTTATCTTTTGAAACCACGCCAAAACAGTCAAAATGACCGTTTTCACGAAGAGAGGCAATCCTGTAATAGTCCCCGCTTCTTACAAGTTCGTTATATTTGTGATAAGTCTCTACCTGAGAGGGTATAAGATTTCTGTCTTCTTCAGAGATTCTTGTAACATCAAGCTCATATCCAAAGGTTCCGAATAATGCTACATTTCCACGAGTCTCAAAAGGAGTATTTCTTCCGACTATATGATTCGGACAATCGGAAACATGTGCTCCCATTGAAGATAATGGATAAACAAGCGAGGTTCCTTCCTGAATTGAAAGTCTTTCGATTGCATCCGTATCATCAGAGCACCAAATCTGTGGGCTGTAATATAACATTCCGGGATCAAATCTTCCACCGCCGCCTGAGCAGTTTTCAAGTAAAAGATTCGGGAAATCCTGTAAGAGTCTTTCCTGAAGACTGTATACTCCAAGAACATATCTGTGAGACAGTTCTCCCATTCTCTCTGAATCAAGATAATATGATCCCAGATCTGTAAGCTGTCTGTTCATATCCCATTTTACATATTCAATATTGGCGCTTTGGAGTATATCCACAACCTGCTTATATGTATATTCGACAACTTCCGGTCTGCTCATATCAAGAACATACTGATTTCTGCTTCGTACCGGAACTCTTCCCGGAATTGCAATTGCCCAGTCCGGATGCTCACGATATAAATCAGAATCCGGGCTTATCATTTCAGGCTCAAACCATATACCAAATTTAAGTCCAAGTTTATTTACCTCATCAACAAGATACTTAAGACCGCCTTTAAGCTTTTCCTCGTTAACCTTCCAGTCGCCAAGTGCCCTGTTGTCATCAAATCTGTTTCCAAACCAGCCATCATCCATAACCAGCATTTCGATTCCGCATTTTGAAGCTTCCCTGGCAATGGAAACTAGCTTATCGGTATCAAAGTCAAAATATGTGGCCTCCCAGTTGTTAATAAGAACCGGTCTCGGCATATTTTTATAAGGACTTCTTATGAGATTCTGTCTGTACAAATCATGGAAAGTTCTTGTCATATGACCTGTACCTTCCCCTGAATATACCATTACAACTTCAGGAGCATTAAATACCTCTCCCTTATCAAGCTTCCATTTGAAATTCTCAGGATGAATACCCATTGTAACGCGGACATTATCAAACTGGTCTTTAGCTGCCGAAGCCATAAAATTACCTGAATAAACAAAGTTCATTCCATAAACTTCGCCGTATTCGTCGAATGCAGAAGCAGTCTTAATCATAAGAAAAGGATTATCCTGATGAGAGGACTCACCCCTTTTTGATCCAAAAATCATACTGTTATGAGTCAGTTTCTGACTTTCGATTCTTCTCTCTCTTGCCCATGAGCCATGCAGAGTAACAGTCTCAAAATCCCTGTCTTTCATATCAAGGCAGGCACTTAATACCCTGGTCAAATATATACTTTCTTCCGACTCATTGATAATTCTTACAGAACGGGTAATAACGTCCAGCTTCTTAAAAGCAGTATATATTAAATCTACCTTCAGCCCTAATACCTTATCTTCACAATGCAGAATAAGTGTGTCGGCTTCAGTTTTGTCAGCAAAAGTAGCCGGCAACCCCGGAATCTCATTCTTTCCTTCCACAATGTCAAAGGATGCGAATGTCAGTCCTACGGCATTATATCCCTTCAGACTTTCAACCCCAAGACATATTTCCCTGTAATCTCCAAGTCCCTGCGTCGGATATTCGACAGGAATACTGTCTACTATTGACCCCCTGTCTCTGTTGTTCTTACTTGGAACAAAAGGAGCCTCCGTAAAAGGAGTAAGCGCGGATATATTTATATCATTAATATGTTCCCCATAATATAAATGACCGACAATACCCTCTTCATCTACTATCCCGATACAGTAAGAGGACTTTGGTGTATCAAGCTTGAATATCTTTTTAATCTGACTGTCCTTGCAGTCAATATATGTAATAGCCACTATTTTTCTCCTATAAGACTAAGTATCTGTACAAATATATCAGCTGTTCAAAAATCTCTGCTGCATCATTATCTCATCAGGAACTTCTTTTCCGTTATTGGTGAGCTTCTTGATAAGATTGTTGATTCTGTGAACCTTTGATCCCTGCTTAACCTCATATCTTTCTATTATTTCCCTGTACATAGGATTAATCTTAAGACTGTCACGCCTGTCTTTTGCAAAAGGCACATAAGTAAACAGTATGTTCCTTGCAACCTTATTCAATCTTGGCGAGCCCTGGCTCTCATACAATATCCATAAGGTGTAATCCTTCATGAACATTTCACGGTAACTGTTCTTACAGCGTACAAGGTCATTTTTAATTTTTTCTTTTGCTTCCTGAGACAGGTCATTATTCTTTCTGTAATACTGAACATAGTCGAAATATTCAGAAGTGAGAGAATGTTCACCCGGTTCGTTCCAATGCGCACCCTGAATTCTCTTACAAAGTTCCCATCTGAACTGACCAATAAGTCTTATCAGCTGATTTTTGAGATCCTCCTGTTGAAAAACAGAAATAAAGAATCTTGCTGCCGTCGTTCTTCTCTTTCCTTCGATTTCCTGCCACATTATTCCTTTACTTCCGATATTGGGTGTAAGGATAACGTTTGGAAGTATTTCAACATCGATTATTTCTCTGTCAACACCGCTTTGAGGTGCTGAATACATGGTCTCTCTGTAAAAAGCACCATAATCAATCGAACGAACCTCTTTGATTATTCCGGTAACCTTTTTCCAGTTAACAAGCATACTGTCAAAGGTCTTTACCATATCCTGATCTGATAATACCGGGCAGAAATTGATGATACGGCCTGAACTTATTTTGTTTACAACAGGGAATATGTTTTCAAGCTCATAAAGAACTCTTGCCCTGCTGTCCCTAAACAAGGTCTCCTCATCCTTCTTCTCAATCTCTCCGTTTCTTGCCTGTTCATGGAGATATTCGGCATAATCGACTTCAAACTCGTTTCTTCCAGGGTCTTTTTCGCAGTTATATATACTCTTCAGCCATTCAAATATAGAATATACTCCGTAATCGGGATCACTGTAGTCCGTTTCGGATATTTTCTGAAGCTCAAGGGCATTATCCATTCCAACAAGATTTTCGTCCATATATCCGAAATTTAAGAACATTTTAATTACTGTAGGAATGCTGTCTGCTTCTACAGCCTTTAAGAAAACCTCAGTATAAATCTTATTAAATCCCTTTGTCACGGCAAGGCGAAGCTTTCGTATATTATCATTATCGCTGCTGCTTTTCATTAATTCAAAAAGTGAGTACAGGGTTTCTTTGAAAAACTCCGCAAATTCAGAATCAACCTCCGAATAAGCAAGAATCTTATCCAGGGAATTAACGATATCCTGGACAGAATTCTTTCCGTACTCCTTGGCAACTTCTTCAATAGCCTTTGAAGATTCATTAAACTTCCTTATTTCTTCTTCTACAAATCTTTTCTTTTGCTCAAGTGCATCTGTGTCTATACCCCGAATATTTCCGCATCTGTCCAGGATACTGTTTAAGATACTGTAGGCATTCTGAGCCTGCTCGTTTTCTTTTCCATTTTTCCTGGCATTCATAATATAGAGTGACAAATACATTTCTATAAGATCAGTGCCATCTTCATTCACAAGACAGTTTAAGAGGTTAAGCTTCTCCTCTTCCATTTCCTGCCCTGCAAACATAAGCTTTGAGATATCCTTTGCAGTATTATGAAGAAGTCCGGTTATAAACTGTACATCCATCGCACCGTAGTCACTGTCTCTTGCAACCTGCGCAAGAACAGAATAATATCCATCAAACCAAACCGGTATGGAACCCTCAAAAATAGCCGAGAAATCATTGTTAAAATCTGATAGTCCCTGAGGATTCATCTGACTGAGCTCACATATTTCTCTGTAATTATCATAAGCAGACCTGATATAGTTTCCAAGAGCCTCATAGTCTGTTTTAAAAATTCTGTACTGCTCGATTGCCAGCTTAAGCTGTCGGAATAAAGAAGTCATTATATATTTTCTGATATCTTTATTTTCTTCAATCAGACTCTCTACGCCTTTATTAATTGGATATTCAACAACCGAAACATTGTCCACGGCTTCATATCGTGCATAAGACTGCCTGCTTCCCAAACCTATCAGTCCGACAATATCCTGATTCTGTAATCGGAAATCTCCACCTTCATAAATAACCTTAACAGAACCCTTCATTATGAATAACAATTTATCAATATTCTGACCTGCTTCAAAAATAACCGAGCCGGCAGATATATTTTTTAGTGCCATCTACACTTCCCCCATCAAATCAGACAGCTTTGCAAACTCCTCCAATGTAAGTTTTTCGCCCCTGATATTAATATCTAACCCCATTTTAATAAGTATATTCTGTATTCCTTCTCTGGAAATATGCGTTACTCCCGAATTTGCAAGACTGTTTGCCAGCGTTTTTCGCCTCTGATTAAATGCAGCCCGAATGATTCTGAACATCATCTCTTCATCCTTTGCCACAATAGGAGGACTTGCATATCTTTCAAGTCTGATAACGCAGGAGCCAACCTTAGGCTTTGGTATGAAGCATTCCGGAGAAACATATGCTATAACCGAAGGCTTGGAATAGTACTGAACCGCAAGACTCAAAGCCCCATAATCCTTGGTTCCCGGTCCAACCGACATTCTGTCAGCAACCTCTCTTTGAATCATAACGGTAATACTTTCAAGCGGAATATGTTTTTCAAAAAGCCCCATTATAATCGGAGTGGTAATATAATATGGCAGATTTGCAACTACCTTTATCGGTCTGCCTTCATTATATTTTTCGACAATTTCATTAATATCCGTCTTAAGAATGTCATTATTAATAACTGTCACATTATCATATGGCGACAATGTATCTTTAAGAATAGGAATAAGTGCCTTATCGATTTCGACAGCAATTACATACTTTGCCCTTTCACAAAGATATTGTGTCATGGTTCCGATTCCCGGTCCTATTTCAAGGACACAGTCATCTTTGGTTACACCCGCTCCTGAAACTATCTTATCGAGAATGTTCGCATCTATAAGAAAATTCTGTCCGAAGCGCTTTTGAAAATTGAACCCATATTTATCCAGTATCGCTACTGTTCCCGAAATACTATCAAGCGTTGGCATTTATTTTATATATTCTCCTTGCATTTTCTTCTGTAATCCTAATTACTTCTTCTTCGCTTATCCCTTTAATGGAAGCTATTTTTTCCACAACATATTTTAAGTTTGCAGAGTTATTTCTTTGTCCTCTTAGCGGAATCGGTGAAAGATATGGTGAATCGGTCTCGAGGACTATTCGTTCCATGGGAAGAATCTCTACCGTTTCTACAAGTTTCCTTGCGTTCTTAAATGTGAGAACACCGCCGATACCAAAATAATAATCCATGGCAAGATATTCCCTGGCAATTTCCGGAGAATAGGAATAGCAATGAATAATGGCTCCGTTTTGACCTGCATCGAGCGACTTCAGTATATCAAGTGTGTCCTTTGCTGCATCACGGCTGTGGATTATTATCGGAAGTTCGACTTCCTTTGCCATTTTAATCTGCTTCTCAAACCATTCCTTCTGCACATTTCTCAGGGGATCTTCATAATAATAGTCAAGTCCGATTTCTCCGACCGCAACTATTTTTCCACCCTTATTATATGCTTTTGTAAAACAAATTTGTTTTAATTCTTCAAGTTTTTGATCATTTAATTCGGCTACTCCTTCGGGATGAACTCCTATAGAGCCATAAATAAATGAATATTTTTCCGTAAGCTTAAGGGTTTCCTCGCATCCCTTTAAGGTGGCTGCAACATTAACTACAGTCCCTATATTATTATCCTTTAAGGATGCTATAATTTCATCCCTGTCTTCTTCAAAAGCACTGTCATCATAGTGTGCATGAGTATCAAATATCATAAAAACGTCTCCATATCTTTATATTTATAAAGATTTTTTATTGGAAAAATCCCGTATTTTCGGGCAAAAATCACCTTTTTCAAAAATGTTTTAAAAAAAATAAAAATTTTTGTTGCAAACATAAAAACATTATACTATAATAACACTTGCGTTGCAAAAGAACGTGAGCACCGCTAGCTCAGTTGGTAGAGCACCTGACTCTTAATCAGGGTGTCCAGGGTTCGAATCCCTGGCGGTGTACGGAGGGTCTTGGACTTGTGAATACACGGGTTCAGGGCTTTTTTTTCGCCTAAAAATATATTATCTTATTTCCATGACACCATAATCAAGCGTGCCGGCGCCTCATGCTGGCAGAATTCATCACTTCTGCCCACCCGGCTCATCGTATATATAAACCAAAGAAGGGTGCCCTTACGGACACCCTTTAATAATAGTATCAGCTTAAATAAGTTTTTCAAATTCATCAGATGGCAACGGCTTATAGTAATAATATCCCTGAACACATTTTCCACCCTGTGCCTTTATGAATTCTACCTGCTCCTTGGTTTCAACACCTTCAGATACACTCTTGAATTCAAGATTCTGTGTCAACTGAATAATTGCAGAAATAATAGCCTTGGACTTGTTATCCATTTCATTTCTCATAAAGAATCCGCCATCTATCTTAATTACATCAACCGGCAGCTTCTTCATGAAATTCAAAGTAGAATATCCGGATCCAAAATCATCCATTGAAATAACAAATCCAACATCCTTCAGTCTCTGAATCATATAAATCAAACGTTCTGTATCTTCAAAGAATACGCTCTCTGTTATTTCAAGTTCTACATCCTTGGTGCTCAATCCATACTTATCAACAAGCCCCTTCATCATCTCCGGTAACGAGTCATCAATCAGATGAAGTCTTGAAACATTTACAGATATAAGCGGTACATTCTTTCCGAGCTTCTTCCACTCCGACATAAGTGCGAATGTCTGCTCATAAACCGCTTCATCTATATCTACAACCATTCCACTCTTTTCAGACACCGGAATGAACAATCCGGGAGATACGAGTTTTCCTTCCTTGTCCACCATTCGAACCAGGGCTTCAGCACCAACTATTGAGCCATCCTCAATATTTACTTTAGGCTGGAAGTAAACCTTAAATCTGTTATCTGCAAGAGCATCCTTAATCATGTCATTGATTTCTTTTTCCTGCTTCTCTTTGATAATCAGTTCATTAGAATATACATACACCCCACCCGATTTACTCATATCTTCAGCTGCAATACGACGGGCCTTTAATGCATTATCAACACATTGATTAATATACGTATCATTTTCAGTAACATCATAAATACCCACAAAACACTGAATATCAATTAATGGAAATCTCTGTCTGAATTCCTGGTTTAGTGTTTCTGTATATTTCGTAAAGTATTTTCTGTATTCATCTTCCTTAAGCTGTTTTGCAAGTAATGCAAAATCATCACCTTTTATACGGCAGAAATACTCACCTTCCAAAAGATCTTCTTTAACCAGCTCGGCATATCTTTTAAGTATTTCGTCACCGACAACATATCCGTATTCATCATTTATCTTGGAGAATCGTCTGATACCTGTACATATAACACTGTACTTGTCATCATTCTTCTTCACTGATGTTGTTGCATCAACAATAAAGCGATCAAATGAATCTGCTACCGTAAGATTATCCTCACTACGAACTCTGTTCAGGAAATCCGTAACATCAGTAATACAAACAAGAACATCCTTATCATTTTCTGTACCCTGCATATGATTTGCAGACAGTGTGTACCATCTGTTAGGTCCTTCAATAAAGGTCTCTACACAGTTTCCCGTATCACTCACTCCATTTATCAGTGGGCATGAACTACACGGCTGGCTGTAACCGTTAAATGTCTCATAACACTTACATCCATATTGAGAATGAGGGAAAACCTCTTTTGCATATTTACTTATATATTTTACTTCAAATGTATCTTCATCAATAATATAGAAAAGAATCTTCTGAGAATTCATTACATTCTTATTGATGACAGCTTCCATCTCCATTTCATGTTTGGTCTGCTGACTTAATAAATAACTGCGAATCAGTCTTACAACACTTGCGATGGTTTCTATTTCACTTGGATTAAATTCATGATCTTCAAATGCTTCAAAGGTAACAAGACCTACCATTTCACCTGCATCCCTTATTGGGAACTGTAAAGAAGCAACAGGTACCTTATTAAGTGTCACAAGGTGACGGAACAAATCAATCTTTTCATTTCTTCCATCCTTATATACAAAGAACCCATCTCCAATGGCTTCATCTATCATCTGCCATGCCATAGGAGACAATTCTCTACGCTTCTCACTGTCATCTGCATCGTCAACTCTGCACCATCTTGCAAAGAAAGCAACCTTTTCATGTCTAAAATCAAGAGTAGTCAGAATTGCTCGATCGAGCTTATAAAACAGACAAACTTCTTCAAATACTGCTTTTATTGCTGTCTTGATGTCAGATTCCTTTGTCATTTTTTCAAAGGTAAAATCAAAAAGCTGTTTATTTACACTCTTTTTGTCTTTATCAAGATTATATTCTTCATCGTTGAACTTATTC
Source organism: Lachnospiraceae bacterium (assembly GCA_024403415.1). Lineage (GTDB taxonomy): Bacteria > Bacillota > Clostridia > Lachnospirales > Lachnospiraceae > JAILLW01. Next base: position 76,489 of record JAKSRY010000006.1, read on the forward strand.
ATTGTAACCATTGTATATCCAATGGAAACATCCTTAACGGCCTCGTCACTAAAGGTTACAAGCTTATTTCCCCCGGCTTTTTTGGCGGCAAGCAATGCCATATCTGCTTTTGTATATAAAAGCTCATAACTATCTGCATCCTTAGGACCAAATGATACTCCGATACTTAAAGAAACAGGATGTGAATTCACATAAGGAACATTATCAACAACTCGTTTCATTAATCTCTCGGCAAGTTCTAGAACCTTTTCTTCATCAACATCACTACAGAATACAATAAACTGGTCTCCTGCTATACGTCCAACAATGTCCTTAGACATATAGTTCGTATATACCATTCCCGAAATAATCTGAAGAATATAGTCACCCTGAACCTTACCAAATATATCATTTACTTCCTTAAAGTTATCTACATCGATGATGGTGATGGCATACGATTTGCTTGTATTATTTTGAATCTCTTTCCTTATTAGACCAGCAACCTTCTCTCTTTTATACAAGCCTGTAAGAGAATCCTGCATAATCGTATTATTATCTTTATTAACCTTTTCACGGGAAATATCGTAGGTTCTTCCTATGTATTTAACCGGAACACCATTCTCATACATAACCTGACCAAGAGCCCTGAACCAGTTCATTTTATAGTCTCTTCCAAAACCACGATATTCAACCGATACAAAATCTTTTTGAAGCTCTATATCATTAAAAAAGCCAATGACCAACTGCTCGTCTTCTTCATAGACAAGCCTTGATTCATTGACATTATCTTTCGGATTATTAATAGAAATAGTATCAACTATTTCTCCTGCTTCACCATAAAAAGAAATGCTCCAAACCTTATTGGAACAATCATATACCCATGAAACTGCATCACAAACAGACGCTATAATCGCGTCTGACAATGTAGCAAGATCGCTTATTTTACTATTCACATTGTCAATTTGATCTAACAAAAGTTTCCCCCCGTGTAGTACAAAGATACCCCTACACATGAAAACATATCATATTTATGTAAATAATACAATAAAAATATGCGTTTATACGACTTTTGAAATCATCCAGACAACACCATATAGCAAAGGCTGGTGCAAAATATAAATCAGTAGAGAGTTACGCCCGATTACTTCAAATATTCCTATACCATGCTTAAAGAATCTCTCTTCGATTTTGGAGCCTTTAATAAGGAAATAGGAAAAATAACCGGTGCAAAAAAGAAAGAACCAGGGTAAAAAAGAAAAATAATCCGTAGAAAAGAAGCCCGGCATAAGAAATCCAAGAAAAGTCATGAAATATCCATTATATAAAAATTCCGGAAGTTCAAGAATTCTGATTCCTTCAAATCCCAGATATCCATGATTTATGTCTCGCGTTAACAAGAACAGCAGGAAAGAAACTACAATAAATATTCCTGCCTGTTTCCTGCTTTTTGAAAATATACGGTCAATCGGAATCATAAGAAGTATTGAAACTCCAATTAACCACAGTACCCCAAAAATAATTCTCTGATCATAAAGAAAGTTTACTGTCACCAAAGTAATAACAATACCTGACAAAAGAGACATCAGCCCTCTTTTTAAGTGATGTCTCCCTAAATTGAAACTGTATCCTGCCAGTAAAATAAATACCCAGCATATGCTCTGCTGCCAAATGTATACAGGAGTACTTTTAAGCGTGTCATCCGTCAGTCCTATTCTGAAACTGGCAAGATCCCAACAAAAATGATATATTACCATACTTATAACGGTAATACCTCTTAATGTATCTATTAATCTAAGCCTGTTTGTTTGCCTGGATGTATTCATATATCTCCATATTGGTTGCAAACCAAATCTCATCCTTGTGAGAAGCCATAAGTTTCATAAATTCCTCGATTTTATCCCAACTGTTATTGAGATAAAATTCATAAGTGTGTCCCCATAAATAAAACAAAGCCCCTTCTTCATCACATTCAACAAACTTACGGGCAACATCCATAAAATCCGGTGCTTCATTATATGTTGTCGGACGCCATCTTAAGAAATCTTCCGGAATTCCAAAGGCTGATGTGCTGTTTACTGTTCTGGCATAAACAATTCCCAAATCTTTGAGCCTCTGAACCAGTTCATCATCATAAGCTCCATAGGGATAAGCAAAACCCCTGACCTTCTTTCCTGATAATTCTTCAAGTCTCTTTACATCATCAAGAATTTCAGACTGGACCTCTTCCAAAGGAAGTCCGACAAGGTTAGGATGATGCGCAGCATGAGAAGCAACTTCAAAATCGTCATATAATTCCTTAAACTCTGATTCTGAAATTACAATATGACCAAACTCTTCCTTGGGTTCATCTTCATCATTAACATATGCCGTTGTATCTCCAATCCAGCTTGATGGCAGATTAAATGTACATTTCAATCCATATTTTCTGAGTAATTTAATAAATCTTCTATCATGAATTACGGCATCATCATAACTTAATGTAACCGCCTTTTTCTTTCCGTCTTTCCAAAGCATATTTATACTGAGTCCTTTCGTAATTCGTTATACTTATGTCAATTTCGATCAACTGTCTTTATTCATCGTTTTTAGAAATATTTACACCATTATAGTTTATTTTTTAACGATTGTTAATGTTTTTTGATGACTAATATCGGGTTTGGCTCTATAATGTAAGCATGGATAACGAAAAACAAATTAAAAAACTGAATATCTTTTTAAGCAGCCCCGTTTATATTATTATTTCTTTAATTTTATCTGCCGGGCTTACCTACCTTGTTTATTATTTAAGAATAATCGAAGGCGTGAATTATAAGCTTGCCAACGGAATATGCCTGTCTCTTCTTGTTTTATGCTTTATTAATTTCTTTTTTGTATACAAAGATAAAGCATCAGCAATTAAAGGACTTATTAAGCAGAGCATTCCGGCACTTTTCTATTTTATTGCTTTTTTCATATGCAAAATGTTTTTAAGAGGTTAAATTTTGAATAATTCAGCAGACAAATATAGAAGTTTTTTATCATATATACTTATCTTCCTTGGAACCTTTCTTGTAATGCAGATAGTAATCGGAACAGCCATGATTCCGAGTCATTCCATGGATCCAACCCTTACCGTTGGTAAGAAATATCTTTTCTTCCAGCAGGCTTATCTTTTTTCTGACCCTAAACGTGGCGATATAATCGTATTCGACGATTTTGATCAGAAGAGTGGAGGTCAGGCATCTGAAGAAAGTCAGAGAACCATTTTTTGCAAAAGAATAATTGGCGTTCCGGGAGATGTAATAGATTTTAAGGATGAAGCTGTATATATCAATGGCGAAAAATTAGATGAGCCATATGCCTATGGAGTTACAATCCCACTTGTCAGAAGTGATGAAAATGGTGACCCTTATATTGCAGATCATTTTGAGGTTCCTGAAGGCCATTACTTCTTTATGGGAGATAATCGTGAAAACAGCCATGATTCCCGTCTTTGGAAACCACAGCCGTTTATTGAAAAATCTCAAATTTTAGGTAAGCTTATTGTTTTTTAACAGAATAACCAAAAGTACCAAGTACATTACCAAGCTCAAGATATGAACCATGGCTGTATGCAACAAGATCCATCTTATTCATATCAAGACGATCCTTTTCATCGAAATACTTTTCGTCCACATCGACAGCTACCACTTCAGCCATAAACATAACATGTGAACCAAGATTCTTAGCCTCTACAACTTTGCATTCAATGTTGACGGGGCTTTCTTTAACTAAAGGAACGTTCACTACAGATGCATCTTCCTGTGTAAATCCGCTTTCCTTCCACTTATCAAACTTTTCACCGGAAATAACGCCACACTTATCAACCATCCTGACCATGTCCTTTGTTGTAAGATTGACAACAAATTCTCCTGTTTCCTGTATCATATGATAAGAATAACGGCTCTCTCTTACACTTATTGAAAGCATTGGCGGTTCGGAATTGATTGTTCCAACCCACGCAAGGGTAATAAGATTGGGATTTCCATCTTTATCTGCACAACTGATAAGCGCTGCAGGTACCGGTGCAAGCATGCATCCCGGCTTAAGCTGTCTTTTACTCATTATTTTCTCCTCTGCTTAAATCCTGAATCTGTTAATGTCTATCCTATAGGACATGCTTCAAACAATCAGACGATTTCTTTACATTAAATTAATCCTTAAAAAGGACTCTGCTGCCCGCATCAACACTTTCGGTAACAAAAGCATTACCTCCAATGACTGCACCGTCTCCAATAACGGTTTCACCACCAAGAATTGATGCTCCGGAATAAATAGTAACATAGTTACCGATTGTCGGATGTCTTCTGGTTCCTTTAATAGCCTGTCCGCCTTTTGTCGACAGACCACCGAGTGTAACACCCTGATATATTTTTACATGGTCTCCGATAATAGTGGTTTCGCCAATAACAATACCTGTTCCATGATCGATGAAAAAGTACTGACCTATCTGCGCTCCCGGATGAATGTCTATCCCTGTTGTACTATGAGCATATTCTGTCATAATTCTTGGAATCATCGGAACACCGAGAGTATATAATTCATGAGCCATTCTGTAAATCGAAATTGCAAATAAACCGGGATAGGCAAGAATTATTTCTGATTTACTGTAGGCTGCCGGGTCTCCTTCGAAGGCCGCATCTATATCTTTTTCAAGATAATCGCGTATCATGGGAATCTTATTCATAAAAGAAAAAGTTATTTCATTTACCTTTTCAATTATTTCTTCTTCAGAAGAAGTTGCCATATCACTATATCTGAACACAACAGCAATCTGCTTATTCAGATGGAAAATAACATCTTCTATGGTTGCTGCCATATTATTCTTTAAACCATACTGTCTGTATACACGATCTCTGTAATATCCCGGATATAATATTTTCATAAGTTTATCAACAATCTCAATAATAGCCTTTTTGTCAGGCTGATTATTAATATCGATTCTGTTAATAACCTTTTGATCATCATAATTCTCTAAAATATTAGATATCGTTTCCTCAGTACGCTTATCAAGTTCCATCTTAACTCTCCAAACAGTAAACCTGTATTTTATCCTGTAACCATTTATATGGTATTAATCCTCGCTTGCTGCTATAGCAGACTGAGTCGCTGAAAGAATCCAGTCGGCATCAGCTAATCCTATTGTCATACTATCTATTCGTCCGTATTTGTCAAGAACAAAAGTAGTCGGTACACCCTCAACCTTATAACTTCCAAGCCACCAGTCAGGGAGCAAATACATAGGAATCGTCAAACTAAACCTTTCGGCATAATTTCTGACTTCATATGCATTTTCCTCAAGGTCAATCATTATGAAATTAATGCTGTCCCCATATTGATTGTAAGTTTCCTGCATGTCACCGACTTCCATGTCGCAATACGGACACCAGGTTGTAAATGTATTAAGATACAATGGCTTACCAAGAAAATCCGAAAGATTTACAATGTTGCCATCCAGGTCAGTGAATTCAAAATCCGGCATAATCTGTCCTACTTCATAACCATAGCCATACTGACTGATTAATTCTTCTCTGATTCCTTCAAAGCTATTTTTATATTCCTCTTCTTTAATCTTCTCTTCAAGTTCCTGTTTTTGATTATCAACGCTTTCAAACTTCTTCTGAATATTACTAATCATTACATTAACGGTTTCTGATTCCAAATATTCTTTACTGTTATTAAGAACGGCCAGCGCCTGATTATAATAATCAAGCATCTTGTTATAATCATCTACAGTAAGTGGCTGGTTATAAAAATATTCGTCTCCCATTGCAGCATATGTATTGGCTAAACCAATATATGCATCCTGATTTTTTGGATCTATCTCAATTGCGGCACGAAATGATTCAACCGCTTCTTCAAAATCCTGCTCATTCAAATACCTTGTTGCAAGCTCAAGTTTATCTTTATAATCAGAATTACCTAAATGGGGCAACAGGAAAATAACAGCAACTGCAATCATCGCTATCGCAACAACTGAAAAAACTATTCCAATAACAATTTTAGAAGTGTTCTTCTTCTTGGGGACATCTATTGGCTGAATGAAAGGCTGGTAACCATCGGTTCCCGTATATGGTGGCTGATAAAAACTGTCAGTTCCCGACATGTCTTCCGGTTGTGGATTATATCCCCCCTGACTCATCTGCTGATCATCGATATACTGGTACACTGTCTGTCCATCCGGCTGGTAATATCCTCCCTGACTCATCTGCTGATCATCAGGATACTGATACACTGTCTGTCCATCCGGCTGGTAATATCCTCCCTGACTCATCTGCTGATCATCAGGATACTGGTACACTGTCTGTCCATCTGGCTGGTAATATCCTCCCTGACTCATTTGCTGGCTATTTGGATACTGATATACTGTCTGCTGACTTTGTAACTGTCCATTATTATAGTTTTGATTCATATTGTTCATAAAAACTTCTCCTCATGTTTCGAAATAAGAAAATACATAACTTCTATATTTTCAGTATATTCAAACACTTTCAGATAAATTATCTTTTTGATGAATAACATCAATTACTGATGAATGGTCTGACATCAGAGTCATCAAAAACTTTTAATAATTAACATTTTAGCATATAGCATACCTGTCTTCTATCCCTTAATAAACTCTTTTATTTACCCAGTCTCCAAAATGATCCGTCATGTGGTATTACCATGTCGCCTTTTTGAAGCTGCTGCTCAATGCAATCCATTATCTTATTCCTGTTAGTCTCCAGAAATCCTGCATGATTTTTAAGGCAGGGGATAAGGTCTTTTATTACATCTTCTGCTTTGTCAAAAGTGAAGGGACTCGGAAGAACTACAGTATCAATTTTATTAAAATATTTCTTCAAAATATCAAGACATTTATCTCTTTTTGCATAATATTCGTCAAGTTCTTCCTTAAATGGCGTAGAATCCATTCCAAACTCATCGAACATATCAATCCAATATTCGAGATGTGCCTTGGGAACCGTTCCAAATGCATTCAGAGACATTACACCATCATCGGCAAGTACTGCTGCCGCATTTGCAAGAAAGGTTTCTCCATCCTTTAACACATCATAAATATAATGTGCAATAATCATTGAGTATTTTTCATCTTTTCGGATATGCTCCCAGGTACTATCCTCATCAACATCCTCAAAGAAAACATCTATTGAGGTACCGTCTGCCAAATCGCCCTTATTATCTTCAACAAACTTGGCAAAATCATCAGCCCAGCTACCTGCAAGATCGTATCCGTAAATATTTACGTTCTCCGGAATATCCTTCCAGTTATTTCTCCATGCCTTGGCATAACCACAGCCAAGATCAAGTATCTTCTCTCCTTCCTTAACATTGAGAGAATTGTAAATCTTCACATACCAGTCAAGCTCACCCTTAGTATGGTCAAGTGCAAAGAAATGACCGGCATCTCTGTCTTGATCTTGCTGCATGCTCTTCAAAACCTCAGCAACATCATCCCAGTCAGGTTCGCCATTGCTTCGCGCTATTACTGCCTTCATTCTTGTTATGGCCTTCTCAAGTTCATAGCGCTTAGCTTCCATCATATTAATCTGCTCCTGCAAAGTTTCAAGAATATTGGTATTCTTACTTCCTACTAAGCTGTCTCTGATTTCCTCAAGCGAAAAACCAATCTGCTTAAGTGCTATAATCTTCTCTAACACAAGCAAAGACTCATTATCATATAATCTGTAGTTACCTTCTGAATAATCAGATGGCTTTAACAGACCCTTCTCATCATATAATCTAACTGCCTTTTGTGAAATTCCTGCTTTCTTGGCGATTTCGCCGGATGTCATTTTATTATTCATTTATTAATCCTCCTTAAGTAAATATATATTTTTGAACGTCCATATATTTACCCTAAGGGATGCCCCAGGGGAAGAGTCAACACTAATTTTGTATTTCTTTTTTATGATTTAGGTGAAGAATCCAGTAGATATCATACAGTATCATCAGTATGAATGCGGCCAGAAGGAGTAATGACCACCATGATATTTCATTGATATTGAAATCAGCAAAAATCAGTCCGATATATGAAAACCGAAGTTCATAGTGAGGTCCTTTCTTTGATATCTACCGGTAAATATAGTTTTCAAATACATGTCATAAAAGCTATAAAACACATATTTCACATTTATACATATATTTCTCTTGGAACATGACGAATCACTAATCTATCTTGGTTATACATAAAATATAGATTTGTTAAAACTTCTGCAACATATGACAAGGCTCTGGTGTTTGCTATGTCAGGAACTTCATCACTCATGTTTTCCATATACTCAGTTATTTCAAAAAACCATTTGCAATAGGCATCAAACACATCCTTTTTTGCACAAACAATATTATATGTGTACTGATACTTGCCTTCTAATATCTTAATATAGTCGTCATATTCATTTGGATGTATTGTTTTTAATGCGTTATATAGAGCATTTTTAACATCTTCATTAACAAATCTTCTAAATTGATGCATTGTATCCGGATAACATATATATGGCAACGGAAGAATAGCATCTATATCTTCTGTTAATATTTCTGGAGTCAACATTATATGCCTTCTATAATGTTCTATTCCCTTCCATTCATGAGAAGTATTTTTCCATACCCAATAAGTTGCTGACATTTCACAATACTGTTTGTTTTTAGCAGAAATATTATCACCGGAAAAATCCGTCAAATCTGCCACTCGTACATCTGTTAAAGCCGCTCCCGCTTGAATAGCTTTCTCATGAGATTTCAAATTCGGATGCATAGATAGTGGTTTATCTCTGTGATTAGATACTTCATAGCATACAAAATCAATATGTCTACTTTCTTTATCTTCAATGTTTTTCTCTATAACCGGAAATTTACCTACACTTCTAAAATATGCAGACATAAGAGAATATTCTTCCTTTTGTGATAATAAATATACTGATTTATATCCTTCTTTATTTAAGTAGGGTACAACTTCTTTCTGTATTAGCTCGGTTACTCCTACTATTATTGGTATATTTTTAGAAATATTTCGTATTTCACAAACAGGAATCCCTTCAATGTCCGTCGGATTATTGTCTAATGAATTCACTGCAAAATAAAGGGGCACTTTATTAAAGAGCCCCTTTATTGCTATGTATGCACCATATGCCACTACCTGCGCACCATATATTACAAATTCATCAAATTTTTCAATTTCGTCAATTATCAATTTGTTATCCTCTAGATTTCATATGGTAATAAAATTTTCTCTTCAGGAACACCTATTTTTAAGGCCTGGTCTTTAATTTCCTCAAAACGCGAATAATGACCAATAATCATATAATCAAACTCATCATATTTATCAATAAGATATTCTGGTAGGTGAGTTGTTACTCCGTAAAAATCCTTTTCCTCTTTTGCACAATCACTATCTATAGCAAAAAGTAGATTACCTCCTGAACTCTCAACCGCATCTGCAATAAAACTACCAGACAAGCCAGTTCCCCAAATGATATATTTTTTACCAGCTATTATTGCATCTCGCTTCCATTTAACAAGATTATCAACTTCATCTAATGAAATCACTTTCTTTGGATCCCACATTTTTATCACTTCTTCAAAGCTTGTCATATACGCAATTCTGTCAAATCCAATCTTTCTGAGCGACAACGCATTTTTACTAAATAATAGACATTCTTTCCCTATATGCAATGTTCCAGGATTAAGTATATTTTTTTCGATAATTCTATCTATATCTTCCACAGAGAATTCATCATTAGCAGAATATACTATCCATTCACTGGCATTATCTATCGCCTTATTCAAATCCTTTCCAAAATTATTTCCTTCTGGAATCACAACTTTATCATATTCATGTATGAATAAAATAGAGTTATTGGCATTAAAACGATCCTCATAATGCTCAATATATGGCTGTGCTGCAGAAAAGTGTTTTCCGGGCGCTTTGCTTTCTTCAGCAATAACTCCATTTTCAATTTTAACCAGATTAATACGACCTGCTTTAAGTCTGGGACTTCCTATCTCTTCAAGCATCTTATAGAGAGTTGGTGAAACATCATCTGTCTCTTCTTCTGCATCACGCATAAATGTATCCAATGCAAAACCACAAATTTCACACCAGTGTAACTGGTCTCCAAATTCTTCCGGCGTGCGTTTCCACCAACCTGGTTCTATCTTCCAACCACCAGGACCATCGAATAACATATCCAAAGCTCCCGCTATTTCACAGAAGAAAGCTCCTTTGGGTGTTATCGTCGCACTCCATTCATTCTGAATCCAGCATTTATCCCTCATAGGAATCCACTCTTCATCTGATATTCCAAGATCCTTTCGAGAAAATAACCCTGGCTGATGATATGAAGAATTAATGTGGTCGTTTAAGAATTGAACATTGAATGTATCCTGAGCAAGTTCATAATATTTACGATATGAGGCCCCCATGTTAGACCAAAGGCCTGGTCCACACATTCTAAAATTATCTTGCTTCCCTTCTTCTTGTCGAAGTACATGACTTTCAAATTCTCTTCTTCTAACTTCTTTAATAAAGTTCTTCTGTGGATATATAAGCCTGTTCTGTTCTTTTCTCTCTCCAAATTTTTCTCTTATATATGCTACAAATCGTTCAAACTGTGGATGTAAGGTAGGTTCTCCACCCATCACACCTACAACACCGGTATAACCATCCAATGAATCTATTGCTCTTTTAAAAGTATCATAGTCCATAAAAAATGACTTGTTGTGATTTCCACAAAAACGTGTACAGTTAGAACAACGTTTATTGCATGCATTAGTTATATCTACTTGAATTGTTTGCATATCAGCAGGTGATCTCATATGCTCTCCTTTCATATGAAAAAACTTCGCATTAAATGCGAAGCCAATAATTCATTATAAATAAATCCGTTCGCAACTTAGTTGAATTATTCAACCATAGTAATATATCGGACAAAAATACTAAAAACTATACATCTAAACAACGTCATCTGGCATAAATCTTTTGATAATCTTGAAAATCATCAGGTATTTCTTCTTCAGATGCAACCCAGGCAACCACATTGGCATAATCAGCTAATAATATCTGTGCATACCAATACTTCCCAATCATTCCTTTTCCAACGAGTACTATTTTTGCCCCCTGTTCAACTTCATCATACGGAAACTGAAAACGCATAATAGCCGTAGTCATTTTAGAACCATATGCTCTGGATGTTTTAAACAGTATTTCTTCTAATGAGTTAGTTGTAATCAATGAGTACCATTGACCTATTCTATAATCATAAAAATAGTTTTCCGACAAATCTACTGCGCCAAGCATTTCAAAGATTTCATTATTGTACTTGTCATACAACTCTTTGATTTTAGTCAACTCTACCATCTTGTCGAAATATTCACGCATTAGTCTGAGTGCCATATTAATATAGCTTCTCTTAACTTCATCATAGATTCCATATTCACGCATCTTAGACACAATAGAATATGTGGCAGCATATGCCGCTTCAGGATGCTTGGTTTGTGAATCACATTGACTTGAACCCGTATTAAATCTGTAATTTACATATATTCTGTCAACATACGTTATTCTCTTTGCAAATACCATCGCAAGAGCTGGCAGGTACTGGTCATCAGATATAGGAATTGATTCAAATTTTAAGTCATACTCCCTAATCAAATCCATCTTATACATCTTATTCCAGGCAATTAAGTCTCCTATCTGGAAAATTTTGTCCGGTATATCTTTATAACAAAAGGGATCATTAGCCGGTACGTTCTGCAACTCTATTGGTTCATATATTTTAGTCACCCTGCTTTGCTTATCATCAAACCACTGCGCCTTGTAGATAACAACATCCGCATCTTTCTCCTCTGCTTTATTAACAACATCCTCGACCATATTGGGTTCAAAGAAATCATCACTGTCCAGAAAAAGAATATAATCTCCTGTTGCATTGGATAATCCTAAGTTTCTGGCAGATGCAGCTCCTTTTCCTTCGTTCTTTTTAGTAAAAATCCTTATTCTACTATCTTTGTCTGCATATTCTTTGAGTATACTTAACGAATTATCTGTAGAACCATCATCTACACAAATTATCTCCAACGACTTATATGTTTGATTTATTACAGAATTTAGGCATTGGGATAAATATTTTGATGTATTATATACTGGTATAACTATAGAGACTAACATTTTTACCCTTTAATTCCTTCTTCGAGAGTCTTTTCTGTAAACGAAATATTTGCTTCATATATATCTTTATAATATATTTTATTGCAATCTATACCTTGATCAATTAAATTTTTTCTTATTTCATCTGCCACTTTTTTATTTGCAACTGCTATCAAAATATAGTCGTATTCCAATTCTTTCAATTGACTAATTGATTGTACAGGAAAACCAATCTTTTCATAATTCCTATCAACCCATCCTACTACTTCTACATTTTTATTAAATAGTAATTGCATATAATATGTTTTTCCGTAATCACCTGCGCCATATATCACAACCTTATATTTTCCATTAAAATCTGCATATGGAAAATGTATTTCCAGACCATTGAAGATATTAATATAATATTTATTATAAGTGAACAAATAATCTAGCACAGGCAGGCTCACTATCTGTTGCATTTTCAACACATTTTCATATACATCTCTTGTATCCGGCCATTTTTCAGATAATAAAACCGGATATATTTCTGTCTTCAGATATTCATATAATTCACAGAACGATTCTCTTTTCTTTAAGGATCTGAGGTAATATTCACAATAATCAACAACTAATTTTATAAAAGATTCTCTTAACTCTTCATATACATCACTATGGATAAGTTCTTCCCTCAATTTCATCACAAACTTAGGTGCAGATAGTGGACTATTATCCATTTGAGCTGTTTGACCAGTTGGCACATTAGAACGATAATATATGAATTTTTCTCTTATACTGGTAATTCGTTTGGCCAGTATCAAAGAAGAATATGAGAAAAAAGCATCGTCAGCATGAAAAACATTTTGAAATAGCAATCCACTTTTCACTACAAATTCTCGCAAATAAAGCTTATTCCAAGCCCAACCGGAACTAGTTTGAAATATACATTCTTTTATGTCTTTCCATGAAAATACTTCTTTATTTGGAAAGTAATTAAAATCCGTAATTCTATTAGTTTCACATGATAAAGTTTTTGAAACATCATCATAAATATATCCATCAAAAAATACTATTTCCGCTTCTTCCTGATCTGCTTTTAAGCTCAGTTTTTCCAGCATCGTTGATTCAAACCAATCATCCGCATCAAGGAATATAAGATATTTTCCCGATGCATATTTTAATCCCTCATTTCTTGCTGCAGCAGCACCATATCCTTCATGCTTTTTCTTTATATACTTAAATCTTTCATCATATGAAATAATATTTTGTATTATTTCACAAGAAGAATCCGTTGAATCATCGTCAACACATATTACTTCTATTTCTTTTAAGGTCTGATTCAGCAGAGAATCCAAACATTTTTTTAAATATTTTTCACTATTGTATACCGGAACTACAACCGAAACTCTTATATCCATCAATTTATCCCTATCTACTTCTTAATTCCTACAATAACTGATTCCGTTTCCGAAATATTGTAATAACTAGTATTGACTTCTACTTCCTTAACTACTTCTTCCATGAGCTTTATTGCACTTTGCTTTGTAAAAAAATGAAAATGATCTGTATTTGATAATTCAATATCATCAATTGGAATATGCATTAGCATTTTTCCACCCACATTTAGCATCTTTTCAAGATTTTTTAAAACTTCCAACGGATAATGCAAATGTTCAATAACATGAAAAGACATAATTAAATCAAATGAGTAATTAAGTTTTGAAAACTCTTCAATTGGCAGATTGGAAATATCAACACCCAAACTCTAAAACTTTATGTATTTTATCATTTAGTAGTCCAAATCTTTCCAGTTCACAAATTCTTCCATTTAACCATTGTGACCATTCTTTACCTTCTTTTACTTCAAGAATACCCTGTCTGTTTTTATCATCTTTCCAATATTTTTTATCATAATATTTTTTTAATATTTCGTTAGGAATATATTCTCTATATCCATGCGTACAATTAATACATCTGCGTACTCCGTAACCTAATTCTACATTTTCCGTGCATCCACAAATAAACATCGCTAAATAGTAATTCTAACCCCAAATAATTGTGTTTATTTCTACAGAAACCTTAAAAATGACTTTATATCAAATAGTGCACTCTCTTCAAAAAGCTTTTCATCAGAATTATCCAATATTTCTTTAAAAAATAAATCTCCAACTTCTGTTACAAGTTTCTCTCCTACACAGGAAGCCGTGTCCATATTAAATTCGTAATACATTTCATCTATACCACTTATATACCAGACTTTGCTACCTTCAACTCCATATGCCATCACTCTGTCATAGCTAATCCTTGAATCCAATATCCCCTGCAAACCTATTGATTCCTCTCTCAAACATATAATGTTTCCTTCATCTTTGAGTATCATAAAAAAATTAGAATTTGTAGGGATTAAAAGATATCCTGAACTTATTTTAACTATGCTCTGAAAAGGAATATTTGCACAGTTATAGTCTGATGGATAGTCATATATTTCTGTGCATTCTTTCTTTTTTCTATCATACATAGCTACTGCTCCATGCCTTCTTGGAGTTAATATAATACGATCCTCAGTAACACCTATTCCGTTAAATCCAATTCCGCTAAAAGGGATTGGTAAGATATAATGAGAATGATTATTTAAATTATATACCAAAACAGAATTACTATTACCTATCGAGCAATACACATGATTTTCATATTGATTTACACCTGTTATTAATGCATCATCATTTTGTCGTATTTTACACAAATTCTCTACAACATCGGTATCATATGTTACTTCAAGAGTTTCCATATCTATAATAACCAATGCAGGATAAAAATGAGGAAATATATACATATACTGCCCATTTACAAATGAACGTGCAAATTTACCCGGCTTTAAATTTATGGCATCAGTGTCAAAATCTATTTCAGGTGCTATCTTTATATTCGTAAGTTCGCATGTCTCTCGATCATAAATCCATATCTTGGTTCCCCAAAATGGTATCAAAAAAAACTTGGATTTATACTTTTCAATCGCAAAGAATGTTCTATGTTGAAAGAAATTACTTCCAGGAATTCTTGCCAGCATGGTTATTTCTCTATTTTCCAATGACATTTCATACAGAGCATTGTGATTAAAAGCCGGAAATATTATTTTCCCATTTTCCTCTATATACTTTTCAAATGTTATTTTGATATTCATAATAATAGTTGAATCCTTATATACTATAGTCTGTCATAAACCCACATTGTTTTATCTTTAGGAACACCCAGTTCAACTGCTTTTCTACGTATTTCATAAAATAATTCTCTGGATTTGACAGCAATTATTAATTTTTGAAATTCATAGTCTTTTAGATATTCCGGATTATAAACATTATCATTATTAATATTACTATCGACCCATACCATAACTTTTGATTTCATGCCGCTCCGATGAATGGAATTTATAAGCAATTTACCAATATGTCCAGCTCCCCATATAGCAATATTCTCATATTTGTCAAATATGATAGAATCAATCTCTGTCAGTTCATATTCCGCAGATTCATTCGCTATCCGATTCATATGCTTATAGTAAATCCATTTATGTTTATAATCCTTAAGATTACTAACCAATACACCAATAAATTCACTCACAAATTCTTCATCATAATATTTATTCATAAATGCTCTTAGGCTAATATCTATATCATCAATGCTAATACCCAGTGGGTCTTCATTATTCGAATAACTAAATGTTGCTCCTGTTATAGGTTGCATTGCAATGTCAATTAAGTCACGGAAGACTTCATCCTTATTTCTTTCAAGACTAAGTATTCCCATGTATTCAGTCCCGTGCATCTCTCCTTCAGAATCAACATAATAGTTTAGTCTCTTTTTTCCCATCCACCCTGTATAGAAATAACAAGCACCTAACTCAGATGTGACCCCATATATTTCCACATCATGTAAAATTACAATTCCATCTTTTCTCATAAATGGATATAACATTATAAAATCTATTAATGCACCTGGATGTGCATGCATTCCATCAATAAATACCATATCTATTTTTTTATCTTTTATTATATCTTCTATATCAGAAGCCGTTTTACCAGTATAAAAACTCCAATGTTTAAGTTCGTTATTACTGCATCCTTCATATGCAGCATGGCCATAATACTCACCTGTAGCTTTTTCTATTCCATATAATATAAAGTCACTTCTATCAGATCCGGCTTTAAGCATGTACATACTTGTCATTCCGGAAGACACACCTACTTCAACAACAGTGTTAATTCTGCCTCCATCCTGAAAAATATGATTTTTTATTAAACTCATTAAACAGCCTATCTGAGATGGTGTAGCGCAAGTTATATCTTTTTGCGTCATATAATCATAATCAACACTTTCAAAAAGCTTTCTTCCCTCTACTTCGTGATATGTACTAATCATATATATTCTCCTGTAATTCTATTTATCTCTTTCTCCAACAAAACGTTAAAATTGCTTAATTCGTATAGCAAGCATCTATCCACTTTACAGAACTCTCACTGATTCCTTCTGCCACAAGTTCTTTTTTAATTTCTTCAAAAATATCTTTTTTTTCAATTGCGACAAATATTAAATCATGATCAATATTTTTTATTTCTTCAGGATTTACAATTGGGTATCCCATCTCTTTATATTTTTTATCCGACCATGCTACAATCTGCTTGAGCTTATTCTTATTAATGAACCAACTCATCAATTCTTTACCCCTGCGTCCTGCACCATATATTACAATTTTCTTTTCTTCTTCTAACTGAATTAGATTTTCATTAAGTACATTAACCTTCAAATCAGATATATTTATTATTTTATCCACAGGATAGATTCTCCATAAGGATTTATCCAGGATTTCACCATTTATAATAATATCTCTTAATGCCCTTGATCTGACATTAAATACAAGCGTTTCACCAAATACATACAGGCAACCGGGATTAAGAATATATTCACTCAAAATTTTTTCTACTTTTGCAAGTTTTTCTTTGTCTTGATCTACCAAAATCCAATCTTTTGCATCATTTACAATAGAATTTATCTCTTCCCAATTCGAATGTAAAAAAGATTTAGGATATAAATTTCTATTCTCCTTAGTTGTTCGTTGGTTATTACCAAGATCCATGTAATCATTCTCACCAATAAATGTATGATACTTTGTTTTATCATATTCTTGTGGATTATGAACTACACACATTCCGCGCTTTGCCTTAGGACTACCTATTTCCATTAGTTTTTCGTACATTTCCGGGGTAACATCGTCATGTCCATCATTTGAAATTCTCTTTGGAACATCCAAACAGCCTGAACACATCTCACACCAGTGAAGCTGATCCTTAAAACCACTTATATCCCTTTTCCACCATCCTTTTTCAATTGGCCACCCCCCCGGTCCATCAAACAGCATATCTAGTGCCCCTGCCACTTCACAGAAAAAAGCTCCTTTCGGGGTAATTGTTGCTGACCAGGTATTTTGTATCCAACAGGCATCTCTTTTCTCTATCCATTCCTCATCACTAATACCAAGCTCTTTTCTTGGCATTAACAATGCCTGATGCATGCATGTATTATTATGATCGTTTAAAAGTTGAGTTCTAAAAGTATCATTTATAACCTCGAAATTTTTATAATATCCATTTGAAAGAGAAGACCAGAGACCAACTCTTGAATCTAAATTAAACAGATTGTTATCAATATATTCCTGCATATCATATATTGGTTTTCTTGCCATCTGTACATTTTGACCAATTCGTTTTTCTCTTATGTAATCCACAAATTTTTCAAATTCAGGGTGAAGAGTTGGTTCACCTCCTATCAACCCAACAATACCCTCATAATCTTCCAACGAATCGACTGCTTTACAAAACGTTTCATAATTCATAAAAAATGTACTCTTGTGATGACCACAAAAACGAGTACAATTAGAACATATATTTCCACATGCGTTCGTGATATCTATCTGTATTTTACTCATATCTTTAGGTGATCTCATATCATCCTCCTATCAAATGAAAATCTTAATTATCCTCAAAACTACAATATAATAGATTTATCGGCCTGATTCTTCTTTTTAATAATATTATATCCGGAAAATAATACTATTATCTTAAATGTATTTTTAAGTTCTACTTCAACTTTTCCAGGGGGAGCTTATGTAGCTTTGACAACAAAATGTAAGTTAACAAAAACCAGACTGAATAGAATATATCCATCAGTCTGGCTTATCGGTTTTTAATCTCAGTATTCATTTTTAATCTACTTTTATTCCTGTTCCATCAGTTCTCGAAACTCTTCTTCCGATATCCCTAATCGTTTTGCTGCACTTAGTACTTCAATTTCACCATCTTTTACCAGGGCAATAAGAAGTTCTACTTTTCCACGTTCTTCTCCTATGGCTATTCCTTCTCTTCTGGCGTCAATTTCAAACAAACTTCTTCTCATGTATTCAGCTCTCCATTCTTTATTATATCTTGCAGCCTTTAATCTTAATTATCTGTTCAGGATAATATTTCATCCTGATCTAATTCGCTCTCCTGCCTTAAACATTTTGTTAAAAGCAGGGATTTTCATATAAGAATTATTAGATAATAAGATTTCATGAATATATCAGAAGAATAATAAAAGAAACTATTAATCACTCTGACATCCATAAATAAGAATTAAAGAAAATATGCTTTTTCTTCATACATAATAAAACAGACATCAAAGTCAATGCATTCATCACATTTTCTCTGATGTCCGTTTTATCAATATACATATTGCACAACACTACATATAGTATAGATTGTTAAATATACTACAAAATATTGAAAATATAGTCAAAAACAAAGAAATTGTATCTATTTCTCACACAATTATTTCGTCACCATGCCGAAACATTTCACCCATCCTTCGTAAACAGGTTATAACAAAACGCAGAAATCAGTACAATTCCGGCTCCAATCAGACTGATTCCACCTATCATCTCCCCATAAAAGACTGCAACCAGTACTGGATTTAATATTGGTTCAACCATAGATAACAGGGAAGCGGCTATCGGCGATACTTTGTTAAGTGCTGCATTTAAAAAGATATACGCACAGCCTATCTGAATTATGCCTAACGCAACACCTGTCCATATATTTGTCGCCCCAAAATCTGCTTCGCTGATAAGAAATGGTATTCCCAACAAGAAATTCATTGCAAAGGATAATACAGCAGAAGACTCAAAATCTGATTTTGGTATCCTCTTAATCACGAACACGATTGCATAGAAGAAGCCGGATGCCAATGCACATATATTTCCCAGCATCCCTTCTGCAGATATGCTGTCAAAAAAGAAGAAGGCAATTCCCACTAAACAAAAGAAAGTAGCGATAAGTGAAGCCTTTTGCGGCTTCTTTTTCTCAAGTACCCATAGAAATACAATAATATAAATCGGCATGGTGAACTGCAGGACTATTGCGTTAGCTGCTGTTGTCATACGAACAGCCATAATAAATAAGAGCGACATCAGTGAATTCGCAATGGCTCCTATCCATACCTGCAGATTCCATTTCATTGGATGCTTTTTTATTATCATGTATATAATAAAAATTAGCAGCGCAAAAAATGAGCGAAATCCTGACACAGACAACGATGACCAGGTATTTACCTTCAGTAAAACGCCACCTGTCGCAAAACAGATGGCAGATAATATTGTATATATTATTCCTACATATTTTTTGTTCATATCGATTCCCGGTGTGAAAGGTGCAAGACAGTCTAAAAAGTATTCACCTTTACTTCTATATATCCCGTTGATTAACCACTTTCAAGCATTTCCCTGAATCCTATATCATTTTTTTGAATTCCGTATACACTTCATTACTGCTTAGACTTTCAAGCTGTCCAAGTATGAAGTCAAGCTTACTGTCTATGTATTCTTTAGTATAAGATTTCATGTTATCTGCCGCCTTGATACCATACGAGCAAACTATTTCATCTTGATCCATTTCATTAATTTTATTACAAAAATTTACATACTCATCAATTTTCGCTCTTAATGTGTTCCACTCTTTGGCAGCCTTCTTTGGCTCATTATTTCTAAGATAAGCAGCTATTAAAAACTTATATGTTTCTCGATAAAATCCCTGACAATGAGCTATCATCTTATCATTTTTCATAAATTCATCCATGATAGCAATTCCCCAGCGACAATTTGCTTCGGTCTCATCAAGAGGACTTACCCACATCATCGCCTCAGCGGTATAAACTATCTGTTTATTTATGGCCCTAATATAATTTTGATAATTATCTCGAATCTGTGCCTGCCAGCTCTTTTTACCTTCTTCAGTGTCTCGATTTATGTAATACGGTAAGAGTGTTTCCTGAAGCATATTATTGCTGATAGACGGAAGCGCCTCTATATGCTGTCTTCCTTTGTCCCATTCCAGCGTATGCCAACACAGCCATGCTAATGCATAATGACACTCATCAGTCAATTTCTTATTATCAGCATAACGAATTACCTGCATGGCTCTGCTTTCCGCCTGCCTGATAATCTGCTTCCACTGCCTGCCATCATTCTCCAAAAGGCCAACATAATAGGAATTCTTAGGATTGACATAGCGGCTCATATGAGCAACCGCCTGTACATACCTTGTATATATTCCATAGTTAAACATATTACTATCACACTGTTTATCAAGATACTCAACTGCGCTTAAAGCCCCTTGTGACTGCTCGCCACTATCTCTTAATTCGTCAGCTTTCTTTTTAACTTCTTCAGCCAGTTTTATATCAAAACTTTCTGCATTAAATCCAAACAATGCATCAGTTGATACATTCAGGGCCTGGGCCAACGGAATAACCTGTGTTATATCCGGAAGGCCTGCACCACTTTCCCATTTACTGACTGCCTGGCTTGTAACACACAGAGTATTTGCCAATTCTTCCTGCGTTATCCCTAACTCTTTGCGATATTTTTTAATATTATTTCCTAACGACATATTATTACCTCTCTTTCCTGTAATCGTTTGATGCATCTTCGATAAATAAACTATAACAATTACTCGAAGAGATTCCTAACAATGTGTTTTTGGAAAAAATACAACGGAAAGTTGATATTAATGGACCACTAACCCCGTCCCCCTGGTCCACTGGCTAGCAAGCAGACCGTTTCGACTGCAGTATCGTTGATTAACCATTTTGCATTAATTTATTCTTTAGTCCTAAAATCTCTTCACTTGTAACACCTATATCTAATAAATATCGCTCTATCGAACTATGTTTTTCTCTTAACCTATCAAGAAAACCGCGCATCGACTTTTCGTTCGCAAGTACAATCTCTCTATCAACCTCTGGATGTTCTTTTAAGAATGCCTCTAATCTTAACTTATTGAATTCTCGACTTATGGCATAATCATAAATAATGTCTTCATCAGATACTCCAACGAGAGCTAAAAGAATTGCACTGACAACACCGGTGCGGTCTTTACCTGCGGTACAATAAAATAAGACTCCTTTCTCAGCATTAGCAATGGTCTTAAAAACAGCTCCCATACAATCTGCATGAGCAATCTCCATATAGGATTCCGGAACATCCTCAAGACTTTTTGGTGGAAGCATACCTTCTACGATAGGATAATGAG
>JAKSRY010000060.1 GCA_024403415.1 Lachnospiraceae bacterium
TCTTGTCGCTTCAAAACTCAATGTTTTTCGCGACAGCTTTGTTAGAATATCAAACTATTAATTACTTGTCAATAACATTTTGAGAAGTTTTTTAATTTTTTTTAATATCCATCTATATATTTATACTAAGTTACTGAATATATACTATATATAGAAACTCCTTGCTTGCCTCATTTTCGATATGCGCCATTAGCAGACTTATATTAAATAGGAAGAGTATATCATTTCGAGGCGAACTTTTTGTATCACTTCATTATATGATTACCTGTAATTGGATCTGTCTGCTCGTAATCAATCACTCCAAGAGGCGGAACATTAACAACAAAATCCGGTTTGCTCTTCGGCTTTTCCCTAAGATAATAATCAAGTGTCAGAAGTTCACGAAGTTCCTCGAATATAGAGGGAACCCTATATTCTGCAAATTCCAAAAGAATGTCATATTTTCTGCTTCTCTTTGGTGTCATTACGAAATAACCTTTTTCGTCATAATATTGCGCCAGTTCATCGAAGAAGTTATATGGTGTTTCGAAGTACTTCATAATATAAGGAAGAGTCATCGTGAATTGTGCTGAATTATAAAAAGTATCCAGCACTCGTTCAACATTCTTTAGCCTCATTATTTCTTCAAAGGTTATATATTTTGTTTCAAGCACCTCATACGGTGGTGTCGCAGTATATTTAATTCCATGCTCTTCTACCTGTGTTGAAATCGGAGCACCCTTAAGGACTTTAAGAAATCCAAGCTGTAACTGATGCCCTTTCATATTAAACACATCGTTGAAGGAAGTCTTAAAGCTTTCGTAATCTTCATAAGGCAATCCTGCAATCAAATCAAGATGTAAATGAACATTATTATTCTTTTTTAACCGTTCAACTACCGTTTTAATCTTTTCTATATCTGTTTTTCTATTAATGGCGTTCAGTGTCTTTTCATTTGTTGTCTGGACGCCAATTTCAAGCTGAACAAGCCCCGGGCGCATTTTCTGAAGAATGTCTATTTCCTCATCCTTCATGATATCTGCAGCAACCTCGAAATGAAAGTTTGTGATTCCATTATCATTTTCAAGTATATATTTCCATATTTCCACTGCTCGTGAGGGATTACAATTAAATGTCCTGTCTATGAACTTCACCTGCGGAACCTTCGCATCAAGAAAAAACTGCAGTTCTTCCTTAACCATTTCAAGATCACGCAACCTTATATTTTTTTCGATAGATGACAAACAGTAACTGCACCTGAATGGACAGCCTCTTGATGATTCATAGTAGATAATCTTGTTAACATAACTATCAATAAGTGTTTTGTCGTAAAAGAAAGGTAATGCGTCAATTCCAATCGCAGCACGCTCCTGCAGCCTTTCATCCCGCAGCTGAAGTCCTTTTATGTTATGTAAACTATATGCATTGTCCTCTAAATGCTTTTCTTCACTATAACCAACTGCTGAGTAAATTGACTCACTGCTTCCCGATTCATTAGCATCCATGGCTGCGGTTTTATCCATATCTTTATCAATATAAAAAGACAGAAGCTCCTTAAAGGTCTCTTCTCCCTCTCCAACGATGACACCGGTGATATTGGGATATTGATTGAGATAATCCATGGCATCGTATGACACTTCCGGGCCGCCAAGAAACACCGGAACATCAGGAAGTATCTGCGCAAGTTCCGAAAGCAGCGGCTGAACCATGGAAACATTCCATATATACACGGAAAAGCCAATCGCATCGGGTTTTCTCTTATATATATCTGCCAGGATTTCACTCCTTTGGTTATTTATCGTATATTCTGCCAATTCTATATTTTCTGCATACTTTGAACCCGCGTATGCCTTTAGACTTTGTATTGCAGGATTGGTATGTATATATTTTGAATTAATTCCCACAAGAAGAAATTTAAACATTCCATGCCCCCTTCGGAACTATTATTAAAATAAACAGTTTCATTAAAAATATATGCGTGATAAACTCATAAATATGATATTTAGTCAATAAAACTTCAAGTGCCGCGTCTTTGCACATTCACTCGAATGTCATTGTCGGCACGTATAAGCTGGTAGATTATGATTGAAAAAGATATTATTACAACTACATCTGAGTCAGAAAAATCTGATGAATCCACTGACATGAATGCTGTTTATTCTGATGCTGACGGCACAGCAGATTCTTTTGAATCAGAAAAGACTGCTGCAGCAAAAGACATAGTATCCCAAATGTCTCCTGAAGATAGAGCATACTATGAGGCTATCAAAGAAAAAATACGTCAAAAAAAGCTGGTTGAGTTACGTCTCCAGCGATATTATGCATCACGTGACAAAGCAGCACATCTGAAACAGCTCGAACTCGAAAAGAACAAAAGGAGTAAATTCCATAAATATGTATGCTTCGGAATATTTGCCCTTTTTGTTATTATATGCTTCATTCTGTATTACACAAAACGCGACTCTTCTGATGCACTCAATGAGCAGGCAGGCATGCTTTTTAAGAATTATCAGTCAGAATCCTATTTCAAATATGGCAACAGTATGCTCTTCAAAATAGAAAAGCCATCTAACTTCAATAGTTACGTTTCGAGTGAACACACTGAAGAAATAGACTTCGTCAGGCATCACTCAGGCAAAACAGGCAATCTTACACAAGCTGTTTTTTCTCCTGACAGGCAATATATTCTATTCAGTACTGTCGTCTATAATTATGATGGTTCGGATCCCGAGAACGATGAATACTGTTTTTATTATGTAATGGATGTAAACACCGGTAAGCCTTCTCTTTTATTCAAAGGTTTTCGACAGTGGTACGAAATTGACTGGCGTTAAGTTCCATATAATTCATTGTCATAAATATATGACACTATATCTGACGGAAGTTTTTCCATGAGTTTCTCTTCAATAACACTCCTGTCATTTTCCTTATCTGACAAAATGACTCTGATTTCTGAAGATGAAATATCCATAACCTCATTTTCAATCAAAATGACATTTCCATCATATTGATTTCGAAGTTTTTTGACTTCTTCGGTCAATTCTTCCTTAGTATCGGTACCCCTGCATAATACCACAATATTGGCTAACTTAAAGATCGTGGCAACTTCATGCCACCAGTGCATAGACATTAAAGAATCGCTTCCTATAACCAAATAGAACTCATATTCCGGATAATCTTCAGTAAGTATTGTAAGTGTATCTGATGTATAGGTATTTCCATCTCTTTCCAGTTCAATAGTCGAAACTTTTCCCCATTCTTTATCTTTGACCAGCATAGTCAACATTTCTGTCCGATTCTTTGCGGAGGCAATTTCATGGTCAGATACCTTGTATGCCGGGATGTTATTAGGCATAAACCACACTTCATCAAGCTGTAATGCCTTATATGCATTCTCTGCCATTACAAGATGTGCTCTATGCGGTGGATCAAATGTTCCTCCAAATATTCCTATCTTCTTTTTCGCATCCATTACTACTTTTCTCCCAAAACCAATCGGACTCGTCTTCATAATAAATATCCCCTGTGCCAATTCTGACACAGGGGATGTAAGGAAATTATACTCTCAATGAATTATTACCTGTTTCATGCTCCATACGCCAATTAATACAACGCTTAATATAGTGTATATAATCAGGATTCTTACACATTCCCTTGCCCTCGACATCGGAAATCTTTGCCACATCCATACCGTTGCAGGCTGTCGTCTTCATAACGATATTTAATGGATTGGCCATTGTGTCATTAGAAATGAATGTTCCTATACCAAAAGCAACCTTTGCCTTATCCTTGAAATATTCTCTTATTTTTGTAGCCTTTTCGAAATCTAAGGAATCTGAGAACAAAAGTGTTTTTGTTTTTGGATCTATTCCAAGACTTTCGTAATGAGCAATCATCTTGTCTCCCCATTCATAAGGATCGCCACTGTCATGTCTTACACCACTAAAGAGTGTTGCGTAAGTCAGCTGGAAGTCCTCAAGGAAACAGTTTGTAGTAATTGTATCAGTAAGTGCAGTTCCGTTAAGCACTCCGTATTCCTTAACCCAGGCATCAAGTGCATACCAGTTAGAATAAGCCGGATTATGCTTATGATTTCCCTGGCCTATACACATAATCCATTCATGTGCCATAGTGCCAACCGGAGTGATGCCATACTTCTTGGCAAGATATACATTACTTGTACCAACAAATGTAGAATCTTTATATGTTTCATCCTTAAGACATTTAACAGCCAGATCCTGTGCATCTGCAGACAATCTTCTTCTTAAGCCAAATTCACTAAAAAGACCTATATTATAAGTTCCATCCTTCAAACCGTCTATCTTATTCTTAAGACGTGCATTAAAGTCATGTAGCAATTCAGCATAATCATAAGCCATTCTGAAATATACTTCGTTAACTATTGCAAGAGTAGGTATCTCATACATTGAAGTATTAAGCCATGTACCTCTTGTTTCAATCGTAAGTCCGCATTCTGCATCGGTACCAATTGTAAAATCTTCATATCTTGGTGCCCATAATCTTAAGAAATCAACATACGAACCCTTAATCCACTTTATTTTATGAAGGTACTCAAGTTCATCTTCTCTAAAGCGTAAAGAACAATATAACTTAATCTGATGCTTTATCTCTTCTACCATTTCTTCGGTAAAAACAACATCCTTATTTCTGCACTTAAAACTCCAGGTTGTCTTATAATCACTGAACTGATGATAAATAACCTGACCCATCGAAAACTTATACGCATCTGTCTCCAGAAGACTGCTTATAATCTGCTGCATTTTTATGCCCCCAATCACAATATTCTATTTTCAAAAGCCAAATTGTCTCCGCTTTTTTAAAATATGCTATACAATTTCTGCTTTTGACACATTTATCACATTATACATTATTAAATGAAATCATGTAAGTATCTATCTCTTTCTCATCTTCCAACAATTGAAAAAATAGCGAATACAGCAACATCGACCGCAACAATTGTTGCTCCTACGGGTGTACCTGCCATAATTGAAATCAGCATTCCTATTACTGCTGCCGAAACCGCGATAATTCCGGAGCAGACTGTCACTGATTTGAAACTCTTAAACACCTTCATTGCCGAAAGCGCAGGAAAAATCACAAGCGCTGATATCAAAAGTGAACCAACAAGTTTCATTGCAAGAACAATAATAACAGCTATAACGACAGCTATAAGTAAATTGTATGCTCCTGTATTGCTTCCAACAGCCTTCGCAAAATTTTCATCAAATGTCACATTAAAAATTCTGTTATAGAAAAATACAAACAAAATCATTACTACCGCTGACATCCCAAGGCACATTATTACATCTGTGCTGCTTAATGTCAGGATTGATGTTGAACCAAAAAGAGTACTGCATACATCCCCTGACAGATTGGATGATGTGGAAAAAATATTCATCAGAAGATATCCAAATGCAAGTGCTCCCACGGAAAACATTGCAACTGCTGCGTCTCCCTTTATTTTTGTATTGCCGCTGCTTCGCAGCAGAAAAATGGCACACAAAATGGTAACAGGCAGCACTATAAGCATCTCGTTTGTCATGCCCACAACTGCTGCAATAGCCATTGCACCGAATGCCACATGTGATAAACCGTCTCCGATAAATGACAGTCTTTTAAGGACCAGTGTCACTCCAAGCAGTGATGCGCATAAAGATATAAGTATACCAACAATCAATGCGTTGACCACAAAGGAATAGGACATATATTCACTTAGTCTTTCAAAAAAGCTACTCATTTTCACCCTCTCCCTTCGTAATACCCGAAATAAAGGATTTGCCTTCAGAACTTAACAGATATTCTTCTTTTGTTCCAAAGAAATTATTATGTCCCACATGAAGAATATGAGAAGCATACTCAACAGCTGCCTCAATATCATGAGAAATCATTACTATCGTAATCCCTTCCTCATTCAGTTCCTTAATAATCTTATATAATTCAGCCGTCACCTTTGGATCAAGTCCCGAAACAGGTTCATCCAGAATAAGAAGCTTTCCGGTTGCACACAATGCCCTTGCAAGAAGTACCCTCTGCTGCTGTCCACCGGACAATTCTCTGTAGCTCCTTGATGTCAGATCTGCGATGCCCATTTTTTCTATATTTTTAGCAGCAAGTGCCTTATCGCTTTTAGAGTAAAATGGTCTGAATCCAAGTCTTCCCTGACATCCTGACTGAACTATTTCCCTGACAGATGCCGGAAAATCTCTTTGAACAATTGTCTGTTGCGGAAGATAACCGATATCTTTCCTTGTAAGTCCGTTTACAAATTCTATTTTTCCATCAACAGGATTCTGAAGCCCAAGGATAGCTTTTAAGAGAGTTGTTTTTCCGGATCCGTTCTCCCCAACTATACAAAGATATTCACCTTCGTTAACTTCAAAGTTAATTCCGGTTGCAACCGTTGTTCCTTCATATCCAAGTGAAACATTTTCGCATATAATTTGCTTCATCTTAATTTTCCTTTAATCAAAATACCTTTTTAAGGTGAAATTATTCTTTTACACTAAGTGAATAATTCATAATCAAATGTCTGCCTTCTCAACGCAATGCAGCTTTAAGTACATTTAGGTTTTGTTCCATAAGCTTCATATAGTCTGCATTCCCATCTGACAGGCTGACCGACTGGAGCGAATTTAACTCCAATACGTCATTCGATAAATATACAGAATTTTTCTCGCCGGCAGCTTTTTTAATGGTATCAGCAAGCTTCCTGTCCGAATTTTCGTTGACCAGAATAGCCTTCAGGTCAAACGTTTCCATCTTATCAATCAGAAATTTAATTGTTTCAAAATCTGCTTCAGATTCTGCTGAACATCCTGAAAATGCTGCAAAATAATCTATCCCATAATCATCTGTAAGATATCTGTATGGAAATCTGTCAGCTACAAGAATAGTGTGCCCACCTGCTTTTGACATCATGTCTGTATATTCCAAGTCAAGTTTCATAAGCTTATTCTTATAAATATAAGCATTCCCATCATAAATATCCGCATTATCCGGATCCGCCTGTATAAGCGCATCCTTAATCGCATCAACACAGACAGATGCATTCCTTACAGACAGCCAGACATGTTCATCATATTCAGGCTCACTGCTCTCCGCTTCTTTATCTTTTTCATCAGAGTCCTCTATCAATTCCTCCTGATTCTTGATGGAATTAACACTTTCCTCTTCTTTAAGATGTTCCTCAAGACAGTCCATCAGACGGACAACTATCATATTTTTATTCTCAGCCTGTTCCAACGCCTTGGTCACCCACGCTTCCGACTCTCCGCCTACATAAATAAAAATATCGCAGTTCGAAATAGTAACAATATCTTTAACTGAAGGTTCAAAACTGTGAATATCGGTTGAACCGTCCAATAAAAGGGTATGCTCTACAAGGCTCTGATCAATGGTTGAATATGTATTTGAAGCTGTTTCACTGCCTGCTGATTTCGTCCCCAGAATATTATCTGTCCAGTCATATATCGGAAAGATTGTGGATACAATATGCAGTTTATTGTTTGCTTCTTCTTTCCTGTCAGCAGCATTTCCGGCAGACGAGCATCCTGCAAGAAGCATACTGACAAGAAGAAACTGAAATATTAAAAGTTTTCTTTTATTCATATGAATCCAAGTTTATATAAATTACATTTGAATCAAATTTCTTGTTAGTTATATATGTATGTGTTTTGTGTTATGTCAACCACACATTCCTGCTTACAGCACTACTCGGCAACCTTACAGTCATCACATATACCATAAAATACAGTTCTAAGTGGATTAATTGAAAAACCATGATGATTCATAATATGCTGTTCAAATTCAGCTAGTTCTTCACAATGAAGATGGATAAGTTTCCCGCATTTTTCACACTTACAATGGAAGCATTCATGTTCATGACAGTCTTTATCTTTGTCAATGTATTCAAAGCATGCCGGAGCCTGTGCATCAAGAATATATTTATTTAGAACGCCTTCATCTACAAGCTTTTCCATCTGACGATATACTGTTGTAGTTCCGATTGAATTACCCTTACTTCTAAAATGCTCACAGACGTCAGCAACTGTTATATGCTGGCCCGGAACGGTTTCAAGGAATTTCACAAGTTCTTCACGCTGTTTGGTTTTGTACTGGGTTTTAGGTGCCATGATATTTCTCCATATAACATCAAATATTGCACTATATCATATGCATACTTACTCGTTATTAAATTTGAAAATGAATTTCATTTTCAAATTTAAGTCTAAAACCGTATATTGTCAATATATTTATGCACACCACACTTCATGCAAGCGTATGCTTTGCGGTCGCTAAATGTCCGCTCACGCAAGCGTGGCGCCAACTTGGTTCGTCGCCATAACATAGATGCAACACGCTTTGCGAGTAGCATCTATGATTAGCGGTCGTCAAATCTCCTTGCATGCAAGCATACAGTCGATTTTCCTCGTCGCCATAACATAGATGCAACACGCTTTGCGAGTAGCATCTATGATTAGCGGTCGTCAAATCTCCTTGCATGCAAGCATACAGTCGATTTTCCTCGTCGCCATAACAAAAAACGAGCCGTTATCAGATTGTTACCTGACAAAAGCTCGTTTATGTGTTGCTCGTTTATCTTTTCAAAACTATTTCACACATTATGACCTTGATGAACTTATTGCAAAGCCCATTCAAGTCCTTTAACAAGATATACTCTCCAGAAATTCATGTCATGAACACCCGGACCTTCCTCATATGTAAACTTAACATTCTGCGATTCAAGAAATGCTTTCATATCTCTGTTTGGCTGAAGAAGGAAATCCTCGGTTCCGATAGCCATGTAGATATCCGGCATAATTCCTTTATTTGCAATTATATTCTTAACCAATACCTCCGGATTGTTTACAGAGTTTTTAAGTTCTGCCGGATTTCCAAACATCAAACTATAATATTCATAGTTGGCAACTGAATTTCCGCCATCCTCAGGTCGCATGGTAATGACTTCGTTGTGAATAAGTGCAGAGGATAATGCTATTGTTTTTGAAAATGTTTCATTAAACATTAAAGCTGTATGAAGTGCCCCGAAGCCGCCCATAGAAAGGCCACCTATTATAGTATCTTCTCTCTTATTTGAGAGACCGAAAGTTTTACGGGTATATTCAACAAATTCCTCTCCGACAAAGTGCGCATATTTGCCGCCCGTTTCCGGTCTGTCGAGATAAAAACTGTTTTCACCTGATGGCATAAAGAAATTAACATTGAATCTGTTGGCAATCTCACCAAGAGGCGCACCATCCGCCCAGTCCGTATCTACTCCGCAATAGCCGTGCAAAAGATAAACATTTTTTACAGGTCTTTTGTAATAGGGATCATCCGGATTAATAAAAGTATTATCGTTAGACAATACTGCCGTAAAATGTACACTTCTTTTGAGAAGATCTGAAAAGAATACTCCGTTTAATTTAGCCATTTTAATTATCTCCTAAAAGTTATTTTATATATAATATCACGTTTATTATCGGTATGTTATGTAAACTCCTAACATCTCACATCCAGCAGCTGCATTCTTCCACTGATAAATATATCCACTGAATCTGCCGGGACAAAAATACACTCACCCTTTTTAACCTGCATTTCTTCATCTGAAAAATGTATTTCACCTTCACCATCAACACAAAGAAGGACTCTGAATGACATCTCATCTGCTCTAAAGCTGACCATGGAATTTAATTTGTCTTCAGAGGATTCATTTACATTAGTAGTGGCTGCTGTATTAATCAGCATTCTTTGCACTTCAAAATATTTACATCTGCAAAGAACTTCTCTTGCAACACCTTTTGAATATCTCAAAACACGAACCGGCTGTCTTGGTTCCGTCATACTGCCAAGATAAGAAACCTGAAGCGCTTTGTCCAAATGCAACTCTCTTCTGTTTCCGTCTTTATCCACTCTGTCGTAATCATAAAGTCTGTAGGTAAGGTTACTGCTCTGCTGAATCTCTGCAACCAGAGTTCCCGCTCCCAATGCATGTATTGTTCCTGAATTAATAAAGAACAAATCATCTTTTTGAACCTGCACATAATTCAGATGATTATCCAGTTCACCTTTTAATATATATTCTTTTAGTCTGTCTTTGTCACAATTATGATTTAAGCCATAAACAAGCTGCGCTTCCGGTGTTGCATCCAGCACATACCAGAATTCATTTTTGCCAAGCTGGCCGTTTTCATATACTTTTGCATACTCATCATCAGGATGAACCTGCACTGATAAATCCTTATTTGCATCAATCAGTTTGATAAGTATCGGCAACTCATTCCCCTGTTTTGGATGTGTTCCCAGGAATTCCGGATGGGCTTCCAAAACTTCTTTCAGTGTCTTTCCTGAATATTGGCCTGACGCAATAAAACTAGGCCCGTCAGGATGGGTACTGCATTCCCAGGTTTCTGCCAAAGGCGACATTTCTATATTCTTTTGGAATTCGCTGTTAAGTCTGTTGCCTCCCCACAGATAATCCTTTCCTGAAGGCTTAAGCTTAAACGGCTGACTCTTCAAATTATAGTTCATGCTTCTGCTTATCGTTTACGTCAATATCTTTTCCAAGCTGTACTTCAATCAATCTAAGTTCCGTATCAGCAATAACTGTATGTTTGCAGCCTGCCTGCATTGCTATAACATCACCGGCATTGATATTCTGTTCCATGCCATCTACAATGGTCTTTCCCTGTCCCGAAATAACAACCCAGACCTCGTCACGATTCTTGTGACTGTGATAGTTCATTTTACTTCCGGGATTAAGTGTAACCTTGATTGTCATTGCCTCAGGATCTATATCCATTACCCTATAACTTCCCCATGACTTTTCGGCAAACATAACCTGCTGTTCAAATTTATCAACATAGGGCTTAATGTACGAGCTCTGCTCCTTATCCGAAACAAGAATACCCTCAGGAGATGCCGAAATAACAACATTCTTAAGGCCCATAGCCAAAACCGGTACATTCATCTCGTTGATGATATGCACGCCCTCGCAATTTTCATTCTGAACGCCTTTTCCCACAATGTTTTCTTCCATTGCTTCAGTAAGAGTATTCCAGGTTCCAAGATCCTTCCACTGTCCATTAAATCTCTTAACAAGAATTGATGGCTCTTTTTCTACAACTTCGTAGTCGAAGGATATCTTTGTCAAGGTATCGTACTTATTAAAAAGGTCTCTGTAGTCTTCAAAGTCAATGAGTTCATGCGCCTTATCCAACAGATATTTGAGTTTGAAAGCAAATACTCCTCCGTTCCAAAGGGCGCCTTCTTCTATATATTTTTCAGCAATATCCTTAGTCGGTTTTTCCTTGAAGGAATCTACCTTTGAAACATCTGACTTGTCTGTCGGCATAATGTATCCATATTTTTCACTTGGATATGTTGGTTCCATTCCCATAAGAACCATATTTGATTCACCCTTATCAGACAGCTCTGAAAGTATCTTCAGTGTCTCAAAATAATCTTCTTCAACATAAGGATCTACAGGACAGACAACCACTGATTCCTCAGGTGACACTCCTGCAACATCTTTCAGATATGCTGCTGACAGTGCTATTGCAGGGAATGTATCTCTTCTGCATGGCTCAACACTTATTCCCACACCATCGCCAAGCTGGTTTCTTATTGCCGAAACCTGCGACTTGCTTGTTGCAATTGTGAGATTAACATTCGGATCTACCTTTTTCAGCTGACGATAAACTCTCTGAACCATAGATTCGTACTCGCCATTTTCCGACTTAAATATCTTAATAAACTGCTTAGATCTTATATCATTTGAAAGTGGCCACAATCTTTTTCCCGAACCGCCTGATAATAATACAATATTCATATTTTCCTCCAAAAATATATAGCTTTATTGACTTCCTTAACTCTATTAGCTAACACCTTC
>JAKSRY010000061.1 GCA_024403415.1 Lachnospiraceae bacterium
AATAGAGTAGTGAAAAAGGGTGAACGTTATATAGGGAATGTTGTAAGAGTTGATTATGCAAATAAAGGAATCGTCGATATTGAGGGCGAAAACTGTGTAGTCAAAAATGTTATTCCGGGCCAAAAAGTAGAAATAGAGATAAGCAAGAAGCGAACAGGCCGCTATGAAGGTCGTTTGATTCAGGTTATTGAAAAAGCTGATAAGGAGATTGTTTCGCCATGTCCTCATTTTGATGTATGCGGTGGCTGTACTTATATGAACATGGAATATGAGGATCAGCTTAACATGAAGGAAAATCAGGTTAAGCGTTTGCTTTCGCAGGTTATAGATGTTGATTCACCCGAAATCGAATTTTTACCCATCAAGAGATCACCACATAATATTGAATACCGTAATAAAATGGAATTCAGCTTTGGTGACAGTTATAAAGATGGACCTTTGGCATTGGGACTTCATAAAAGAGGAAGCTTTTATGATATTGAAAATGTAGTTAACTGTCAGCTGGTTGATGAGGACTATCGTAAGATTCTTGCATTCACAAGTGATTATTTTAAGAATGTATCTTTTTATCACAAGATGAAGCATGTGGGATATTTAAGACACCTGCTTGTTCGTAAGGCTAAGAAGACAGGAGAAATTCTTATAGCTTTAGTTACGACATCTAAGCCGGATGAGGGTATGGATGCAGACTTTATCAATGCATGGGCTGAAGGTATTAAGAATTTAGAGCTTAAATCAGATGCTTCTATTAAGGGAATACTGCATATAATTAATGACTCGCTTGCAGATGTTGTTATGGCAGACAGCATAGAATTTCTGTATGGAGAAGACTATATCACAGAGGAATTACTGGGATTGAAATTCAAGATATCTACTTTTTCATTCTTCCAGACAAACTCGCTTGGAGCAGAAGTATTGTATTCAACCGCAAGAGATTTCATTCTTTCAACACGAAAGGAAGATGGAAGATTTGCAACAGTATTTGATCTCTATTCAGGAACAGGAACGATAGCACAACTGATGTCCCCTGTTGCTGAGAAGGTAATTGGAGTAGAAATTGTTGAAGAAGCAGTAGAAGCGGCTAAGGTCAATGCAAAATTAAACGGAATAGAAAACTGTGAATTCATAGCAAATGATGTGCTGAAGGCATTGGATGAAATAGAGGATAGACCTGATTTTATCATACTTGATCCACCAAGAGATGGTGTTAATCCTAAGGCCCTTAAGAAGATAGTAGATTATGGAGTAGATAATCTGATCTATATTTCCTGCAAGCCAACCAGCCTTGTTCGAGACCTTGAATTGATTCTCGGGAATGGATATAAAGTTAAGAAGGTCTGCTGCGTGGATATGTTTCCGAATGCGAGCCATGTTGAGACTGTCGTGTTGATGTCAAAGGGCGCAGTTCGTCCAGTGGACGAACGTTTTGCGCGGACCGGAGCGGAAGCGTAGACAAATAGGGATAGCCGTCAAAAGGCTTGAAATAAAGGGTTTTAAGACCAAAGGTAGTATTTTTGAGTGCTGCTTTTGGTCTTTCTTTTTCTTGTCGGTGGAAACCTGTCGAAAGGCTGAAAATGGTAGGGTTGTGGCTACACTTTTGATATAGGGGTAGGTTGTGAATACACTATTGTTAAAGGGGTAGGTTGTAGAAACACTATGGTTAAAGGCATAGGTTGTGGAAACACTATGGTTAAGGGTATGAGTCCGTGTTTTGGTACACCTTATGAGTTTTTTTGTTTTAGTATAAAAACGATTTCTAAGAATATTTTTATATTTTTACGATATTTTTATTAATGTTATAAGATGAGCGCATATACACATGTCATATAATTGCCAATAATGGCAAAAATATTAGATGATAGTTGCGTTAAATAAATCAAAAAGCTATAATCATATTATATAAATGGCAAAGATGGCAAAAAAATTAGATGGAGGCAATATGGAAATTAAAAGAGAAGTATATTTAGATAGATTAATTGCTAGAAAACACAATGGTTTTATTAAGGTTATTACAGGGATAAGAAGAAGTGGAAAGTCATATCTGCTGAATACTTTATTCTATAACCATCTTTTGTCAGAAGGAATTAAAGAAAACCATATAATACAGTTTGCGTTTGACTCAGCTGAAGATTTATTGAAAATAGGTGAAGACCCTCTGGAATTGGATAATGGAAAAGAAGAGAGAAAAGTTGATCCTTCAAAATTTTTGGCATGGATAATGCCACAGATTTCTGATGGAGATATATATTATATTCTTCTGGATGAAGTACAAAAGCTAGGAGCATTTGAGTCAGTGCTCAACGGTTTTTTAAGAAAACCTAATATGGATGTTTATGTTACAGGAAGTAACTCGAAGTTTCTTTCAAAAGATATTCTTACAGAGTTTGAAGGAAGAGGTGATGAAGTACATGTCCTTCCTTTATCATTTTCTGAATATTATTGTTTTAAACAAGGTGATAAAAGCGAGGCATATGATGATTATTCAGTATATGGAGGGTTGCCCGCGGTAGCACTTATGGATACCGAAGAACAGAAGTCATCGTATCTTATTACTCAAATGAAAAACGTTTACTTAAGAGATATTATTACAAGATACAAGATAACTAATGAAACTGCAATTGGAGAAGTTATTGATGTGATTGCGTCTGGCATTTCAACACTTACGAATCCAAGAAAAATTTCCAATACAATGAATTCAGTTCATGGAACTAATACGTGTGACGCAACTATTGATAGATATATAGAACATGCTGAGGATGCATTTATGCTAACACGTGTCAAACGCTATAATGTAAAAGGCAGGAAATATATTGGTACACCTTATAAAATATACTTTGAGGACGTAGGATTACGTAATGCAAGATTAGCTTTCCGCCAGATAGAAGGAACTCATATTATGGAAAACATAATATATAACGAATTACGCTACAGAGGATATCAAGTAGATGTAGGTATGATTGAATCTCGTGAAAAGGATAAAGAAGGAAAGGACATAAGAGTTCAGCTAGAAATAGATTTTATTGCTACACTTGGGAACAAAAAATATTATGTTCAATCCGCATATTCGATTCCAGACCAAGAAAAGTATGAACAGGAGACAGCATCCTTTGATAAGACTATGGATTCATTTAAGAAGATTATTATTGTCGAAAAGAGTATGAAGCCTAGATATGATGAAAAAGGATATCTAATAATGGGTGTGAAAGAGTTCCTTTTAGATAAAGATAGCTTGCTTATTTAATATAGTATTTGGGGTGTGTTTCATGAAAAGTTGAAGCAGAGGAATACGATATTAGATTTGACGTTGGAACTGAAAATGTGCGTGGAATAGTGGCTCTTTTTTAGTGCAATAGAAAAACTGATAGGTACATTGTGTAAAATGTAAAAATGTTCAGTATATTGCGTATGTGTACAGGAGTAGGCTTAATCTAAGGCTCAGGACCTGCATATAGCGTAGGAGAAGTGATATTTTATATAGTGTGGAGCATTGATTTATGAATGAAGAACAGTACTTATCAAAGATACGCCAATTAGAAAGCGAAATTGAATACTTACATGGTCTTCTTGATGAGGCTGGTATTTCATACAAACATGTAGCAAGTGACATAGATGACTTATCACCCGATCAGAATATTTTATATGAGGACGATCAGGGTGCAAGAATTATTCCGGTTAATATCACGAAGAATCATGTGGACTATTTTTATTATTTGTTCAAAGGTCGTTCGGATGTATATAGCATGCGTTACGGTAAAGCAAATAAGAAAACTGGAAAACATGGGTATTACACTCAGTGCAGTAACATATGGAAATATGGGATATGTCCTAAAAAAAATGATTATCAGTATTCCTGTTCTCAATGTCCAAATCAGGTATATAAGGGGCTCACAGGGCAGGCTTTGTACGAACATTTGGTAGGTGCAAAAGAGGATGCGTCTGATGTAATAGGCATTTATCCTATGCTCCCGGATGAAACCATTAATTTCCTTGTTTTTGATTTTGATTGTCATGACGAGGCAGTTAATGGAGATGATGACGCAAATCCTGATTTGGAGTGGATGGGTGAGGTAAATGCCTTTAGAAAGATATGCGAGATGAATGATGTTCCAATTCTTGTAGAACGTTCACGATCTGGCAAAGGTGCGCATATTTGGATGTTCTTTGAGAAACCGATTCTAGCTGCGACTGCTAGAAAATTTGGAGCCGCGTTGCTTACAAAAGGAGCGGAATCTGTTAATATGCGTTCGTTTAAGTATTATGACAGAATGCTGCCAGCACAAGACCATATTCCGCTTAATCAGAAAACAGGTAAACCAGGCCTTGGAAATCTTGTAGCTTTACCTCTTCAAGGTCAAGCACTGAAAAATGGTAACAGTGCATTTATTGATGAGAATTGGAATGCATATCATCATCAATGGGAATGTTTAATAGCAGTTACTAAGATTAAAACAGAGTATGTAGAAGAGAAGATTAAACTCTGGAGTTCTGAGGGAGTGCTTGGCACATTATGCACAGAGTTTGATGTGTCAGATACTGATGCCACTGCGACCGAAAAAAGCAAGCCTTGGGATAAGAACAAATCTATTTTGCATAAAGAAGATGTTTCTTGTACAGTTGAGATTGTTGTTGATGATAAAGTTTATATTTGTAAAAAGAACATGAAGCCTCGAATGCAGAATACATTCAGACGTATGGCGGCGTTTAGCAATCCTGATTTTTATAAGAAAGCGGGCATGGGGCTAAATGTACGTAATATTTCAAGAATAATTTCTTGCGGATATGATGACGGCGATTATATATGTTTGCCTAGAGCACTAAAAGATTCAATTATTGATACATTAAATACATCAGGCATTTTATATACACTTACTGATAAAAGATGTGAAGGTGCTTCGTTAGATGTTACATTTAAGGGAGAACTTTATGAGGAACAGATGCGTGGTGCAGAAGCTATACTAAGCAATGAGAATGGAGTGCTAGCAGCGACCACTTCTTTTGGTAAGACTGTTGTTGGTGCATATATGATTGCTGAGCGAAAGGTAAATACACTAATACTCGTCCATAACACTGAAATACAGAAGAACTGGATTGAGGATTTGGAAAAGTTTTTAGATATTAAGGCAGAACTACCTGAATATCAGACTAAAACGGGAAGAATAAAGAAAAGAAAAAGTCTTATTGGAAAAGTTTATGCTGGGCATAATTCATTAACAGGAATTATAGATGTAGCTATATTCTCATCTCTTGGCAAAGGTGATGATATAAATCCCATTGTTGAAAACTATGGAATGGTAATAATGGATGAATGTCATCATGGAGCAGCCCAGACTGTAGAGGATGTTGTTGGAGCCGCCAAAGCCAAGTATGTTTATGGATTAACTGCTACTCCTAAAAGAGAAGATGGTCTAGAGAAGAAAGTGTTTATGCAGTTTGGCCCGATAAGGTTTAGATATACGGCTAAAGAGCGAGCGCTTAAGCAAGGAATAGACCACTTTGTCTATCCAAGGTTTACTAGGCTAGTAAGCTCTACTGATTTAAAAGTCACAGAAGCTAATAGAGCTGTTATTGAAAGTGAACAGAGAAATGATCAGATAATTTTAGATGTTGAAGAATGTCTATGTAATGGAAGAACGCCACTTGTATTAACAAAATACAAGGAGCACGCGCAGTTATTATATAAGCGATTAGAAGAAAAAGCAGACCATGTATATCTGTTACAAGGCGGAGGAAGCAGAAAAGAAAAAGACGAAATTAGATCACAAATGAGGTTAGTACCGGAGACTGAGTCTGTTGTTTTAGTTGCTATAGATAAGTACATTGGTGAAGGATTTAATTTCCCAAGATTAGATACCATGATGCTTACTATGCCGGCTGCAGCAGAGGGAAATATTGAACAGTTTGCGGGTAGACTTCATAGAGATTATGAAACTAAGCAGGATGTTATTATTTATGATTACGTGGATTCACATATTCGTGTCCTTGAGAAGATGTATCATAAACGTCTTAGGACATATAAAAAAATTGGATATGAAATCTGTAGTAATGTGACTATAGAAAAGCAGGTTACAAATTCAATATTTGATATTGATTCTTATGAAAGTGTTTATGAAAAGGACCTTCTTGAAGCCAATAATGAGATAGTCATATCCAGTCCGGGATTAAATCAATCAAAAGTAACATCGTTTATTAGGCTTATTAGAAGAAAACAAGAAGATGGCATCAAACTTACAATAGTAACATTGGATTCTGAAGGATATCCGGAAGAAAAGATAGAGGATACAAAGTTATTGATTCAAATGTTAAA
The DNA here is from genome assembly GCA_024403415.1 of Lachnospiraceae bacterium. Classification (GTDB taxonomy): domain Bacteria; phylum Bacillota; class Clostridia; order Lachnospirales; family Lachnospiraceae; genus JAILLW01. Next base: position 6,305 of record JAKSRY010000061.1, read on the forward strand.
GGATAATGCAATAAATGTTTGTGAAAAAGAACATATGCATGAACATTTTGCAGTTATCGATAAACAAATTGTCTGGTATGGCAGTATGAATCTTCTTTCAAGAGCAAAAGCCGATGATAATTTAATACGAGTGGAAAGCAAGGATGCTGCTCTGGAACTCATGGAGATTACATTTGGTAAATGAAAATGCCATAGAAAAGTATGGTTAAGTAATCAGTGGCTTTCTCCCAATATTACATATAATTTGGGAGAAAGAAGTACTTGATTGGGAAATAAATATCGTTGAATCTTATCAAGATAATAAAGATTAATATAACAAAATGAGCTAACACAAGATTGAATTTCTGATTTTGTTTGTTAAGCAACAATTCAAACTGTATAATTAGATACGAGAATTTATTACAAAAGAGGGATATATGGCAGTCGACAAACCATTTAAGACAATTGATGAACAAATAAATATATTGGAGCATAGAAAACTAAAATTTCGTAATCGAGAGTATGCTAAAATAGTGTTGCGGAAATATAACTATTTCGATGTTGTTAACGGATTTGATACGCTTCTCTTAAAGAAGAACGGCGGGTCATCTAAAGAATTTGAAAACGCCTATTTTGAAGATCTTTTAGATCTATATAATTTTGATTTTCAATTAAAGAAGGTGACACTTTTTAAGATTTTTTCTATTGAATCTAGGTTAAGGACATCGATTGCATATAACTTTACAGAATCTTATTGTTCAACTTTAGCTGATACGCTTAATTATGTAGAACCGAAATACTATCAACAGCCCAATCCAAGTAATAAGTATTTAATGGATAGATTCTCGACTTTTGATTTATTTAAGAAAACAGAGTATTTTCCAAATGGAAAGGTTAAAAAGAGATCATTTATAGATGAATTAAAAAAAGATAAAGATTATGTTGGAGAGTATAACAATCCGCCTATGTGGGTGGTGATTAAATCTCTTCCGTTAGGAACATTGTATTTATTATTCGTATTTTTGACACCTGATGTTAAGAAAAAGGTTCTTGCTGATTTTGAATTAGAGATGAAAGATGTAGATGCTTTTGAACAGGTTTTGTATTTATTAAAAGAGGCAAGGAATCAATGTGCGCACTTGGAACTTATATCAAGATTTAGAGTAAAACGTAACAAAGCTGCAAACTTAAATTATTATAATGATGTAACCCAATTTGCAGGATTATCTAAATCAGATTTGAATTACATGGATGTTCTGAGAATACTTAATAAATTCGAAAATATTGACGATATAAAGAGCGTAATTAAAAAGTTTTATTTTAAAGAAGTTATACATGGAAGAAAGCTTGTTGCTGAAAAGGTTCTTGCCAAAATGGGAAGAAAAGATATAAAAGTGTGGAAAAAATTATAACTTTTTGTTGCAGAGGATAATTTTTAGTGTATAATAAATGTACGGTAAAGCTGGCGAAGTGAAGCCAGTGGCCATGTATTTGGCGTAAGGGCACTCAGTGATGGGTGCCTTTATTTATTGTTGGAATTATTTAAGAGTACCTGACTATGTCAAATATCGAGATAAAAAAGATTAGTATAACAGAATTAGCGACGGATGCTATTGTAAACGCAGCAAATGAGGGACTGCGCGCAGGAGGCGGCGTTTGTGGCGCCATATTCCGCGAAGCTGGCCTAGAAAAGCTAAGTGTGGCTTGTAGTGCCATAGGTGGTTGTAAAACCGGACACGCGGCAATTACGGAGGGCTTTGATTTGCCTGCAAAATATATCATTCATGCTGTGGGACCTATCTGGAATGGTGGTAAGAATGGTGAACCGGAATTGCTATACAGTGCATATAAAAGTTCACTTAATGTGGCTATGGATAATGGACTTCATTCAATTGCATTTCCATTAATCTCTGCTGGGATATATGGATATCCGTTACGTGGGGCATGGGAACAGGCTATTAGTGCTTGTAATGTTTTTCTTGATGAGCACCCAGATTATGAGATGAATATTATTTTTGCTGTGCTAGATGATAGAATCATGAATGATGGTGTAGAAATCCTTAAAGGGTGTAACGCATAGTGGCTTTGAGTACTACACTGAATGGCGAACAGTTATTATTGCTATTGGAATACCAATAAACTCAGCGTTTTTAAGTACTAAGGTGCAAGCAATAATATGCGGACATAGATAGAGCAAGATGGTGTTAAAAATTGAACGCGTAAAAGTATTTATTATGAAGAATACGTGATAAGGGTGAAAAAATATTATTGCTAATTGTCATTGCGAAATGTAGTGTTGATGATAGGTACTTACGCATGTTGAGACAGTCGTGTTGATGTCAAAGAAAAACAGTTAAAAGTGAACCTTGGTATGTGCTGGAAATATAGCAAATATCAGGGTTTTGAAATAGATATCGTTATAAGGTTATGTGGAAATGGCGATAACAATATGTCAGTCTCGGAATTAGTAGTATATGGGAATTGGTCAACGAGAGAAAAAATGTGGCAGGGGTGACACGACACTATGGATAACGGAGAAAGTGCATACAGTTTAACGATAACATTTGATGTATACATAGGGAGGTGTAAACATGATAACATTTTATACAGAGTATTGCGGAATAAAAGAGCAATTAAATCCAGGGTATGTTAGGAATTGGATAAAAAAACAGATAAGAATGGATGTTACTTTATCAGAAGATAAAAAACAAGTATTGCTTGAGTACCCAGTTGTGTATGTACATGTATGGGAAAAGAATCCGAAAAAGTATTCAGTCTATGTTGGAGAAACATATAACTTAACACAACGTCTGGGAGAACATCTGCAAAGTGACGAAAAATGGCATATTGAATGGCAACAAAAAATATCTGAAGGCAAAGCATTTTCATGGTTCTTTAGTAGTCTGGATATGAATGAATCAATGTGCCTTGATCTTGAAAATTCTTTAGTTCGATTGTTAGAAAATCAAGAAATAAATGTGGTGACAGAGGTTACAAGCAAACAAGGAGCATATAGTAATAAAAATGAGAGAAACAAGCTACTGAAAGAAATATGGGATACTTTATCAGTTGCCCTCAAATTTGATGATTTCAATGTAATTGATAAAAGTTGTTTGTCTACTACTAACCTTAAATGTAGTAATAATAATTTGTTTTTTACATATATACAGCCAAATTCCAAGGATAATGTGTTGTCATATTTACAAGAAGTATGTAAAGACAATAAGCTTTTTTTAGAGTATCCTATGGTATATTTGTATGTATGGCTGGAAGAAGGAAAACTTAAAACATATGTTGGAGAAACAGATGATTTTTATGAGAGAATTAAACAACATTTAGAGGAAAAGGAAAAGTGGGAGAAAAATTGGGTTACGTCAATTATAAAAGATAAAGCATATCTCTTGGCATTTGTCCACCCTTCATTTAATAAATCAATGATTAGAGACATTGAAAATAGAATTATTTTATATACAAAGTATCTACAATTTTCTCAAAATTCAAGGCATAATGAGAGAGGTAAATATAGTAATCAATGTGAGATGTTCACCATATTTCAATTGATTATTAAAAATGTTGTTGCATGGGAAAAAGAAGTATTGAATTCCGGGCTTTTTTTAACTTTGGAGGATGTTCAGAATAATGCTATTGGTCTTGCGTCTCCATTTTATGAATTAACAGATGATCAAGAGCGTATTAAAAATAAAATACTAGATGAAGTTGATAGGTTATTGAATACGCAGGAACAGAAGAAAGAACTAATTGTCTTGTATGGTGGTGCTGGCACAGGAAAGACAATGTTATTATCTAGTTTACTTTTTGCATTATATAATGAAGAAGAGTGTAAATGTGATTTGATAGTTAATAATGAAGAATTGGCTCCGACATATCATAATATGCTAGAAATATGGAAACTTGGAAAATCGGAGGGGACACTATATTCTCCTATAGTATACTATGCAACAGACTATTTTAAGAAGGAAAAATGTAGAGATGTTCTTTTGATTGACGAAGGTCATTTGTTGAATACTCAAGACCATACAGGAAAGGCTAAAGAACAGTTGTCTAAAATTGTAAGCAAATCAAAATGTACTATTTTAGTTTTTGATCCTTTTCAGTTCATTGATAAGAATAAATGTTGGAAAGGGAACTATGGATTTAGTGATTGCGAAAGTACTAAGAAATCATTTGAAAGTTTGTTTAATGATGACACACTTAAAATAATTGTTTTAGATTTAGATAAACAATTAAGAATGCGATGTGCTGATAAAACTTTTGATTGGATTAGTTCAATATGTATAAGGAGTTCAGAGTTAAATGAATTACAAGGCTTTTTAGTAAATAATAGTGAAGGGAAAAAAATATTAAAAGATAGTAAAGATTATTATATTGGAGTATATAAGAATATTTCTGAATTTTATAATGATTTATGTAGTGTAAGAAGGCAAGATAAGGACACGCTTTGCTTAGCTACATATGATTTTGAATATGATACAAGTAAATACTGGTATAGGATTGGTAATAATAAAGTGTTTCATTGGCATTTTACAGGCGATGGAAAAAAGGTAAAAAATGAGGCAGGGGAACTATCAGCTTTATCGTGGTATAAAAAATCTAAAGATGATGAAGTTGGTTCTGTTCATGATATTCAAGGATTTGATTTAAATTATGCATTTATTATTATTGGTCCATCTATTCAATATAATCCTCGAAGAGGCAAGGATAAACATATCGAAAAGGGAATTCAGGTAAATAGTAAAAATCATAGAACAAACCATAATGTAGATTTTATATTAAATGAATTAAGAGTCATTTTGACCCGAGGAGTTAAGGGAATAATGATATATGCTATTGATGGAAATTTAAGAAATCAGCTGTATAACTCGTTAAATAATGAAAGAGTTTGAGAATTAATAAGATGGTGAGTTCAAAAATGAATTTATCGTTAAAGAGTTCGTGGATATGTTTCCAGAAACGCATGTATAGTGGTGACATACATCCCGTTCACTCAACCCATGTGGAAACTGTAGTGTTGTTGTCACGGGAAAAAAGTCGACTTGCAAAGGATTATGTCAAGGTTGGTATTGATGCTGAGGAGTATTATAGAATCAAG
>JAKSRY010000062.1 GCA_024403415.1 Lachnospiraceae bacterium
CAACTTTTCTTCATTTCCGGCAATAGATACGCTTGTTTTCCTACTGATTAATTGCCGGAATTGCAACTTTTCTTCATTTCCGGCAATAGATACACTTGTTTCCTGAGATAGCGTTTGCTACCGCTTCACTAGTAATTTCTTTAATTCACTTGCGTTATTTTACCTGTGGGATGATGTGTGTTGCAAATACACTGGTAATGATTCGAACTTTATGAACTACATGTACCTGTGAGGTAGCGCTTTCTGCAAATTCACTGGTAATGATGAAAATGAGTGTTCGTCATGATATGCTTTTCTGATGAATAATTTACGATTGTCAGCTTTCAAAGTTGTCAATAACGCAAAACGCGAGATAGCCATTGACTTGGATTATCTCGCGTTTTTATCAACAATATATAAATTAAACCTATAAACTTTTAAGACCTGCATTCAAGACTATTATTCGCTTGACTTACTATCTTCCTTTTTCAAAAATCATAACTATCTCAGCGTTCTGTGAAACAATATTGACAGGAACAGTATTTCCAAGTGGTGCTACTTTAATATCATTTTTTAAGATAGTATGCAGTTTCCATCCTTCCTCAGAATATTTCTTCAAATTATCAGCAACTGCTGTTGATGAAATTGAACTGCCTTCCATCACAGGAACAGTAACAACCTCATATTCATAGTTACCCGCATTTTTACAATTATCTGATGATGCGTTCGAACTTATTTCCAAAGAAGAATCAGCATTACCACCTGCTTCTGAAGAAGTCATGTCGGAAATTGTAAGATTTCTGTTAGTTACATTAGGATCCGGAAGAACTGCATTATGTGGTTCCGTATAATTGGGAATGAAGCTTCTAACGTATCTTTTTGCTCCATCTGTTGCATACATAAGATTTGCAGGATTTGAAAAATATGATATTTCCTTCTCATTATTATCCCTTAATCTAACTACCTGTCCAAAGCAGGATTCACATAATCTTATCCCCTGTGAAACTCTGGAAAAGTTTCTTCTATTACACAATTCACAACTATTGAAAGCCATTTCTAACACCTCAAATATATAATCTCGAATCATTATATAACAAAAATAAATTCTTCAAAACTATTTCTTTAAGAATTGTTGAAATATCTCATTCAATAACAACAAAATGATTTATTCTACATATAACCTTCACTTTCAATATCACGCATTCGCTTTCAATATCAAACATTCACTTTCAATCTCAAACATTCACTTTCAATATCAAACATTCATTTTCAATATCAAACATTCATTCACTTTACACTTATCGAATTAGTTCAATCACTCCCGGAAGGGCTCCAATAATATCTGAAGGGATAACCGAATATTCATTCTTATCTGCTGCTGCCATATCACCTGACTGTCCATGAATAAATACAGCCAGTGCAGCTGCCTTCGCTAATGATAAATGCATATCTTTGCTATCTTTACTATAATCTCTTTCACGCTCAAACTTATTATCGTTTTTAGCATTCCGTATAAAATTATGCATAATCACTGCCATTATTCCTGTGAGCACATCTCCACATCCGGCAGTTGCCATTCCGCTGTTCCCTGTTAGGTTTACATAACTTTCTATACCATCAGATATTAACGTTCTGGCATTTTTAGCCACAAGCACTATTCCATATTTTCTTGCAAAACTGCTTATGCTTTCTGGTCTGCTGACATCAACATTAGCCTTAATCCTTTCTGTCTTGTTGACATCTACACTGTTTCGAGTAGCAAATGTATCTTGAGCCGCTGTAATATCTATATCTATTCCCTGATTTTCATCATCACTTTCGTTATCAAAAAGCTTGCTAAATTCCCCCGGATGCGGTGTCAAAATAGTAACAGCATCCTTTGCTTTTCTTTGTACAAGCAATTCTTTATTCTCAGCAATAATATTAATGGCATCAGCATCAACAACGATCGGATTTTGGGCCTTCAGCATAATAAACTCAACCAGTCTATGCGCATTATCATCCAGTGAAAGTCCTGGGCCCAGGATAATAATATCCGCCCATTTAATACTATCCATTAATGCCTCATCCGTTATCATGTCTGCATCCTCATACATCAATTCCGGAAGAGACGCCAGAATAGCCTGACGGTTGATTTGCGGACTTATAAGTTTAACCATTCCCGCACCTGCAGCAAAGGCTGCTTTTGATGATAGCAGTGCAGCTCCGGCCATCTTTTCCGAACCCGCAATAACAAGAATTTTTCCAAAGGTCCCTTTATGTCCGGTAATTTCGCGCTTGGGCATTAATTCCATACCATCTTCAATAGTGAATGCCTGAAGAAGCTCTTCTTTCTCACTTTTACTCCGGATATTATCGGAATTATTTAAATACAGGTTATTATTTGCGTAATTCAAATATCTGTCATAAGTGACTATTCCGACATCATATACTGATACTTTTCCGGCATACTCAGGTCCTTTACTCAGAATCAGTCCTCTCTTACACTCCGAAAAACATATCGTTTCATCAGCTATGACAGCAGCTCCCAGCACCCTGCCATTATCTGTATTAAGTCCTGTTGGGATATCAAGACTAAATATATATGGTCGACCGACAACTGCGTGGTTTGCATTATTGCTGAATGATTTTTTAGTACCTCGACATGAATTAATAAGATTAACAGCCTTGAGATAATCTCCTCCAAGTTCTCTTGAGATACCAATTCCAAGCAAAGCGTCTACAATGATATCAAATTGCATATCACCTAACGTTTCGCCTGATACATTTGGTCTATCAGATACATCTTCCGGCTCTGATAAATTCGATCCATCTGACGCATCTGTCACTTTTAATATTGCTCCCATATCTGCTATCCTGCCACCCAGCTTTAGGTAGGTCTGCAACTGGCTCATGTTTTCCCCGGTTGCTTTTTCTCTGTTACCTATAAGGCAAAGGGTAACATCAACTTCCTTCATAAGCATCATTCTTGCAACTGCAATTCCGTCTGCTCCATTATTGCCACTACCGGCAAATACAATAACCTTCTTAGGTTCATGCGTCATTATTAAGTTAAATGCAGAAAGTGCTGCTCTTTCCATAAGCACCATGGAAGTTATTCCGAGTTCTTCCATAGTATATCTTTCTGTATCCCTCATTTGCGTTGATGTCAGAATATTAATCATAGTTTCTCCGTTAATCTATTTATTTATCAGATAATAGCAGTTTTGACCGCATCTTCCCTGCATTAACTGATTTTTTATATAATCCCTGTATGTATCTTCGCCTTTAATATTTCGACTTAATTCCACAGCCTTTCTTGCAATTGAGATACTCCTTATCATATCTTCAAAAACAGCTCCACGGCCGACAATTTTAAGATGTGTAACATTGCTACTCTCAAGCAATTTTAATGCGCATAATCCGCATCCGTCAAATCCAATATTATCCACTACGCTATCTATTTTGTCCTCATGACTATCTATATCGTCGCTGTCCAAGCCATCTGTATATTGACTGTCTATATGTTTTGGATTTTTACCGTTTATTGCATCTGTGTCTATAATATCTGTACTTTTACTGCCTCTATCTTTATTATCTTCTAATTTACTAATAACATACGGCATTCTGCACATTGGAACCAGTTCATCACAATGCAGGGAATTACAATAAGCTCCTTCAAAATGGCACTTTTCATTTAGGAAGAAAACCTCATGTTCAAGCTCCTTAAATGAATCTGACATAGCTGTAATATCCTCTATATTTGTCCCGCGAGGATATATAATTCTTTTGATATTAAAATCCTGAAGAGCCATAATTTCATATGAATTCATCCTGCCAAATTCACCGCTTATATGAATGTTTACTTTATCACATAAATTATTTTCCCTAAGATGAACCAATAGCCCAATATCAGCAACAATAATGTCCCTCATATCAAGCTTAATACATTCTCTTATTATATTAATAATGGTCATATATGATTGCGGTGAATAATTCAATCCATTAAAGGCTATTGAAACCGGAACTCCTCTTCTTCGTACCTTTTCTGCCAGAATTTCAAGTTCACTATATGATCCAATATTAACATTTACGAAAGAAACCTCTCTTCTGTTAAGAGGCATAGTCTGCTCATACTTTATAAGCCACTCATATGGAACATATCCTATGAACAGTTCATCCGCTCCCGCATCAGCATAAGCATCATAATCATCTATTGAACCAAGTCCTGCTACAACCTTCATTCTCATATTCCTTATAAATACTTTTTTGCATTTCTGTGTTTTGTAATGCAGATGGTCGACATTTTTGAAACTTCACGCTCTTAATACAATTCTGACAAGACCGTCATTTATCATTTTATTTATTCTTTCAAAATCATCCAGACTTTCGTACGATTCCCCGAATATTGTATTCCACCTGCCAATTAATGGTATATTTGTTGAAAAACATATTCTATGTTCCATGCAATATCCCGGACAATTCATAGTATCTACCTTATCTCCCCTTCCGCATCCTTCGACAATACTTTTTATCATACAATCAGAGGTATTGGTCTGATACAGAGGCATATGCATAACCGTCGGAAGTATGCTCATCTTTACCGGATAACTGCTTACATCACACGAAATCCTCGATATATCAAATACATCTCTGAGATATTGGGCAACTGCTTCATCATTAGTAAAATTTTCGTAATTAGAATGCTTAATTCCCTGTCCGGCAGAAAGCCAGTCAATCCTTGGATCTTTTTTTCGCTTATTCAGTAGGATACCTGATGTTAATTCAAAGAAATTCCGTGGAACCTCTCCCATATCATTGAGTTCCTTAAGCAGCATCGGTACTCCATAATCATTAACTACAAGCTCTATGTTTGAAATATAATTATTACCACCAACCAACTTTAGCACTTCTTTAGTATGGGCTATTCTCCCCTGAGTTACCGGTGCAAGAACTATTACCGGCTTTAATCCAAGTTTCCAGACTTTTCTTATCAATTTATCTAATATTTCGTTACCAGGAAAAAGATTGTGGCAAAACTGATTTCCAATATAGACATGCGTCACCTTAAGTTTGGTAATGCTGTATCCATTTAGTGAATTATAATTCCAATAATAATTAACAAAGTTATCAAATGATTCCTGTCGGAGAAAATTTTCCCATAGAGCAGGTTCATCAAGAGAAATGGCAATATCGACCGGTGGCAGTTTCAAGAATTCCGGAGCTTCGGGTTTACATAACTCTTGTGTGGTATTTTTTGTTTTCGAGTTTACATAACTTTCGCTCGTATTTGTTCTTTCCTCGCATGCGCCGTCATTTTTGTTATATTGGTTGACATAATACAGTTTTTCTGAGTAACTGTCTGAATATTCATCTGACAGTTTAATCCCGGTTAGTTCCTCCATCACCTCAACATCGTCATATTCACTCTTAAGTCTGACCATTCTCATGTAATTATTAAGAAGGCTTTTAAAGTCTGAATTAAATCTGTCGTCCTTTGATGAAAAGATATACTCATCACCACTTTTTTGGACCTTTCCTGTGATTTCATATTCCGTATATTTTTTAGAGTTAAAATCAAGAAAACTAACCTCAAATCTATGAGGAATTGACAACTTTTCCTCATACCTTAATGGCATTCTAAAAGCAAAGCCCTCATTCATCACATCAAGCGCCCGAATGTCTATTTTTTCGTCTTCCCATATTATTTTGAACATAAAAAGAGCATAAGGTATCATCAGTATTCCCCATATAAATATACATTTTTGCTGCATACTCTAATGGGGAATCAATACCTGACTCCCCATTAAAATCATTAACAGCTATATATTTTTACTTAATACTTCTATTCTCCATCATTAACCAGTCGCGGTATTCCGTCTTCATTGAAATATACCGGATGTATACCACTCTGTCTTCCATTATCCTGTCCATGGAAAGCAATCATATCTTTACCCTCATCATCAACAAAGAATGAACTGTGTCCAGGTCCATCTATTCCATTCAATGTATATGCATGAAGGAATGGGGTCTGAAGCTTGCTCCAATTATCGATATTAAGAAGATCTGCTCCACAATCTGCAATCATCGCGCCAACGGCATAATAGTGGCCACAAGCATCTCCACCAGAATAAGAAACTATAATTTTATTATTTCGAATAATGCTGTATGGGCCCTCGTTATTTATCGTCCCTGCAACATTTTCCCATCCATATAATGGTCTAGTAAGTAAGATTTTTTCAGATGTAAGTACTGTCGGATTATCTTCGTCAATAGTTCCAATGTAAAGCATTGATCCTGAATCTTCCGGAGTTCCTATATGATATCTTTCAGACCAAATAACATAACTTCTGTCTCCATCCTTAAGATATGTCATATCAAGCGTAATTCCATCTTCTGACAGAAAGCTACCGTTCATTTGGCGTACTCTTACTGGTTCTTCCCAACTATTAGGATCCATAATACTGCCAAATCCTTTATATTTCATCATATGAGACTGTGGCGCCCACTGCTTACCGCCTACAGCAAAAAGAATATATGGTACATCTCCGATTATATGCCATTCAGGTGCCCAGAAGGTCTGAATATATTCCTTTTCCTCGTTATAGTCCAATATAACCGAAAGCTCATGTGTTTCATCAAACAGCCCGTCAACACAGTCAGCCTCTCTTATAAATATACCAATATTACCATTGATATCATTTGTCGCAAGATAATACCACTTGTCCTCAAAGGAAAAGATAACCGGATCTGCAAAACCCTTAACAAGCGGATACTTAAACTTTCTTTGTTCATTAATATCCATTCCATAAGGTGCTACCCAGAACTTAATAATATTTCCAACGAGTGAATCATCTATTTGAATTGAGGAACCGTCAATATTATCTGTAAGTTCCTTTATTTCACTAATAGAAAAAGGTCTTTCAATGATGGACTTATCTACAAGTCCTATTTCATCAAACTTGATAAAATCAACAGTTTCCCACACATATAGCATACCTGGACTAACTTTTACGCCGGCTTCATTAACATATTCAGCATAAATTACATATTTCTCACCATTTCTGGCAAATCTTGGATTCTTTGCTCCTCTTGGGGCAATAGTATTATTTTCATTTATCTCAGCTTTTGGAAACAAAATGCCATATCCACGATTGAGCTGATAATTCTTCTCGCCTACCTGTAATTCAAAGTGTACGCTATTGGCAAGCCCTGCATCATATAGTTTGGGTTCAATTTCTTTAGTATACATTCTGATGGTTGACATAATTCATAGCCTCTTCTTTCGTTTTAACTTGTAGTGTTTTGCTTGTTTACATAATGTATTGCATTCATCATTCTACGCATCGCAGCAAATCACTTTTTAACTTGTGTGGTTTACGTAATCAATGTGTTATGTAAATTATCAGCGTATTCAACATAACTTTACATAACATTGCACAGCTTACCATTTTTAATATTGTAACTTTTATCGCTTTACATCTTAAATAGTATTATCTCTTTAAGCGCAACTTTTCTTTTTATGCACCGCACCAATACATGTATCTATAATAATTCCTACAATAAACGATATAACCGTACATACAGCGAACATCATCCAGAACGTAGGCCATAAATCCTGATTAGCAAATGTTGAATATCCAATCCCTTTAATCTTACTTACCACCAAACGATAAAAAATAAACACAGCAGGATGAACCAAATATACCCAATATGTTGCTGCTGACATTTTAGTCAAACCACATTTAATATCAAGCAGGCTGAATCCAAATACAAGAAAAATTGCTGCTACTACAAAAAATGGATGAAGGGGGGTAAAATCCATAACAAAAACTTTTCCCGGATATGACAAAAACAACGAATACTTTGAATAGCAGATTAAAAATCCTACTATAATACATATCAGAGCAATTATATTAGCCGTAATCTTCTTTCCAACCTTTTTACGTATTTTCTTAGCAAATTCATGTACAACATATCCTGACATGAAGAGGCCTAAGAAATTAATAACATTGTCCAAAGACCAGTATACTTTTGTGTTAGCATTTGGATCTCCCTCATGAAATATTACATATGCCAAATTTCCAAGCACTCCCCATATAAGCAATATTATGGCAACATTACGAAATCCCTTTTCACTAAGTCCATCCTTAATCCTCATAACAAATGGAGCAAAAATGTATAACACAATTAACATAAACATATACCATAGATGTTCGCTCGCCTCACCTCTAAAAGCTCTTGTCAGAGTTTCCGGAAGTCCATCTATTATTATTCCAAATGAAAAATCTGAATTTTCAATCACTAATGCTATCTCAATAAAATGAGTAATAATATAAATTATTGTGAAAACGATAGTTGGAATAACTAACTTATGAAATGTTTTTTTATAGAACTTTTTGAAGTCTTTGGTACCCTCTGACAAAAATATAAACGCTCCCGAAATCATGACAAATGCAGGTACTGCAAAGCTACTTAAGTTCCTATATTTAATCAAAGTTGCTAATGTGAACATATCACCTGAATTCATAACTGTAAGAATAAAATATGCTACCACATGAACCAGCACTACCCCACATGCTGCTATTATTCTTAAATAATCAAGACCATTTTCTCTTGTTTTCATTTCTATTGTTTTCATTTCTATT
>JAKSRY010000063.1 GCA_024403415.1 Lachnospiraceae bacterium
GTTTATATTACCATATTACTTATTTGCTTTTCAATCGCATTCTTTTCTTCTACATGGAAAGAATAAACTGCTATGTCTTGTGTCAATATTGGTTTAGACACATTAAGATATCACTGAGGCTTATAAAAAATATCTAGGCATAGACTCCCCAAAGTAAACGTTTTCCTTTTCGTGATGACTTAAATTCTCCAGGTATCAAAATTGGTGTTCGGATTTGCGAACAACTGAATATGTTTTACGATGACTTAAATTCTTCAGGTATCAAAATCACGAATTGCATTCTCTTGTGCTTTCTTGTGTTTTACGATGACTTAAATTCTCCAGGTATCAAAATAATCGGTCGCCTGCTTCCTCTGCTTGTTAGTTTTACGATGACTTAAATTCTCCAGGTATCAAAATTTGAGGTTAGCGATTGCCTCGCGGTTTTCAGTTTTACGATGACTTAAATTCTCCAGGTATCAAAATGTGTGTCCATAGGCCAATCTTTTATCGTGTGTTTTACGATGACTTAAATTCTCCAGGTATCAAAATTTGAAGTATCAGCAACAGGAGCTGTTATTCGTTTTACGATGACTTAAATTCTCCAGGTATCAAAATATCAAATATTTTAGTCAAACGTCTTCAACTACATACTCCAATACAATTGATATCTTGATAAAAACGACACCTGAACCATACACTTATATTATACCATAGTGTAGCCATTCAAAAAAGCCGTAACTGCACGATTTTCTTTATCTTTCCTAATCTCTGGTTCGACCAGAGTATCGTTAATAATTTTACAAATAGCCATCTCAACACTTTCTATTATGTAGCCCTCTTTTCCAATTCTTTGAACCATTGGGGTAATGTACTTTAATAACTCATCATTCTCAAATATTCTAAAATATGGATAATTTTCATTTATAAAAGTCGATAATCTTTCCACGTTCGGAAATGTAAAATCAATACTATTAAATACCGTGATACCTTCTATCACATCGTCTCGCACAAGAACATATCCATCAAGACTTGTGGATACTATAATATATATATTATAAATATCACTATATGTTATCATTTCATTCATAAAGGATTTATACTCACCAATATCCAGCCAATGATCCATATTCTCTATATCTATAATAATTCTTTCTGCGGAATTCTGAGTGTTTTTAATGATAAGATTAATCATTATTCTCAATAACTCAAATGGTGATTTAAGTTCAATTGCTTCACCATCTCTTGAATATGCCTTTGACTTTTGAACTATTTCCCATAAATCTGATGTAGAAAAATCAATTGCAATATCTCCAATCGACTTAACCATTTCATTGTTAATAATGTTGAAGATTTCGATAGGAATATTTTCTATATGCACTAAATGATTTTCACAGTCAAAAGCAGCAAGTCTGTCCTTAATATATTGCGAAAGTAATGTTGCCTTTCCAACATTAATTAATTTCAGAATATCTTCTATATTTAAAATTCGTATAACCTTAAAATAATTTCTTCCAACCTGCTCATTATCTATATATACGTTGTCCCTATATTGTTCTTCACTTTCCATATATTTTTCATTTGAAAAATACTTTATTAACGAGTTGATAACAAACTGTTTTCTACGTATATTTTGCCCACACAACTGAGTAACCTTTGCAGCATGTGCCTCTCTGTTCGTAGAATCACCTGGCTGTATTTGTTCTATCAAGTTTTCCAATTTCTTAACACTATCTGATGACATATTTATTAAAGACAAAACATTTCTCTGATTATTAACCTTGGAAGTAACAATTTCTTTCCATAACAATTCATAAAAATCAGTACTGCGTCTATTTATTTGCGATTCTATCATTTTGGCAGCCCTAGTATGCTTTACTAACGGTCCAAAATACCCACACGGAAGATGATTCATTCCGCAAACCACAAGGCACACTCCCTCCTCGGCAAGAGCAGTTAACATTCTTGCAGTTATTGTAGTAGCCAAGTTATCTAGAATTATTACCGAAATATCCGAAAGTGGAATCCAGATTTCCTCTTCTATTGCTTTAGTAATTATCAAATTATTCAATTTCAATTTCATTGATACTTCATTTTCAACAAGTACTATTCTAAAAGCCATTTCTTTTCCTCCAAATGAAAAAGAGACACCCGTCGGTGTCTCTAATCTCGGCATAAAGCCTTGTTTTGATAGATCTGAAGAACTTAAGTCATCACAAATAAGTTTTCCTGTTTCATTATAACTAGCTTTAGATTTAAAAGCAATATAAATGATTATAATTCTGTCAATACAGCACTTAACATTCCCATGAAAATCTTTCATTTTCGCATGCATACCTATTTCCAAGAATATCTGTTCTAATCTTTTTTATTGATGTTGTTTTAGATAAACCCACAAAATTTTGACTCTTTTTTTCAAATGTAGCCTTATCCACTGGTTTTGTTTCAATATAATTTCTTTTTTGCGGCATAGTCCTAGATAGAAATCTTTCAGTATAATAGGTTCCATCTTTTTCATACTGAATAATGTCATCTTTGAAAAATGATAACCTAAACTGATAGCCTAATCTCTCAAGATCTTCAATAGTCTGCGTATCATTAATCATCTTCTCATCTCTAAGAATTCGTGTATAAGCCTCTTTTGAAATAACATGCCTATCACCTTTGCAAATCACATCAGACTGCTTTATGCCAACAATAAAGAATTTACCTGTCTCAGTATGGAAATATACATCAGATCTGTATGGATAAAGCTGCATTAAAACAACTTTCTTGCTTCCTTTTGCATAACCGTATTTATGAGAAATGTCAATACAGGAATTAACCTCTCCATCTTCATATTTTAACGATACAATAATAGGACCATTTCCTGCCTTTGAATATTTTCGAACCTTATCCCCAGTTTCTTTTTCATACTGTACAAAAGGGTTATTTGCATCTGCATAATCCTTGTATATCTGTAAAAGAATCTCAAAGGTTTTCGCATCGTGCTTAGCGACGAGCAATCTGCTTGCATTTTTATCTATTACATTCTTAAACTTCTTATACCCATCATCCGTACGAATATCCCCTGTAGAACTGATTTTGTATGATTTACCTTCATATTCACGAGTACCATAAATGGTCTGTTTGCATAAACTTCTGTTGCATTTTCTATCAGTCATATACCAGTATTTAACACTCTTTTCAGCAGTGAGAATATTATCTCTTATATGACTCCACCTGTCGCCATAAAGAAAAGCTTTATAAACTTCAGGCTTCATCTTCTCTTTCCACATACGGGTATCTAATATTTCTCCAGTTTCAAAGTCAATAAAGCTACCTTGAAGCTTATAAAACGCATCATATCCCATCTGGGAATATGCAATTAATAAAGCATCGACTGCATGATGTGCATATGACTCATTACGGTCTTTGTCAAGTTTCATATTTTTTCGCATCTGACTAGTAAAACTGCCTTTGATAACTGAGACTTTTGTTCCGGTTCCATTCATTCTAAAAAACAATTGTAGTTCATTAAGAACAGTTTTGGATGCATATCTGGTATCATTAAGATTACGATTGATGAAACCTTTTAACACTTCAATTTTCTGAATATCATAACAGAAGAGCAAATTCTCTACCTTTTTATTTGGAATACTCTTCTGCGCTTTGAGTTCAAACACTTTACTTCTAAACGCTTCCCATCCCCAAGACCTCGAGACCGAAGATAAATATCCATGCGGAGTTCTTTGACCTTTATCCTGGTTTTCAATTGCATATACCAATACCTTGTTGTTACGACTATCGTCAAAGGAAATAGACAACGGAATAATATGATCCACTTCAAACAACTGTGGTGTTTTCAGAAGATCTTCAATATTTATTCTTTTTCCAGAGTATAGGCAAACGCCTCCCTGCTCATTCCATAACTTAAGTTTAAGTTTAAGACCTTTACGATTTCTAAATGTAGAATCAGTTATTTGAATGCTATAATCCTGTTTTATTCTCTTAATAATATTAGCTAATTCTTTTTCATTTTTAGTCTGCTCATCCTTTATTCTCTTCTTCTCTTCTTCATCATTCTTATCACGTGGCATCTCAATCACAATCTTATCCGGATACCCATATTTTTTGATAAGAGCATTTATTGCTCTTACAGTAATTCGTACCGAGCGAATTACTACAGGATTATAAAGATTATTTGTAAGCATATCCTCTGGAAGATATTTAAGACCTTTATACTTATCATTTTCTCCCTTAAATACACCCATTTCGGTCAATAACTGCATCTGTTCTTTTGGCTGTTCATACATCGCTGGAATTAAATCAAGCATAACCTTCAAAGAAAATGAATGCCATTTGTTGAACAAAGCTCCATTCTTTTTGCGAAGAGCAACAAGACATTCTACTATTTTTTCGTCGCACGACAAAACATTTGATGTTTTCAGTGTATTTAATACGCCTTCTATTTCTGTATTAAGTGTAAGAATTCTTCCTATCTCATCCAACTCTTCTCGAGAAAAATCAGCTATATCGACATCAATCTCCCGAAGGGCATTGCGCATCTTACGAAATGCTTCAAATGAGTGATAAATTCTTTTCTCGCTTTTATCTATCCTTGCTCCCTCAATAGTATCTGCATCCTCTTTTGTAACAGAACAGATTATTTTTTCTACAACAGGACGTTCTGATGACTTTATAAGATTTACTATTTCTCGTTTCTCATCCTCATCTATCTTTCTTCCCCCAATAGTAAGGTTGTTAAGATCATTTAAGAGATTAAACTCCTGTGCGGTGAAAGACGCAGCTGAAGCTCGAATTTCATCTGGATATATTGAGCATTTTCCAATCAGCTTCTCAAAAATATTATCTTCTGTTATATATTCACCAGTCTCAATATTAATTTTACTAGTAAATCTGCCATAATCTGTGCGGGACTTTTCATTTCCGGGTCCTTCATAGTATTTTCTTTTACGATCAAAAATAGCAAGAAAAGCATCTATGAAATCATCAGTTATTTCCAAATGAAAAGACCTTTGCGTTTGCAAAATCTTAATAATTTCTCTACGATATGCACTGACTGTGAAAACATTGCTAAGTACAATATCTTCACCATCTTCTGTTATTTTCTGTTGTCCTCTATACTTACCATATTTCTTTAGGCGCTCCAGTTGGATTTCACAAGGAAGTTTTGTTTTTAACTCATCCTGATTAAATTTAAGACCTTTTGTATAATTTCCACCACCAGAAATTCCATCATCAGCATCTTCCAAATATGAAATACCACGATGCTTTAGATTGTTTAAGAGAACAATATATAACTCATCCATTGTTATTTCTTCTGACAAAGCCATAACTCTAAGTTTCAGCGGACCATGATTAATATCTTTCGGTATTGCAAATCCACTTTTTGTCCATAAAGACTTAAAATCATTAATTCTGGTGGCAAGACGTCTTTTCCCACGTCTTCCCTGTCTATATCCTCTTCTATCAGCATTACTCGCAGCGTTAGCACAAGGAAAAATATCTGAGACCGCCTCCAAAATATCTCTTGTCTCCGTGTCGACAACTGCAACACCGACTGATGCAACTCCTATATCAACTCCTATTGTAATTCCCATAACAATACCCCTTCATCAAAATATATACATTATATTGACAACATGAAATTCATCTACATTATACTCATACTAGAATCATTACTCTCTTCCTTATCACAACGCAATTCATGAAATATAAAAAAATCAATTTCATTTAGTAACCCTTTATCATTCCCACTTATTTGATTTAGGATTCCATATGAAAGCAAATGGAATATTTTCATTATATGCCTTCACCAATGGACTCAAAAAAAGTTCCAACGCAGATATTGCTTCTTGCAATGAAATAGTTAATGATATTCTCTTATTCTTTGCGAAGTTCTTCCATCTGGACTGCCTCAAATTATCATCAGCAAAGCCGGTTTCAAAGATAACAATATCTTCCATACTCGTCTTTCTATGGATAAAAGTTTCTTTTATGGCTTCCAAAAGTATGGCTCCTTCAAAATTATAAGATCTGGAAAATACATATAAATCATAAATATCTTTATATCTACTATTTTCATATCCCAATGATACAATTGCTTCAAATTTCTCCGCAATAGTAGAATCTAAAGAATAAGCATAAATACGCGGAAATTCCTGCCCCAACAAAACCGGGAATTCCATTTCTACTTTGTCAGGATATATAACATCATTAAATCCAATATCAATAGATATATGTATTCGAGTTTTATCAAGATAAGCTGTCGCAGACACATTGATTCCATGATATTCTTTAAATTCAGTAATCGGTGTAACTTGAATTGATTCAATGTCATACCATAATGCATCATCTGCCTTTATTAAAAAAATATTCGCAAATACCTTTTTAATATCATCCAAATCATTACTGATATTTTGAGCAAGAAAATCTATATCCGTGGTTGCTCTAGCATAATCACCTCCGCTAATAGCATACAGAAAAATACCGCCTTTTAAAATAAACCGATTTTTATATTCAGATATAGACAATCTGTAGATTGTTCTTTCAAGACCATACGCTGTTAATAATTCCTGATAATTTTTCCCTGTCCTATCAGCAACATTTTTTAACCGTGCCTTTGTCGAAGCTACATTCATTAAATCAATACCTCCAGATAAGTTCTTAGAGTTTTTTCGCACTGCAATTTCTGAGCATATCTATGAAGCTTATTAATATTACAATCCATTCTATGGAGATATTTTGTAAGTATTTCCTTAGTCTCTTGAATTCCAATTTGATTACGAAAATAAATGATATCTATTACCGTTTTCTCAATATCATATATTTTGTATTCATTTCCATCTATATTTACCGTATCAATTCCAATTTCATACCTATCTTTGCCGAAATGATATATATTCATACTTGGATACGCCGGCATAGTCACTATCCTTTTCCCCTTTTTTACAGCCACATCAATATCATGCGCCCAATATGTCGATAGATTATAATAAACAGCTGCCGACAGCATGCAAATAATTCCCCCGGGGACAAGGGGCATCACATAATAGAAGTCCGATTCTTCTCCTTCAAACAATGCATTTTCATATACACTCCCTGTAATCTTTTCAAGCATCCCGATTTCACTCATACGCTCAACAGCATATCTTGTATACCCCAAAGCTCGAAGTTCTGTTGTTGTGTATATTTTTTTTGAGTTATTCAATTCATATCTTAGTTGTTTTGGCATAATAATCACCTCACAATAAATATACGCTTCATATTTTTATTTTGCAATATGTACTATAATTTTGTTTTTTTATAGTATTATTTGTTTTTATAAGGTAAAAAAAGTCTTTGGCCTCATCTTATGATAATTACCAAAGACTTACTTTTATCATTATTATTTTTTACAATTCATAGCGCTGGTATGCTCTTAATCTTCCGCAATTTCGACAATAATAATTCCGATAATATTTTGTGAACTTACTCATACGTTTGCGTCTGAGGGTATCACCACAGTATTTACATACAAAAATATATTTATACGGAAGAGAATAAGTAGATTCATACTCCTCAATACCCTTTTCCTTCCCACTTGTCACCCGCTTTATATTGTAACCATATTGGTTGTTTATAAGTTCAGCATATTTTTTCCAAGTCCCAGTATGACCATTACAGTCCTTACAGCTATGAAGTATTTCATGAATAATTGTTTCCTTGCAAGACTTAATGCTAATTCTGTCATCTGTCAAAAGTCTTGCAGCGATCTCTATTATACACTCACCATTAATTTTTCTAGTGCACATACCCCATCTGGCTTTCGCACGATGGTTGATTTTCCATTCTTTAATATTTCCCGGGATAATTCCCGCCGCCTCAACTTCATCAAGGCATTCCTTTATAAGTGCCCTATAATCTTTCATATATAATCATCGTTTATTTCATTAATGTATTCTTTATTCCAGTTTTTCCTTACTCTTCTATTACGCACTTAAACAATTGCTTTTCTCAGGCCTTTCCAACGCTTCCAAAAAGAGTTATCTTTTCTCTGACGACTTCTTTAATAGCTTCTATCTCATATGGTATAAGCCCCATAAGTGTTTTTGCTCCCTCACTAAGGCCTTTCTCTATTCCGCGTTTTCCTGCCTTGTCTATATCGGTAAAGATATTCACCTTTGAAACACCAAGTGCCACTGCCTGCTTGAAATCATTGTCTGCAAGCCCCGAACCGCCGTGAAGAACAAGCGGTATATTTGTTGCTTTTGAAATTGTATCAATTCTTTCAAAATCAAGTTTAGGCGGAAAAGCATAATCGCCATGCGCATTACCAACAGCAACTGCAAGAGCATC
>JAKSRY010000064.1 GCA_024403415.1 Lachnospiraceae bacterium
GATTGGCAACATTTTGGCAACAATTTTTCGCTATTGAATAAAAAATAGCTTGATTTCATCTAAGATTTCGCAGAATTTTATATAAAAATGATCCAATAATGAGTCAAGTAATATGCTTGAATATGTTGGCAACACATTGGCAACCTTCATCTTGATAATGATATAAATGATGTGATATATGAAACATAATATGTAATATAAACAAAGTGAAATACACGATAAAATGCATTAAATATCTTATCATTGTCAGAGAAGGTGGTAGAACTGTAGGATCAGGAAGAGTAGCAACAATTATTGAATAATTATAATTGCTATTGATAAGTATAGTAAATATAAGGGTTTCAGAGATTATGTCTCTGGAACCCTTTTTCTGTAGAGAATAGAAAATGCCACCAACACAGGGTTAGTGGCAACAATTTGACAACATTTTCTATAATTTCCATTCACGAGTCTCTCGACATATAGTCATTCCATTGAGAGGATCTGTAGTTAAATTATTAGGATACTGACCTTTCCATAGCTCATACATATCACTCTCAAGTTTCTTTTCTTCTTCTGATTCTGGATTAGTGTGATATTTTTCGTATGCTGTTAACCATGCGGAAAACGCTTTTCTCATTTCTTCAGCTTTATTTTCATCTGTAGGCTTGAATCTAAAAACATATTCCTCTTCACCGTCAGAATAATCTTCTTCAATAGTGAGATTGAAAGTTTCTTCTAAATCAAAGAGTGTATGCATCAATCCGTCAATCGTATCCGGTTCATTATTGGATAAAGCTGCTGGTTCTACATCAAGAGCTTGTGCAAATCTCTCAACCAAGTCATCCTTAGGATTTCTTTTTCCTGTTTCGTACTGTCCTACACGCAAATCACTTAGCTTCACATGATAGCCAAGATCGAGCTGGGTTGCTTGTCGTATTAATCGGAACTTTCTGATTTTTTCTCCTATTTTCATGGATAAACCACCTTTCTGTATGACATAAATTTAATATAACACAATAACAAATAAAGGTAAATAAAAAGTGACATACATTTTGTTGACAACACAAAAATGATATGGTAAACTTAACAAAATTAAACATAACAAAAATGAGATAACATAAATGTTATGTTAAAGAAAGGAGGTGAGACATATGGCAAAGAATTACTATTTATCTGCAGAGCAGGTATCTCAGTTATTGAATGTATCCTTAAGTACCAGTTACAAGGTCATCAGAAAAGGCAATGAACTTTTAGCAAAGGAAAACTATCAGGTGATTCCTGGTAGAATACCAGCTCCAATGCTTGAAAAAATGTACTTTGGTTTGAACTTAACTGAAAGAGAGGATATCGCTAATGCCTGTGTATAAGGATGAGGATGGCAAAAGATGGCGAGCTGTTTATCGAGTAAGACTTAGGGATGGAAGCTCTAAGCAGAAATCAAAGCGTGGTTTTAGAACAAAGAAGGAAGCGGAAGAATTTATCATACAGCAACAGAAGGCAATGAAAACTGACCTTGGTATGACGGTAGAGACATTTATTAATGAAAAATATATGCCGGATATTAAAGCGAAAGTAAAGGAGCGTACATATATGACAAAGGAACATATGATTCGAACACATATATTAAATGCTCCAATTGCAAAGATGGGTATGAACGCAGTAAAAGCTCAGGATATTATAGCCTGGCAAAATGACATATTAAATAAAGGTTATTCTGATTGCTACAACAGAACATTGAATAATCAGATTGTTGCAATTTTTCTCCATGCAGTAAATTTCTATGATCTTGAGAAAAGTCCATGTAAAGGAATCAAGAAGATTGGAAAGGCTGATGCAGAGAAACAGATGATTAGATATTGGACCAAGGAAGAGTTTGATCAATTCATAGGTTCCATAGATAAGGAAACAGACAGAATGTACCATCTGCTATTTGGAATTCAGTATTATTGTGGATTTCGAATTGGAGAAACACTGGCGCTTACAAAGGCTGATATTAATCATACTGAAAAATCAATTTTTATTTCTAAAACCTACGATAGAAGAGTGAGAAGAGATATTGTTACTTCTCCTAAGACAAAAAACTCAATGAGAAAGGTGTTTTTACCAGATGCATTATTTGAAGAACTTGAAGCATACTTGGATACATTGTATGAGCTTCCTGATGATGAAAGAATCTTTCCTATCATTATAAGAGCTGTGGAAACCAAGATGCATAGACAGATGAAAAAGGCTGGTATCACTAATATTATTAGGCTGCACGATATGCGCCACTCATGTGCGAGTTTCTATCTGTCTAATGGTGCTGATATGTATGCAATTCAGAGATTGCTTGGACATGCAAGTATTGAAGAAACAATACATACATATTCACATTTTAGTCCCGAGCAGGATAGACAGATTGCCAATTTAGCCAACAGATTAAACAAAAAAATTAGCGAGTAATTGCAGTTACTCGCTAGTTGAAGAATCATAGAGCCTCTCTATAAATTCCCTGACACGGATATTATAGCAGAGGCTCTCCTAAAATGAAACAAAAAAAGGAGGGCACAATTGAATATTTTTGAAGAAGTAAAAAGCTGTGTTACAGCAAAAGATGTAGCAGTCCATTATGGACTTAATGTGAAAAGAAATAATATGGCATGTTGTCCATTTCATAATGATCACAATCCCAGTATGAGCATTAAAGAATATTATCATTGCTTTGCCTGTGGGGCACATGGGGATGCAATTAATTATGTTTCGGAAATGTTTGGATTAAGACCATATGATGCTGCATGCAAGATTATTGAAGACTTCTCTTTGCCGATAGCGGTTAAGGTGCTAAGTCCTGAAGAACTTAAAATTGCTAAGATTCAATATGAGAAGGCACTTCGGGAAAAGAAACGTCAGGCTGAGCAGAGAGAACGTTTTCGTAAATGGTGTAATGAAAAAATTGAATCCTTAAAGGATGCAGAGGATGTTATTGAAGCGGTTGAAAATAGTATAGTTGCTCAGTGCGGCGTAAATGCTATGAATTCCAATGACTTTGCGACAGTAATATGTATGAAATCTACAATTGAATATTGGCTGGATATTCTCTGCTTCGGAACTATGGAAGATAAGCTTGAATTTTTTGTCCATGGAAGGAAGGAGGTGGAGAATCGTGTCAGAGAATTGTTCGAAATCGGAGCCAGATATATGGCAGGAGGCAGCGCAGATACTGGACGAGGAATATGCCAGTGTGGATAGCATTTTAGCGGATTTGGATGTTTCAGAAAACAATCAGGTTAAGGGTTCACTTGAAAACTGTATGAAGATACTAAAAAGAGATCCCTTGCTAAAAGGTGCAATATCTAAAAATGAACTTACATGCAGAGAAGATATTGTTAAACCGATGCCATGGAAGAGGACTGGTGCCACCATAACTGATTTTGATGTATATCATATACACTGGTATTTTGAGCAGAATTATCACATTGTCAATGAAAGAAATATCAATAAAGCAATTCATATTATTGCCGGAGAAAATTCTTATCATCCAATTAAAAAGTTGCTTGAAGGTCTTGAGTGGGATGGTGTACCTCGTATTGATTCACTGCTTCCAAAATATTTAGGAACAGATGACAGTCAGTATACAAGGGAAGTAATGCATCTTCTGATGCAGGCGTTGATACATAGAATCTATGTACCAGGATGCAAGTTTGAAATCATGATATGCCTTGTTGGTGGTCAGGGAGCTGGAAAATCAACATTCTTTAGATTACTTGCAATTAATGATGACTGGTTCTCCGATGATCTTAAGAAGCTTGATGATGAAAAAGTGTATCGTAAGTTGCAGGGGCATTGGATTATGGAAATGTCGGAAATGCTTGCGACTGTAAATGCAAGAAGCATCGAAGATATTAAATCCTTTCTTAGTAGGCAGAGGGATAATTACAAGATTCCATATGAGACACATCCTGAAGATAGACCAAGACAGTGTGTGTTTGTAGGTACTACCAATAATGTGGATTTTCTTCCACAGGACAGAACTGGAAATCGTAGATTTGCTCCAGTAAGAATCAATGCTGCTAATGTGGAGAAGCATATCCTTGAGGATGAAGCGGAGAGCAGAGCCTATATCCTGCAGGCATGGGCGGAAGCATTTCATATTTATATGAATTCGGATAAGCATATTCTTAAATTTTCTAATGAAATCGAGGATTATGTACTGGAAGTTCAGCAGGAATTCATGCCAGAAGATACAAAGTTTGGATTAATAATGGCGTGGCTTGAAGCAAAAAATTATGAATATGTAAGTTCTAGAATGATCTTTGAAGAGGTTCTTCATAGAGATGATTTTGATACTGCGCTTAAGAGGGATATCAATGAAGTAAATGATGTAATGAATTCTATACCAGGGTGGGAAAAGAAAAATTCGCATAGATTTCCAGATGGAAGGATTGGTAGAGCCTGGCATAGACTTAAGTCAAATGACAATGAGGGTTTTATTCCAGTCTGTGATCAGATGGAAATCCCATTTGATTAAAAAAGTTTTTAAATCGTTTGTTTACAGTTTACGTTTACATGGTAGGCGTAGCTGTAAACGAACTTGTTTACAAGAAAAGCCTTATAAATAGGGCATTTGGAGACTTGTAAACGATGTAAACAAATTATATTCAAAAAAATTAAAACGGAGGAAATTTTAAATGAAAACGATAGAACAGTATAAAGAGGTAGTGATTGCAATAGATCATGGCAATGGAAATATTAAGACCACAGATGATGTGTTCCGTGCAGGTGTTGAGGAAGTTATGGGCGAGGCAATTGCCAGCAGGAATATCCTTAGCTATAAAGGAAAGCAGTATGTAATTGGTGAAAGCCATATTACATTTGCTGAAGGGAAGGTTCAGGATGAAAACTATTTTATATTAACACTTTATGGTATTGGAAGTGTTCTTGAGAAGAAGGGATATACGAGTGCTAATATCGTACTCTCTGTTGGAATCCCTCTTGCCTGGTTCTCTGCACAGAGAAAGGAATTCAGAAAATATTTAATGCAGGATACGGACCTGGAATTTGAATTCCATAGTAAATCCTATCACGTCCATATAAGTGATGTTTTGGTATTTCCTCAGACATTGGCAGCTACCTATAACATGGGCGATATGTCAGGTGAAAATATGATTCTTGATATTGGAAATGGAACATTAAGTATATTGAAAATTGTTGATGGAAATCCAGTAGAAAATTCTATTGTGACAGAAAATTATGGTGTTTCATTTCTTGTGAGAGAAATCCAGTCAGCAGTTTCAAAACTTGCCGGCAGGAATGTTACTGAGGATAGAATTGAAAAGATTCTGATATCAGGAACCGACAATTCAGAGAATCAGATTCAAGCAATTGTGAGTGAAACTGTAAGAAAATATATTGCTGAGATTAATAGGAAATTGGAAGTACGTGGCTATGATCCAAGCTTTGTAAAACTCTATGTATTAGGCGGAGGTGCCTGTATCTTTGAAAATTTTGGAGAGGTAGCTTCAAGGGAAAATATCTATATTAACAAGGATATTTGTGCCAATGCTAAGGGGTATGAATATTTTGCTTATAAAGCTATGGATGCCAGAAAGAAGGCATAAGATGAGAGCTAATTATAAAACCCTATGTATAAGATTTCGAACGGATAGTGAGAATCACATGGAGGCATATGAACTGTTGAATTCTATGAAAAATAGTAGCAACAGTTATGCGGATGTTATTACAGATATTATTACAAAACAGGAAGAAGTAATAACAAAGGAATGCTTAAAGGAATCTGAGAAAGTGAGTAGCATTCCTATGAAGGAGCTTGAACAGTGTCTTGTGAAAGCGACAGAGAACATTTGCAGTCATATTGATGAAGTGCTTGGCAAATGTTCGATTAGGGCATTACAGGAGAATAGTGAAACAGTAGGTACTGTAATGCCTGCCACCGAGCATAAGGAAGCACCAAGTGGAGTTATGAGTTTTATGCTAGGTGGCATCTGTGATGATGACGAGTAATTTTTGATATCGAGTAGATATCTGAAAATTACATATTGCAAAAAGTGGATATCGAAAAGTATTACCTCGATATCCGCTGATGCAATATAAGACATCATTACAGACCGGGGTTCAGGGGATGGGAATTCCCTGGCGGGTTATTAGGGCAGAGCCATAATGCTGTCAGCAGACGCCACTCACGGCGAGTGAGCACCTGTCTGAACAACGTGAAGATTGCCATTTATGGCAACCCAGCGGGCAACCTAAGCGTGCTTAGGTCTTGGGTGCAAGACTTAATTTTAAGTCTCGTAAAAGAGTGGCACTTATGGTGAATGCAAAAGGACAAATGAAAGGTGAGTAGAAAAATGAAAATGAATATAGCTATTACAAATATGATGAGCGTGAAAGGAGATGGTGGGTATGGCGAGTGCAGATTGGAAGAAAATGACTACACAGGCGGCAGGAGGCATAAAGGTCCATTTCCAGCAGAAGGATAGAATCGAGAAGAATCATAGTAATCCAGATATTGATAAATCGTTAAGTGGTATGAATTATTGCATCGGGTGTGATGAATATGATATGGCGGTAGCTGCTATGAAGGCACGTACAAAGGAAGTGGATCAGATTATTCCACCTAAACGTGTCAGGAAGGATAGAGTAACATGCGCAATGATTGAGATTCCGTGTCCGGATTCTATTAGGTCTGCTGGAAGGTCAGATGAATTTTTTGAGAAAGCATATGATGTACTAAAAGAATATTTTGGTGAAAAGAACGTGCATGGAGGTTTTGTACATAAGGATGAGGTACATGAATATCTGGATAAAGATGGCAAGGAAAAATTATCATTAGAGCACATACATGTACTGGTATCAGCCTATACAGATAAAAAGGGAATTAACGGAAAAGCCTTTGAAACGAAGCCAAGGTTAAGTGCTTTAAATAAAATGCTTGATGAAATGACGGTTAGGGAATTTGAGGTTGATTTTAATACACATAGTTCTCCTCAGAAGAAAACGGCTGAAGATTTGAAAAGAGAGTCTGAGATAAGAGAGCTTGAAGCTAAAATTGAGAATAAAAAGGAAGAGGTTGCTTCTCTCGAAGAACAGGCAAGTGCTATAACTGAAACGATGGAGCAGGTAATTGCTACAAGAGATGAAGTAGTTAATGAAGCAAGTGAAGCCTTAGCCAGATTAGAGAAATATAACTTTACAGAAAAAGAATTGAAGCTTGCAGAAAAAACTGCAAAAAAAGATAGCAAAGTACCAGTAGCAGTTCCAGTTAATAATCCATTTTCTTCTAAAGAGTATATGAAGGTTGAGAAGAGTGATTGGGATCAAGCTCAGAAAGTAATAAAAAAAGCTACAACAATGGAAACAGCCATGCAGAATATGGCACAGGAAAATGAAAACCTTAAAGGTAAAATATCGGGCTTAGAGGAACAATTAGGAAAATTAAAAAAGTTTATTGAGAAAAATGATCTTCTAGGAAAATTTAAGGAGTTTCTTAAAAGCCTGGAACCTGTGTCTATGGCGGAAAGAATTGGAGCTGCTAGGAAAGAATCGGCAGAATTAGAAAGAGCACGCAAGGCTGAGAAGGTGATAAGCAAGAAAAAGCAAAGAGGAGAGGTCTTATAATGTACTTGCTGTAAATAGATAAAAAATCAGTTGTGTTTTTCGATGAATTGAGTATAATATAAGTAATTGAAAGTTTGTCGCTGACCAATATGCGATTAATAAATGGTTGGGTTGAAAGTTTACCGCTGACCAATATGCGGTTAATAAATGGTTGGGTTGAAAGTTTATTACTCTCCATCGAAAGATGGAGAGTATTTTACTATAAGGGGTGCTAATGAAGAAAACAGGATTCTACATAATAAAGGATGCTTTTTTTGATAAGGTGAATGATCCATATCTAAAAGGCAATAAAGAAGGAAATCGTCCGCATTATTATTGCTTGGAAGACGCTGATGGCTTATATTGGATGATTCCGCTTTCAAGTAAAATCGAAAAGTATCAGAAACTTATGGATAAAAAGAAGAGTGAAGGGAAGCCATGTGACATAGTACATATAGTTAAACTTGATGATGACCGTGAGAGTGCTTTTCTAATCCAGGATATGTTTCCAATAACAGAGAAATATGTTGAGAGAGAATATACTATTGCAGGCAATCATTTGATGCTTACCAGCGAACATAGCGCTAAGGAAATTGAAACAAAAGCCAAGAAAGTAATGGC
>JAKSRY010000065.1 GCA_024403415.1 Lachnospiraceae bacterium
GGCTTTTTTACAAAATATGTCATTTTAGCCTATTTTCCCGACTAGATGATACACAATAATATTACTCGTAAAAGCCGGACATATCGATCAAAATATACCTTATAGACTATCATATTATCTTACCACGTTAGTATATTAATGTCTACAATAATTAGAACTTATGTTCGATATATAGTAATAAAAGCTTGTGGTAAATTGTATAAGGGTAACGAAGTTCAAATGATGCCGGCTCTTTCTTTATTATCCAGCAGTGCCAGGTGTTCCTTAATCTGAATTCAACATAATCATAATTTACTTGGCTCATCGTGTATAACAAAAGAAGGAGCCTACTGGCTCCTTCCTCATAATCTTATAACCTGCTTTTCACCATTGTATGATAATTCTTTTTTTATGCCGTTATGTTTTATAATGAAGGTTCTCTCATTTAGCATACCTTCAAATTTACCATCAATCTTTTCTACAATAAGGCTATCCTCACTAATATGGAATTCTATTTGTGAATACTCACCATTTTCGTATCCATATCCCTCACCTTCATCCTCATAAAGAATAGCTCTTGTATCCGCATTAATGTGCTCATCAGCATTCCATATTTCGACAATCACTGGTGCATCTTCTTTGTCGAATACATGCTGCATACCCTCTTTCTTGAATAGTATGGCACCATTCTTAACAAATATCGGCATAGTATCAAGTGGGGCCTCTACATTGACATATTGCCCACCCTCATATACTTCTCCATTCCAGTAATTTATCCACTTAGTACCTGCAGGAAGATAGCATCTTCTCTCTTTAGATTCAGCTTTAGGATAACCATATTCATTTGTATAATACATTGGCTCTAACACTGGGCAAATCAATAGAAACTCGCCAAACATATACTGATCCTTAATCTGCCTTGCCGTTTTATCACTTCTAAAGTCATAAATAAGACTTCTAAGCATATTTTTATTATTAGTTCGAACCTGTCCTGCAAGTGAATATACAGTTGGCATAAACTCGTATCGAAGATCTATATATTTTTTAATAGCATCATAGAATTCGGTTCCTGACTCGCCAAAATTCCATATCTCTCTAGGTGTATCTGTACCATGAGATCTAAACATCGGAAGGAAAGTTCCCATCTGCAACCATCGTACATAGAGTTCACAATATGCAGGATCCTTTACCCCACGTTCATATTCCCCTTGCCAGAACCATTTTGGAGTAGGATCGTTATTACAGCTGCATCCTCTATTCTGCCAATTTTCTCTTATTGTGAAAAAGCCACCTATATCAAGAGTCCAATACGGATACCCTGACATGCTCATGTTTAATGCTTCTGTAACCTGAGCTTTAAGCACATCCCATCTGGCAGCAACATCGCCGCTCCATAAAACTGCTCCATACTTTTGGCTTCCTGCATACCCAGAACGAGTAAGATTTAACATTCTCTTCTCAGGATAATCGCTTCTTTGACCTTCATACATTCCTTTAGCATGCATTAGCGCATATGCGTTTGCTTTAGCAGCATCAAGATATTTCTTATGTTCTGTTCCTACAATATAATATCGTTCCCATGGTTCTCTTCTCTCCTCACCATTCCAGTCTGGTCCTGAAAAAGGCTCTGTAGAATCACACCACCACGAGTCAAATCCCTTATCATAGAGGCCTTCTTTTGCCTGCTTCCAGTATATGGCACGAGCTTCCTCGTCAAACGCATCATAGGTTGCCAAATCACCAAGTAATAAGCCTTTCTTAAAAAACTCTGTATGATTTTCCCCGCCAAAATTACTATTAGGCCAAACCGAAACCATGGTGTGGGCGTTCATCTCATGAATCTTCTCAGAGCATTCAGGCATATCACCATAGCGCTTCTCGTCAAGAATCTTCTCTCCCCAGTTGCCCGGTTCCCACGTGTTCCAATCCTGAACAATAACATCTATTGGAACATTTCTTTTTCTATATTCACTTACAACATCGACCATTTCTCTTGCTGTATAATACTGCTCTTTTGATTGAACATAACCAAATGCCCACTTTGGAAGCATTGATGCTTTTCCCGTAAGGAACCTTAATCCATCAAGAACCTGATCCATTTCAGGGCCATAAATGACGTAGTAATCCATCTGGTCAATACAATCCATGAAAATATAGCTTCCTGCTTCGCTATCCTCCCATGTCATAAGAGATGTACAATCAAAGAGAATTCCATACCCTCTGTCCGAATAGAAAAATGGCATAGGTATTCTCATATTATGCTGATATAAATACTGGCTGTGGTGTCTTAAGTTATAAATACCATCCTCACCTTGTCCTAAGCCATATATACCTTCGTCATCAGCAAATTCAAATTCTATTTTTCCTCTATATGCCATTCTGTCAATTTCTGTTTTAAGATTTTTGATGAAATTTCTTTCTCCATCAACAGTCTTGACTCTCTCAACTATTGGCTCCTCATCCCCTGTCGTATATTTGTAGACTGGGGTTTCAACCAATGTCTTCTTTTTTTCTTTAAGGAATACTTCTCCTGTCTTGCGATTTGTAAATGTAATTGCTGAATTATCACCGTTAATATCTGTTGATATCAAACAATTATCATCTGTATAATCACAAACCTCTCCCACAATAATGAGAGAGGTTGTGTCTATTATTTCTTTTCTAGAAAAGCTAATATGAATTATGTCATTTCTGACAGTATCGACTTTTATATATCCTTTTTTTGTTTTAATCATTTTTCACCACTAAATGCTTTTATCCTTTAACTGCTCCACTTGTCATTCCTGATACAATATATTTCTGACCTAATAAATATACAATAATAACTGGAAGGCTTGTAAGTAAAATATCAGCACATACTAGGTTCCAATCCTTGAAATACATTCCAAAGAAATTATATACAGACAATGTCATTGGCCACTTTTCTGAATTACCTAAGAAATATAGTGGGGATACAAACTCATTCCATGTATTTAAGAACGTTAATACTACTACTGTTGCAACTGCTGGCTTTAATAATGGTAAAACAATAATGAAAAACAATCTTATTGGTCCACATCCATCTATTACCGCTGCCTCATCTAATTCAATCGGAATTCTTGCAACAAAGCCATGCATTAAAAATACTGAAAATGGAATCTGCATTGCTGCATATAAAAGAATGATTCCTCCTCTTGTATTATTAATATGGAAAAACATCATTACTTTTGTAAGGGCTACATAGTTTATAGGCATTGTAATTCCAAGTACTATAAACATATATAGAAAAGAATTAAGTTTTGTTGCATTTCTTGAAAGCACATAAGCTGCAAGTGCTGAAAGAATAAGACACAACGCAACACTTCCTGTAGAATATATCATACTATTAAAAAATGATTGTACAAGCTTTCCCTTCTCTATTACTACGGAGAAATTTTCAAATTGTAAAGGGAAAGCTGGTAATTTAAGATCCATTTTGGCAGCTGAAAGCTTATCCTTAAATGAATTAAATACAATAAGCAAAAGGGGAATAAGACATATTAAAGAAATAATCCATGCTATTGCATTTGTAATTATTGTTACTACTGTTCTTTTCGCTTTCATTATTCCTGCACCTCATCCTTAGTCATAACTCTAATCATGAAAAATCCAATAATTACCATAAATACAAACATTACAGATGATAACGCTGTACCAATTGCATACTGTCCTGTTCCAAACTTCTTAAATACTGCAGTATATAACACTTCTGTTGTTGCCTTTCCAGGTCCACCATTTGTAAGTGCATAAATCATATCAAATACTTTTAATCCATAAATTACATTAAGTACTGTTGTTGTTGCCAATGTTGGTAAAAGAAGTGGTAATGTAATTGATCTAAATTTCTGCCAGCCATTAGCACCATCAACCGCTGCTGCTTCATAATAGTCTGATGAAATAGACATTATTCCAGCTATGAGTACTGTTGCAATATATCCAACACCTCTCCATATATCTACTGCCATAACTGTTCCAAAAGCATACTGTGATTTTGTAAGCCACTGCTTAGCCAAAAAATCCAAATGAACAGATCTAAGAAATACATTTAAGATACCTTTTGATGGATTAAGTATTGATGAAAAAATCATACCGATAATAAGTGTTGATAAAACATTTGGCATAAACATAATTCCTCTGTGGAAATTAAGTGCTTTTATCTTCTTTGTAAGAAGTATTGCCATAGCTAAGCCTATACCATTTTTCAGAACTGTTGTAACCAACGTAAAGCTAAGAGTATTTGTAATAATCTTTATATAGTTTTCGTCTGCTGAAAATATTGTCTTAAAATTTTCCAATCCTACAAAATGCAGCTCATCAGAATATGAGGACCAGTCTGTAAAGGAATATCCAATACCTATTAAACTTGGTATAACAAATAACACAGAATATAAAATTAATGCCCCTGCTGCAAACCATAAAGGATATGTCTTATTCTTATTCATCGGTAGTACCTTTCTTAAGATTACAGCCGGCAAAATTTCTGCCGGCTGTAGTAAATTTTTAAGTATATGGTGACTAATTAACTATTAGTTCCAAGCTGGATCTGATGCAGCTGCTGCCTGCTCTGCACGAAGCTTATCAATGTTAGCTAATACTTCGTCTTCTGTCATTTCACCAAGGAACATAGCTGATAAGTCAGCACCAATTTCCATCCACTGTGGGTTAACATACTTAACAGCTGTCTGGTAAACTGTACCCTGATTAGCTGCGAATGTATCATAGAACTCCTTAACTGATCCTTCATACATTGCTGGTGCATTGCTGAATGGAAGCTTGTTGAACTTAGGAACGTTCTCTGTTAAATATGTAAGGCTCTCTTCTGATGCTAAGAACTCAAGATACTGCTTAGCTTCTGCCTGGTGCTCACTACCTGAGTAGATAAATCTTGAAGGGCCTGCTGGGTTAACGTTCATTGTCTGGTTATCAGCAAGTGGGATAACAAAGTATCCAATATCATCCTTTGAAAGGCCAGCACCGATTGCTTCAACTTCCTCACCAAAACCTTCGTTAGCAACTACCATTGCGTAATTACCATCTGCTACTTCCTGAGCTGCATTAGCATACTCATTTGACATGTAGTCTTCGCCCCAATAACCCTTAGCGATCATTTCGTTCATCTGTGAAAGAATTAACTTCATTGTTTCATTCTCAGCAAATGTGCCTTCATTATTGTTATACTTAGCTGCTGTACCTGGAGCCTTTGCTTCAACAGCTACACAAGTCTCTGGGAACCAAAGTACATGATGCCATCCGTCCGAAACTGCTTCGTATACTGGAGTAACGCCTGTTGCTGCAATCTTATCGCAAGCATCCATAAATGAAGCGTAATCCTTAGGAACTGATAATCCTAAATCTGCAAAAATTGTCTTGTTGTATGCGATAGCCCATACTGCAGATACGTCCTGGATAGGCTGTCCATATAACTTACCACCTGCTGTAAGTTCTGCAGCTGCAAGTGGGTCAACATTTCCTGCCCATGACTCACCTGATAAATCAACTGCATTCTTTTCTACATTAAACTGTGTAACAATATCAAACTGACCACTCTGTCCACCAAAGATATCTGTACACTCACCTGTATTGATCTTTGTCATTAAAAGATTTGTATACTGATCTGAAGGAATAATCTGGTAATCAACCTTAATTCCTGTCTGCTCTGTAAATTTCTCTGCTAACTCAAGTTCTGCATCCTGAACCCAGTCCTGTGATGCCATAAATGAAATTGTAACATCTCCTGCTGCAGGTTCTTCTGCCTTTTCCTCAGCTGCAGGCTCTTCTGCCTTTTCTTCTGTAGCCGCTGGTGTTGCAGGTGCTGCTGGTGCTGCTGCCTGTGATGATCCACAAGCGGTGAGACCAATAACCATTGTTGCGCTAAGAATAGCTGCAAGTAATCTCTTCTTCATAAAATACCTCCTGGATAAACTACCTTTGTCTCTTGACAAATTTTATTTGATGACAATATCATAAAATCAATAGGTCAAATATTGAATGGAAGAAAGGGACTTGTTATATGTCTAAATTTAACCTCTTTAAAAAAAATAACAATAAAGTTAAATCTAAACAAAACGTAAGTATTCTTTCTACTCTATTCATCCCATATACGCTACTATTTACAATTTCCTATTTCATCGTTTCTTTTGTATTCACTTCTGCTGAAGTTAAACGAATTAGAAATGATGCATTACTTAACATAGAAAATAATGTCACTTATACATCTGACAGCTTCGACCAAATGGTAGACTCTCTAGATACTGCCTCACAAAATATCATTTACTCAAACCTCGTTAAAAGTCATTTTGCAAAATATTTAGGCTATGCTGAAAACGATGCCGAAAGTGATTATAACAGTCTTCAAAACACCAAGGTTCTTAATGATCTATTGGTAGCAATTATAGGTCCTAATACATTAGTAGACCAGACGTACCTATATGGTATGGACCATGGTGTATTCGGTGTTGGCCGTGACAATCACGCACGAAACGAAAGTGTCAAAGACCGTTCATGGTATGATCGTGTTGCTTCGACACATGGAGAAAAGTACATATATGTTGATAAAGACTTACGTCTAAAGCCTTATTCCTCCTATGATGAAGGAAGCTATTTCTTATCTCTAACAAGAAAATACTATAATTCCCTTAATGTTCCTCAAGGATATATAGAAACAAAAAAATCAATGTCTGAAATTTCATCTGCTATTTCTTCACTTAACTTGTCATACAATGAAAAAATATATGTTTTTAATGAATCTGGCGACATTCTTTTTCCTTATAATGAAAATGACTATTCAAAAGAAGATGCCATTGTTTATAGAGACATATGTTTAGATAATAATGTCCCAAACAGATCTCTTAGTAAAAGTAAACTTGTTGAAATGTCTGACACTTTTATTTTATGTCAGCGTTCTTCTTATACTGATTTCATCACTATCGGAGTAGTTTCCAAAAATCTTCTGTTAGGTTCGGCTAAAGATTATCTCATTCAAACAATTATCTTTCTGATGTTATTTGGTCTCATTATTGCTGTAGTTTCTTATTACATTGCTAAGAAAATTAGTAACCCTTTAGGCCAAATTTATTCACAAATTAGTTCTTTTGATGTTAGCTCAAATAATATCGGAAATAACGTGCTTCCAAATATTGAAACTTCAATCATAGAGATTAACGGCTTATACAACGCCTTGCTGAAAATGCAAAGAAAAACTAAAGAAGCTCTAGAGCATGAATTGCAGCTTCAAAATCGTGAAATGCAATCAAGAATGCTTGCTCTTCAAGCTCAAATGAACCCGCACTTCCTTTACAATTCCTTAGCCACCATTCAGGCTCTTGCTGACGAAGGAATGACTGATGAAGTGTACTACCTGTGTCAAAATATTTCTGACATTTTACGATATATATCATCTGATAGTGATCAAATGGTATGTTTGCAAGACGAAATAAAACATACAAAATCATATCTTGAATGTATGAAGTTACGATATAACAATGAATTAAGCTATAATATAAATATTCCCGAAGAAATGATGGAATACAAAATCCCCAAGCTATGTCTACAACTTATTGTTGAAAATGCAATTAAATTCTCAACTAAGAAAAAGGGGCCATGGGTTATAAAAATAGATGGTCTTATGGCATCGCCATACTGGGAAATACATATAACAGATAATGGACCAGGATTTTCTGCAGAGTCATTGGATACTCTCCAGAAAGAAATAGATAAAATAGATAAGACAGGATTTCTCCCAAATCTAGAAATAAACGGAATGGGACTCATGAATATTTATATAAGATTTAAGCTACTTTATAAGGGAAAGCACATATTTAGATTAAGCAATAATGTTTCAGAAGGTGCAAGAGTAACAATAGGAGGTGCAATAGAATGAAATATACAGTATTAGTAGTTGATGATGAATCTCTTATTGCAAGAAATA
>JAKSRY010000066.1 GCA_024403415.1 Lachnospiraceae bacterium
GTTACTCTACGAGGAAGAATCTTTCCTCTTTCAGATACATACTTTCTAAGCTTTGCTGCATCCTTGTAGTCGATAACACTATCGCTGCCACAGAAGACACATACCTTTTTTCTTCTATTACGATTGCCGTTTCTTTTTCTCATTGGAGAATCAGACTTCTCAGCTTTATTGAATGCCATTACGGTTTCCTCCTATCTAATAATCTAAAGGCTAGTTAAAAGGCAATTCTTCTTCAATTCCATCCGGAATATTCATGAAGCCTTCGCCTGCACCCTGATTCATTGAAGGTGCACTATTATTTCCTGAAGAATATGAAGGTGCAGATGAATCAATAGAACCACCATTCTTTGATTCTGCAAATTCCTGATTTTCTACAACAACTTCAGTTGTATATACTCTCTGGCCATCCTTGTTTGTATAGCTGCCTGTCTGAATACGTCCTTCGATACAAATCTTTGTACCTTTTCTGAGATACTTCTCTGTAAACTCAGCACTACGTCCAAATGCAACACAGTTGATAAAATCAGCCTGCTGCTCATCAGCATTACGATTAAAACGTCTGTCAACTGCAACCGTATATCTTGCAATTGCCATATTGTTATCACCTTGAGTATATCTAACTTCAGGATCTCTGGTCAAACGACCCATTAATATTACTTTGTTCATATCTGCCTCTACTTTCCGGCACAAATATTAGATTAATTTATGCCTCGTCTGCTCTAACGCACAAAAATCTAATTACGTTGTCCATAATACGAACTCGGCTTTCAATCTCAGCTGGAGCTGTAGCTTCAGCATCGAAGTGAATGAAGTAGTAATATCCCTCTTTCTCATGATTAACTTCATAAGCAAGCTTTTTCTTTCCCCAGTCATCAACGTCTGCAACAGTACCGCCGAATCTCTCAACAAGAGCCTTACACTTGTCAACAACCTGAGTTCTTACTTCATCTTCGAGTTTCGCACTTACAACAACACATAATTCGTATTTGTTCATGCTTGTTACCTCCTTTTGGTCTCTGGCCCCTTCCTCTATGGAAAAAGCAAGGATTTGGGCAGATTGCCCTTACTCATACTCCAGGCGATTATCACCTGGGATGCATAAACATAGCGTTTACACACCACGGAATTTCACTATAGCACTTATCTTCAGTGTTTTCAAGCACTTTTAATAAATTTATTCAAATTAACTTTCCTGTCCATCTCATTCTATCGACAGTCAAAATAGTAATGAATACTTTACCGCTTCCACTTAATCTTTCCTATTAGAGAATCCGTATATAAAAAGGTCTTAGAAAATGATTTCTCACTCCTAAGACC
Organism: Lachnospiraceae bacterium; assembly: GCA_024403415.1. GTDB lineage: Bacteria > Bacillota > Clostridia > Lachnospirales > Lachnospiraceae > JAILLW01. The sequence continues at coordinate 1,318 of JAKSRY010000066.1, forward strand.
TCTACTTGACTACTGATACTTTTATGTAGGATTATTTAACTTCAGCTTCAACCTTGAATATTTCTTCACCCTCAGCAGATTCATAAATTGCTACAACTGTAACTGTACCATCGATCTGGTCTCTTATCTGATCAAATCCAGTACTAAACTCATTTGTCATTTCAGTAGTATCCATATTAGCGAAGTTATCTTTAACCATCTCTAACTGTTCTTCACTCATTGCAGGTAATGTAATAGTATATGTAGCTGTATTTCCCTTAATATCTACTGACATATCCATGCCTGATTCTTTTACGGAATTTCTCAACTGCTCCATAGCTGTCTTACTATTAGGATCTGCATTAAAAGCATCCTCTAAAGTTCTTCCGCCACATGCCATAAGTGATAATGACATTACTGCTACTAACAATAAACTAACTAATTTTTTCATAATTCTCTCCTCTTATATTGTCTTTTATATAAAAATATCAACTCTGTGGATAATATCAGCTAACTAACATAGTGTCAAGCTTAAAATAAAAATATTCTTATTATAAATTTCGCAATTTTTACACGCTGTAATGGTTTATAAAATATTTACTGAAATCTATTCCTCCATCATTTGCTCATATGTAACACCATATTTGAAAGCTATATTTTTTGCAAAAGAACTACTGTCCGGCATTTTTCTGATAACTCTGTATGTATTTACATTATCAACAATTTCCATGGTTAAACTTACAACATCTCCATTTCCGTCCCATTTGTTCATCTCTTCAGTCATTCTGGCCAAATCATGAAGATGTGTATTAAATATGGTTGGAACATTCTTATGTTTTAATATATGCACCAGATCTTTTGCAAGATACACTCCGTCAACTGCACTTGTAGAAGAATATGTCTCATTAAGAAGCACCAGTGTCTTATCAGTTGTCTGCTTAACTATTTTTTGAATTCGTACTGCTTCTTCTCCCAAACGTCCTAAATCTATGGTTTCATTCTCGTCAGCCGGAAAATGTGTAAGTATATTATCAAAAATATATCCTTCATAACTATCTGCGGGAACAAACAATCCCTGGGAAGCAAATAAAGCAGTTATTCCAACAGCCTGGGTAAGCATTGTTTTTCCACCTCTGTTTGGCCCGGTAAGAATAAATACTTTTTCTTTTTCCGAAAATTCAAAATCATTCTTAACAATATTTTCAACTTCTTTATTAATCAGCCTTACGTTATATACTCCTTCTATTTTTACAGAAGTATTATTACTATTAATTACAGGGTAAGAAAAGCTATATCCTTTGCTGCTAAGTCTGCGTCCAAATTTTGCCATAAGAAGATAAAATTTCAAATCATTACATATATCTAAAAGAAAATATCCCTTAAAATTAATATATTTTTTTAATTCAGACTTATAGGACTGAACAGATTTTGACAACGCATTTTCCATATCATCACATATATATTTCATAAACTGCGATGGCTCTTTGTATCTTACTCTGTACCCTGAAGAAAAGGATGCTCCCCAGTTTGTTTTTGAAAATTTCGAAAAAAATGGAACAGTATTAAAGCCTAATACTCTGACTTCCTCAGGATGAAGTTCCGGGGACAAATTAATACCCACCGTAATACTTTTAAGCGTAGAAATTTCAGCACGAAGACTATTAACAATTTCTTTAAGCTCATCAATCTGGTCCATATTGATTACGTCAGCAAGCAAGGTCTTAATCTCTTTCAAACCCTTTGACTGCATTTCATAATCCTCTAATAGTTTGCTTAAATCTTCAACAATCTTAATATAGATATCCATTTCCGACATATAATCAATAAGATTCCAAAGACTCGCTCTCTTAACAGCTGAAAAATGATTATGAGTATTAAATTCCTTCAGGATATCCAATCCCTTCAGAATCTCCGCAAGCTCATTGCAAAAATCTTCATTATCAATAAGATCCTTTAATATTTCCTGTCGATAAACTACTGTATTCTCGTCCTTTGGCAAAACACCGAGCACACCTCTTATAAGGTCTTTTTCCTCTTTTGTCACACCAACCATATCTACTATCTCTTCTATTGCCAAATTCTGATAAGTAGTATCTGATATTTTTTCAATATGTTCTGTTCCATTTGGATACAATAAATTCATTATCAATCCTCTTTTGTGTTTCTACTACAATTCTAAGCCTTGTATCTTCGCAAGTTGAGTAAATACCTCACCTATTCTTTCCTTAATAATAAGTACATCTCCCTGCTGCTTAAATTGAAGCTCCGTCTGGTTAATTACCACAATATATTTTCCTCTAAAATAATTAATGAAGGAAGCCGCCGGATAAACGGTAAGTGATGTTCCACCGATAATAAGCATATCAGCTGTGGAGATTGCATCTACTGCTTCAGACACTGCTTTCTCAGGTAAGCCTTCCTCATACAATGTTATATCCGGTCTTATAATCCCATCACACTCACAATGTGGTACCGACTCCTTTGACTCGAAAATATAACTCTCATCATATTTCTTTCCACATTTAAGACAATAGTTTCTAAGAGCACTACCATGTATCTCATAAACCTTTATATTTCCTGCCTTCTGATGCAATCCGTCAATATTTTGTGTTACAACTCCTAAAAGTTTACCCATCTCTTCAAGCTTTGCAAGGTATTTGTGCGCATTGTTCGGTTCAATTTTTCTTGTATCCATTTTCTGTCTGTGAAATTCATAGTATACCTCCGGTTCTTTAACAAGGCAGGTATGACTCAAAAGGTATTCAGGCTGATACATGTCAAACTGAACATCATGCTGATTATACAGACCATCTTTACTTCTGAAATCTGGGATACCTGATTCCGTCGATACACCCGCACCGCCAAAAAATACTATTTTTTGGCTTTCGTCTATCCACTGCTTTAATGTTTCTATTTCGCTCATAGCTTCCGCCCTTTCTTAGAATACAACACTATAATTTCTTATTATATATGCTTTTTAACATAAACTGACTTCTTACTTAATTATAATACTATTTTATATTTTTATCGCCTAAATATATGTAAATATCGAATACCGATGATACCCTTATTACGCTTTCAACATAAGGCCTTACAATAATAAGATGTGGTTTGAAAAACCATATGCATTGTGATATATTAATATATCGATTTGAAGAATTATATGGAGGAATATATGTTCAGATTCTATTTTGTGATAGCAACCTCCGTAATTTCTTTTCTTATATTCAGTTATCGCTACCATAAGATGAATAAATATCCTGATAAATATACAGATAAGGATAGATATGATCTTGCCAGAATGGCCTGTAACTGTGTAAGAAAGAGAGGACGCGTTACTACTCACGTGTTTGGAAAGGAAAAACTTCCGGAAAACGGTGGATATATCATGTATCCAAACCACCAGGGAAAATATGATGCTATTGCCATCATGCTTGCACATGATACACCATGTTCCTTTGTTGTTGACTCTCAGAGATCTAAAGTTAAACTGCTTAACGAAGTAACCGATCTCGTTCACGGTGAACGTCTTGACAAGCATGATATCAAAGGCCAGGTTAAGAGCATCTTAAATATTTCAAAAGCTGTATCCGACGGAAAACGATACATTATGTTTCCTGAAGGTGGATATGGTGAAAAAGTTGAAGACAATATCGTTCATGAATTCCTGCCCGGTGCTTTTAAGGCCGCTACAAACAGTAAATGTCCGATTGTCCCGGTTGCAATTGTAGATTCATATAAAGTATTTCTCAAGAATTCTCTCAGAAGGGTTAACTGCCAGTTACATTTCCTGGATCCAATCCCCTATGAAGTATATAAAGATATGAAAACTATTGAAATATCCGAAATGGTTCACAGTCTTATTGAGAATAAAATAGCAGAAGTGGTTAACGAAGCATAATCGTTAACCACTTTTTATAATCTATTTTATATCGACCGATTCAGAATCTTTTCCTATCATCGGCGGCAATTGTTCATCCGGCGCAGGTGTTCTCTCTGCTTCCCTGCTAAGTGCTATTATAAACTTTACTATCTGTTCATTAATACTATCTGAATAATGAAGTCCCGAATCATCAGGAGCATCCTTAAAATCACTAAGTCCTATACTTGTTATCATATCATTAAATCTGATTACTTCAATTTCTTCGTCACCCTTAAAACGCGAGTTATATTCCAAAATCCTTTGATTATTCAAAGATTCATGCTCATTAACCCATCCATCTTCATACACGGGTCCTACATCAAACTGATAAAATTTAGTACACTTTTCTCCCAGCCGATTGCGTATATCTTTATCTGCAGCTATATATTTTAACGGATATTCGCTCTTTATTGCAGGCTCCCTAATAATGTCATTTATCCCATAGAGATTATAAAAAATATATTCATCAGCCTGACTTACTGCTTCATATTTATCAATAAGCTTCCACATACGTTCGACTGCATTATCGAACGAACCATCTTCATAACCGCCTCCGGCTTCAGCACATAGAATAATAGCTGTATCATCCAGCTTATAAATTGCATCACGTATATCTTTATCAATATTCGAATATACTTCTGACTTACTAAATCGATTTCTTAATGCCCTATTTATCCCACAGGTTCTGCTGTCTCCGATTATAAAGATACACTTTTTGACGCGTCCTAATCCTATTTTCGCTTCACCATTTATATAGCAGGCGGACATACAAATTAATAAAAGCAGGAGCATGCATATTAAATTTGAGAAGATTCTTTTCTTTATCATATGATTTTGATTCATTCTATATTCCATAACGTATTGCTTTACGCACACTCAAAAACAAAAGTGGATAATTAACGTTTATTAATGGCATCCCTGATTGCCTTAATTCTGCGATACATTCCGGGATGATCGTATTCCGTAAATTCAATGAACGGATGAGGGTTAACGTCCACAAGCTCATCATTACTTAATGTCTTAAAGGTCTTAATCAGAGCCTCTCCGTAGCCATTTTTAACTGCCTCCCGATCTGCTTCATATTCTTCGCATTTTGATACATATGCCTTGAATATTCCTGACAAAAAGAAAATGGGTGTAATAATGTAACTATATACAATAAACATCAAATAATAGTTGTTGGTAGTAATACCAAAAGACTCTCTGATCCATTTGTTTATCCACAGACACACGTCCGGATTCGATACGATATATACAAAAGCAATACCGATAACCACAATAAAGGCATATGAGATAAAATTCTTCACATTTTTCTTATGCTTCAGGTGGCCGACTTCATGTGAAAGAACTGCAAGCAGTTCATCTTCAGCATTCTCATTTATAAAATTATCGGCAATTCCAAATTCCCTGTGCCAGAACAATTTTAACAGGAAGGCATTCTTCGTGGTTGTTTTCTTTGATTCATTATAAATATATAAATATTTAACTTTCTTCTTTGACTCAGCCTGCAGTGCATTTATCTTATCTTTAAGTTCTCCTTCTTCCATGGGTGTAAAAATATACTGTTTTTTGAGCAAAGTGTAACTTAACAGCTGAGCTATAACAATCACGACAAATACTACAGCAAATATTGCAGCACATATTAGAATACTCTTAAGAAAACCAACTGAAAAATCGTCCGTCCATACAGCCAAATGCTCACCGATATATACTATGACGAACATGAGTACTGCCATTATAATAAGACTGAATCCCTGCTCAAGAACCTCATCCTTTACAAATTCTTTTTTATCCTTTTTATTAAGTCCGTATTTTTCAAGAAGATCAAAGGTTATCTCATAAGAAGCCCATACCTCTGTGATTGTTCCTATTATCCACATAATTGCATATGTAATAAAAAACACTCCATAAGGATTTTTACCACTAAGCTCTTCTATATATCCATAAATCGGTGAAAACAGAATCAGACATTCAACAACTAAATCAATAATCTTAAATTTATTTCTAAGTTTCTTTTTATCCGCTGTAAAATTCAAGAAGGTCTGATATCTATCGGCATCATAGATATCAGCCACCTCATCCGGCAGTGGTTTTTTTCTTTGTACATCAGCGGCATGCGCAAGCAAGATGTTGTACACCTGCTTAATCAGCATTGCAATTAAAATAAATATTCTGGCTGTCATAATAACCTCTTCATAATTATTGAAAAATCTGCTAATAGGAAGATAAATTGAATCAATGACCAATAATAATCGTAACTATATTATATACACTTATATACTTGAATACTACTGACTTATCACATCAATTTCAGCAGAATATCTATATAATACTTTCATTCCAAAAAATAAACATAGAATTAACTCGTTTTCTTACAAATAGAAATAAAAAAGAAGCCTGAATAATCAGACTTCTAATTCTAAGAGGTGCGAGCCGGATTTGAACCGGCGATGACGGTGTTGCAGACCGGGGCCTTA
>JAKSRY010000067.1 GCA_024403415.1 Lachnospiraceae bacterium
TAGGCGGAAAAGCATAATCGCCATGCGCATTACCAACAGCAACTGCAAGAGCATCAACTTCAGTTTTATTCACAAAATCAACTGCAATGTTAGGATCCGTAAAATAGTCTGAAGGATTCTCCAATTTGCCTGATCCTTCATTATCTCCTACATGTCCAAGTTCTCCCTCTACGGTTATGTTCATGGCATGACATATCTTAGTCATTTGTGCAACCTTAATGACATTTGTGTCATAATCTTCTGTCGAGCAATCATACATAACAGATGTAAACCCAAGCTTAATAGCCTCCATACATCTTTCAAAAGTCAATCCATGATCATAGTGCACACACACAGGTACGCTCGCTTTCCTTGCCATAGGTATGAGATACTCAGCAACTCTCTCGAGTTCCATCGCCGGAAGCAAAATCTCTGCCGTTCCAACTATTACAGGAGACTTCAATTCTTCGGCAGTTTCTATCACTGCTCTTGCCATTTCAACATTGACTGCATTAAAGAATCCTACTCCATATTTGCCTTCTTTAGCAGGTATTAGTATATCATTCATGTTAACAAGCATTTTCTCTACCTCATTCAAAAGTCATATTAAAATCTTATATATTGGGACCATTTACGTAAATATACTTTCGGTCACATATCTTTTAATTATATTTTTCCCACCCTGCATTGATCTTAGCCTTCAATTCGTCAAAGCTTCTAAGTCCGCTCAATGCATCATAAGCTTCAACACAGCTGGCTCCTGTTCCGGCCGCAAGATGGAGACACATCCTGGGGGATTCGCCATTTAAGATGCTGACAAGAAATGCCGCTATGCTCGTATCTCCGGCACCGGTTCCCGAAAGAACTCTCGTCGGAACATATGATTTTTCAAATATATTAAGGTTTGCCCATGAATCACTATTCTTCACAACATCCCCAATATCCTTAAGACTATCATTATCTGCAGTCCGTAAGTACATACCCTTTGCTCCGCATTTAACAAGAAGTACCTTTGCTCCAAGCTCCAGACATTTATTGGCAAGCGGAGCAACATCCTCAACTTCAATTACTTCTGTAATATCCTGTCCGTTCGCTCTATTTTGCCATTCATCAAATCTATTTCTGTCAAGCATAAAGCACAATTCTTCAACACTCGGAACAAAAAAATCTACATATGGGATTACTTTAGTTAAAACCCGTTCCCAATTAACTTTACCGGCTTCGGAATCCGGATCTACTGCTGATAAATCAAGTGAAGTAGCAATCCCTTTACTCTTAACTTTTTCGAACAAAGATACCAGTTCTTCGCCATCATTTTTGTACATGGATTTCATAAGCGTCGGATAACCAAAGTGAAACAGTGATACACCTTCCAGACTATCATCCATAACATCAGCAGCACAAAAAGTATCATTTGCACCCGGATTATGTAAAAATATTCTGTCTATTCCCGGAATAGCAAGTACAACAGAATACGAAGTTGACACTTTTTCAGAACGAATCATGCCCGCTTCAGCATCATACTTTTTAAGAATCCCACAAATCATGTCACCGAATTCATCTTTTCCGACTTTTCCCATCAAAGTAACATCAGCGCCAAGTTTCTTCATCGCAAGGCCTGTATTGGCAACTGAACCTCCAGTCGATACTTCAGCCTTTCCTGTCTCAATAAGTTTTCCGGGTTTAAGAACCGATCCTATATCTTTGGCCTCACTATCTTTGAAAATCGGAGTGATATCTATGCATATATGTCCGGCTGCGATTATCTTCTTCATTAATTATACCTTTCCAGAAAGTTATATTCAGATGCTGTCTTCTTTTATACTGAATTATATCTGCTATTCTTATCTGTTACGCTCTCTTTTTGCAATAATACGCAATGCAAAAAGGGCTATCCACCAAAGTACGAATGATGTAGCAAGGAGTGTGAATAATACAACAAAGAAAGGATTCTTTCCTACCAGTTTTGTTTCCTGACTATGCATTGTCATGGTATCAAAATTAATTCTTTCATTTGCATCCGTACCAACCCAGACGTCTAGAAATTTATGCTCTGCCAGGTCATTGGCTATTTCTTTAGTATTTGACTCAGCTGCACTTTTTTTCTCCACATATTTATGTACATCAAAGTTACCGGATTCATCCATTATTTCATCCATAGAATTCATCAAAAAATCCCCCGGTGATACTTCTACTTTCGTGTTTTTAAGTTCAGGAGCCTCAACAATCTTTCCCATGACACGTACTGCCTCACCGTTTTTCAGCTGTTCACCATACTTTTCTTCCATTACTGATTTGACCAAGCTCAAATGAGAATTTGCATAGCGGTCATACTGGTCAGTCTTAAGAAACGCTAAATTACCTTCTGCTGTTATTGCATAATAGTAATAATCATAAGTTGCACTAAGTATTGTATTCCCCACTGTATCTGTATGCTTAATCACACAGGCAGGGAGGCATGCTATAATATCGCAATATGCGTAACTGTTAATATCCGCATCCTCAGAATAATATGAGACAGGATATTCCACTTCTACATCTTCGTATATGTTTTCCTTAACTCGTGCAATAATTATAAGAAGAAAGACAATAAGAAACCACCCAAATCGCTTATATATTCTGATTGCATTTATTATCTTTTCCTTTTTTGTATTTTCCACATTCTCTTCCATTATGTACCTCCATTTATCACAACCTGGAAACCGATGTTTTTTTGCGGTCATTGGATCATTTCGCTAACAAAATATCTCTTTATAAGCAATTGTTCAACTATCATTCCGGCTATTCCTGTTTTCAGATTTTAGTCCTTAAAAAGTTCTCTCTTTCGATTAATCATCTCATCAATCTTCTCAATATAGAGGGCCACGTCCTTCACATTATCGCATCGTTCAATTCTAATATTTGGACCACTAACCCCGTCCCCAGGGTACACTCTTTTGGTGACAGTTCCGGCACCACAGGCGATTATGGTCTGCACTTCCTCCATGATAAGGATATTATATATTCCCTCTTTTCCTTCTTTAGAGAAACCTACATTCTCAAGATTACCTGACATATTCTTCTGGCGATAAAGATAATATGGTTCCATTCCCATAGCTTTGGTTCCGGCAGCGCCTACCTCCATCGCAGCGTCTGTTGAACCCGAATTTGCTATAAGGTCAAAGCCCTTTTCACTAATAACCTGCGCAAGTTTAGAGGCTCTTTTAATTGCCAGTGAATGTATTGTAAGACTGTCCGGATTAAGTTTCTTTATTTCATCTATAGTATAGGCCACATCCTGAATATCCTCTCCCGGAAGCCCCAGAATAATATCCATGTTGATATTGTTAAAGCCTTTACTTCTTGCAAGCTGAAAAGCTTCCTTAACCTGTTCTACACTGTGGCGTCTTCCGATAAGGTCAAGGGTTTTTTGATTCATGGTCTGCGGATTAACCGAGATTCTTGTCACCGGGTATTTTCGAATAACATCCAGTTTTTCAGGTGTAATACTATCAGGTCTCCCTGCCTCTATCGTAAATTCCTGTATCGAATCCATATTAAAAAGTGACACTATCTTCGAAAGAAGCCTCTCAAGATGTTCCGGTTCAAGTGTCGTCGGAGTTCCTCCGCCTATATAGATTGTATCAAGAATATTTCCTTCATTTGATTTTGCTACATATTCAAGTTCATGACACAATGCATCCAGGTATTCATCCACTCTCTTTTTCCATGATGAAATTGCGTATGATGTAAATGAACAATAAAGGCATGTAGTCGGGCAAAAAGGAATACCTATATACAGGCTGTATCCGTCTTTATAATGAATGTTGCCAAGCAATTTTTTCTCACGCTTTGCGATGTCGATTGCAAGATTCATTTTTTCGTCAGACAAAAGATATACTTCTTTCATGTATTTACGGATTTCATCCTCCGAAACACCATTATTAAGCATAGTCATCGGAATTTTAGTCGGCCTAATACCTGTCAAGGTTCCCCACGGAAGCTCCCTGCCTTCTTTTTGAGATAAAAATACATAGACGAGTTTCTTCAGAACATTCTTAATTTCGGTTCTGTCCTCTACCAGATCTTTTTCGCCGTCTGCATACTCTTCTATGCGCACCTTACCACTCGTGTCCTTAATGGAAATTCCTGAATTATCAAAAGCGATTGCAATATCATAATCGCAATCGCCAATTTCTACCTTAACTTCACTCTCCGGATAAAAAGCCTTAACCAGGGAATGAATATCATATTCAAAACCTTTTTCATTAACAGTTACATTAATTGTGCTCATATAAACGGATTATATTCCTTTTCATGTTCTATGGTTGTTGATGGTCCATGTCCGGGATAAACTATTGTTTCGTCCGGTAATATGAACAGTTTTTCCTTAATACTTCTTATCAGTGTCCCCATCGATCCTGTAGGGAGGTCTGTTCTTCCAACCGACTCAAGAAATAAAGTATCACCTGAAATCAAAAAACCTGCTTCTTCAATATAATAGCAGCAGCCTCCAACCGTGTGGCCGGGAGTTTTAATAACTTCCAGTTCAATATCTGCAAGCGTTACCTTTTCACCATCCGAAAACAAAATATCCGGATTCACACTGCATTCTCTTCTGAACATCTGAGAACAGTTTAATTCAATATCTTTTGCAAGCTCTGCCTCGTCTTCAGATGCATATAATTTGACATCCGTGTGCTTTTGTAAATCCTCAATTCCCAAAATGTGGTCAAAATGCCCATGTGTCAGCAAAATAGCTGCAACATTAAATCCTTTTTCCTGAAATTTCGAAAAAAGATATTCACCTCTGTCTGCCGGATCAAAAACAATAATGTCACTGCTGCCTTCTCTATATATGAAATATGTATTCGTCTGACATACTCCAAGTGTTATTTTTCCGATTTTAATATCACTCATATTATCTCAATACCTCACAATTTTCACGCCTTTTACGTGAATAAAGATATCAGTTTGTTTCAATATAAATAGTAATAATGCAGAATATTTATCCTACAGTTCTTTCAACGTTAACAACGCTTTCAACCTGCAGGAGCTTTTCAATGGTCTTCTGCAACTCCTGCTTATTGCTGACTCTGAAGGACAAAGATACACTAACCATTCCGGCCTTACTGATTCTGGTATTTAATGCCATAATATCTATGTCTCTTTCTGAAAGAGTCTTAGTTATGTCAACCAGTAAACCATTCCTGTTGTTTGCAAAAACAGCTATTTCAGCAACATATTTCTCTTCAGGATTATTAGCCGCATTTTCTTCCCATTCCGCTTCAATAATTCTGTTTCTTTCGATTTCCGGAAGGGCCATTATATTAACGCAGTCGGTTCTGTGTATTGAAATACCTCTTCCCCTTGTGACAAATCCGATTATTTCATCTCCGGGAACAGGCGCACAGCATTTACTGAATCTGACTGCAAGGTCATCAATGCCCTTAACCACAATTCCGGACTTAACCTTCATGTTACGGTACGGATTAGGCTTCTTGGCATTTTCATTAACCTCTGCAACTATTTCTTCATCCGTCACTTCCTTCGGATGATCTATATAATACAGTTCAACCAGACGGTTAATAATCTGACCTTCTCTTAATCCTCCATGACCAACAGCAGCAAGAACGGAATCCCAGTCTCTAAAACCATATTTACGCATGATTGAAGCTCTGTACTGAGGTTCTCCGATTTCACTTGGATTAAGCGAGTGGGCTTTACAGTATGCAAGAAGAATTTCACGACCTTTAATAATATTCTCTTCTTTAAATTCTTCCTTGAACCACTGATTTATTTTATTTCTTGCCTGAGTTGATTTAACAAGCGACAGCCAGTCTCTGCTTGGTCCCTTGGAATTCTGGCTGGTCATAATCTCAACACGGTCACCATTTTTAATTTCATATTCGATAGGAACAAGTTTGCCATTAACCCTTGCTCCAATCATCTTATTACCTACTGCCGAATGGATGCTGTAAGCAAAATCTATAGGAGTTGAACCTGCCGGTAAATTCTTAACCTCGCCGGTTGGTGTGAAACAGTATACACTGTCTGAAAACAAATCAAGATCAGACTTCAGGATATTTAAGAATTCCTTATTATCGTCCATATCCTGCTGCCACTCAAGAATCTGTCTAAGCCATGAAAGCTTCTCTTCTTCAGCATCTTCAACCTTCTTACCATCCGCAGCTGTCTTGTATTTCCAGTGTGCAGCAATACCAAACTCAGCAGCCTTATGCATTTCGAAAGTTCTGATCTGTATCTCAAACGGTTGTCCGGAAGTTCCGATAAGTGTTGTATGCAAAGACTGATACATATTTGCTTTTGGCATAGCTATATAGTCTTTGAAACGTCCCGGAATAGGCTTATATATTTCATGAATAACACCAAGAGCTGCATAACAGTCTTTAACTGAATCTACAATAATTCTTACAGCGAAAAGGTCATAGATATCCTCCAGTTCCTTATTCTGATTAACCATCTTTCGATAAATGCTGTAAAAATGTTTAACTCTTCCGTCTATCTTTGCCTTGATTCCGGCATGCTCAATATGATTTGTAACTTCGTTAACTATACTCTGTATATATTTTTCTCTTTCAGATCTTCTCTGAGATATTTTAGCTGCAAGATCATAATATGCCTGCGGCTCAAGATATTTAAGAGATAAATCTTCAAGTTCAACCTTAATCTTCGAAATACCAAGTCTGCTTGCTATAGGAGCATAAATTTCAAGAGTCTCCTTCGCAATACGTTCCTGTGATTCAGGCTTCTGATATTTAAGGGTTCGCATATTATGAAGTCGGTCGGCAAGTTTGATAATAATAACTCTTATATCCTTTGCCATGGCATATAACATCTTACGAAGATTCTCTGCCTGCATTTCAAGCCTGTCAGGACTCTTATTCTCATCATTCTTGGTAAAATGAAGTTTTTGAAGTTTGGTAACACCATCAACAAGAAGTTCAACATCCGGACCAAACATTTCCCTTAACTGTTCGCCGGTCATAATTGTATCTTCAACCACATCATGCAACAGGCCTGCTGCGATTGTTTCCATATCCATTTCAAGATCTGCAAGAATGATGGATACACACAGAGGATGAATGATATAAGGCTCACCGGATTTTCTCTTCTGGTCCGCATGCGCTCTGTAAGCAGTGTCATATGCTCTCTCTATCATCGAAAGATTAGATGATGGATGATATTTCCTTACACGCGAAAGCAAATCCCTATATAATTGTTCGGGACTTTGAAACTCTTCAATGTTTTCAATTTTTCCTTCATCAAATACAATTGTTTCTTCTGAGACTTTGTTCATATACCGATTCCTATTATTATTCTTTCAAATATAACTATCCAATCTCATCAAAATGTGCTATATGCCGACGAGGGATTTATATAAAAATCATCATTTTTAATTAATATAAACCTTTGAAGCATATAATCGTCTATTATATCCCTAATTAAGAAGAATTACCACATGGAAAGTATAATCGAGTAGGAGAAAATTTCTCTAAATGAGAAATTTTCGACCTCTCACACCA
>JAKSRY010000068.1 GCA_024403415.1 Lachnospiraceae bacterium
AGAGCATCTGCCTTACAAGCAGAGGGTCACAGGTTCGAGCCCTGTAGGTTCCACTAGCATCGAAAGATGTGAATTAAATATTTGGCGAGATGGCTCAACTGGCTAGAGCATTCGGTTCATACCCGGAGGGTTGAGGGTTCGAGTCCCCCTCTCGCTACTAAAAAATAAAAGGAATAGGTTTCACCTATTCCTTTTATTTTTTACTATTTGAAAGAGAGACTGGAATAATACGAAAACATACGGTTCCGGAGGGGTGAGGGCGCACGAGGTCCAGTGGACCTCGGCTTTGCGCGGACCGGAGCGAAGCGGAGACCGAGTCCCCCTCTCGCTTTTTTGTCGTACCAAGAAAGTGAATTGAACCCGAAACCCGAGAGGGAGGGTTGAGGGCGCACGAGGTCCGGTGGACCTCGGCTTTGCGCGGACCGAAGCGAAGCGGAGACCGAGTCCCATTTTCTTTTTCACTATTAAAAATTAAAATTTCATATTCTTAAAACCTAATGTTAGTTTTATCTGTATATAAATTAGAAACATTAAAAAGCACGATTTCTAATTGTGTTAAACCAACAAAAAGAGAGGTATACGATATGAAGTTTTTAATTGTAACATTATCCAATATAGGTATTTTACTTGTTTTAACTATTTTTGCCCAAAAAAAGAATACAATAGATGGTCAGCTTAAATTTTATATGAAGCTATTTGTTTTTGGGGTGTTAATTAGTATCCCTATTATTCTTATAGAGAGTATTATTGAATTTGCTATGGAACAGTTTGTTCAGACAGGAAATATTTTTTATGCCTTTTTAGATGCTTTTATAGTTGCCGGATTCACTGAAGAGTTATTTAAGTGGTTAGTTTTTAATAAATATGTTTTGAAGAAAAAAGATGTTAATTCAAGATATGACGCAATTGTATATGCTGCGTATATTTCAATGGGATTTAGCATGATTGAAAATGTAATTTATGCCTTTTATGGCGATATTAGTGTCTGTATAATACGTTCAATCACCTCTACACCAGGACATTTATTTTTTTCTATTTTCATAGGGCACTATTGGTTTCTATCGAAAAAGAACGCACTTAATGGAAATAAATTTAAGGCAGCTAAATATACTATTTTTTCTTTGCTAATACCTATTATATTACATGGATTTTATGATTTCTGCCTTATGTCAGATTCTGATGGACTAAAAATCATATGGATACTTTTTGTGATAGGTATAATAATAAAAGTATTTTTTATTATTAAAAAAACCTATTTTGACAGGGAACTAATGTATTCTTATTTGATGCTGGAAGATAGTAGAATTCACTAAGCAGTCGGAAAACAGGTTGATTTGCCTTTAGATAGTATTTCAACAGTTTCAACAACAAGATTATTTTTTGGGGGTCAGTTTCAACTGCTTCTGGTAGAATATCTTTTTACGGCTTGAATAATCGAAGTGATATTTATCAAAAAATAAATGAACTTCTGATAG
Organism: Lachnospiraceae bacterium; assembly: GCA_024403415.1. Lineage (GTDB taxonomy): Bacteria > Bacillota > Clostridia > Lachnospirales > Lachnospiraceae > JAILLW01. Next base: position 1,476 of record JAKSRY010000068.1, read on the forward strand.
CAAGACAGAGCAGAGGACATTATGGTGAAAGCATACCAAAGACAGTAAATGTGGCAAATGAATTAAGTGGTGCAGATGAATTGAAGAAGTATAAGTTATTATTAGATGACGGTATTATTTTTGAGGAAGAGTTCGCTGCAAAGAAGAAACAGATATTAGGTTTGTAAATAATAAAAAGAGTATTCTGGCTTATGCAATGTGATACTATATACTGTAGTGGGAAATGAAATCATCAAGGAGTTAGTAGCATGAATATTTTAATTATAAACTGTAGTCCGGTCAGAAACGGGGCTACCGCCGAAATAGTGAAGCTTGTTAAGGACCATCTTGGAGATGGAAATGAAGTTAAAACGGTCTGTATTGATGATTATGACATTAAGCTGTGTAAAGGATGCAGAAAATGTCATAAAACAGCCAGATGTTTTCAGGAAGATGATGTAACTAAATTGATGGCTACATATGATTGGGCAGATAAGATTGTATCAGTATCGCCTTCTTACTGGGCTGATGTTCCGGGACAATTTAAGGTCTTTATTGACAGATGCACACCCTGGTGCAATACTCATGAACCGCATGCCAAACTTAAAAGTGGAAAAAAGGGATATACAATTGCATTAAGAACCGGTCCGAGTATGCCGGAGTGCGAGAGAATTATTAGTAGCATTGAACATTTTAATGGACATCTGGAAATAGCATCATGTGGAAAATTTGGACTTTGCGGGATTGAATATAAGAGCGATCTGGAAGATAAAAAAGAAGAGATACGGGATTTTTGCGAAAAGATATTAAATTCATGAAATTACAATGTTTTTTCATCGAAACCAGGAAAATCATGCTTGCATGCAAGGAAATTTGACGACTGCTAATCATAGATGCTACCTGCGAAACGTGTTGCATCTATGTATGAAGGTGAATATAAAATATGACTTATAATGCCTATTAAACGTGAAGTGGATAACATACAATCAAATGAGGTTATATGGTAGAATAGTACTATTAGTTAGTGTATTTCTTGAATTATAGGCTAAGTTGAATAAGAAGGTGATTTCATGAGTAAAATATACAGAAAGGTCATAGTTCCATTGATAATTTGTTTATTAACAATGGTTCAATTGGCTTTTATGCCTGTTTTAGCTTTTGGCAAAACAGATAATAGTACATTTGAAATAAAGTTTATTGATGTAGGCCAGGGAGATGCCGCACTGATTAAATGTGATGGGCACTATATGCTTATTGATGGTGGACCGTCAAATGCATCATCAACTATCTATTCTATTCTCAAGAAGGAAAAGATAGATAAGCTTGATTATATGATAGCAACCCATCCTGATGCAGACCATATAGGAGGTTTGTCCGGAGCATTAAATTATGCAAAAGTCGAGAAGTGTTTTTGTTCTGTGACGCAGCATGATACCAAGACTTTTAACAGTCTGTTAAAGTATTTAGAGAAACAGAAGGTCTCGATTACAGTTCCTCAAAGTGGAGATACTTTTCATCTTGGGGGCGCAAATATAACTATTCTTGGACCTGGATCCAAGGCTGATGATACAAATAACAGTTCAATAGTTGTAAAAGTTGAGTACGGGAATAACTGTTTTCTGTTCATGGGAGATGCAGAAACTGAAGAAGAAGCTCAAATAATAAATAAATGGAAGAACCTTAAATGTGATGTGATTAAAATTGGACATCATGGAAGTGCTTCATCAACTTCTGATAAGCTATTAAAATCAGTAAAGCCTCAATATGCTATCATTTCTGTTGGGATAGATAATGCATATGGACATCCCGACCAATCCGCATTAGATAGACTTAATAAGGCTGCTGTAGAAATATATAGAACTGATCAGCACGGGGATATTACTATTGTAAGTGATGGGAAGTCAATTGAAATAACCACAGAGAAAAATGTAATAGCAGATAATCAAAAGTCAGATGATGAAGCAGAAATTCCGGATGGCACTACATATGTTTTGAACACAAATACTAAAAGATTTCATACTCCGACATGTAAAAGCGTCTATCAAATGAAAGATAAAAATAGAGAGTTTACCCAGGAAACTGCTGAAGCCTTGATAAGTAAAGGGTATAAGGCATGTGGAAATTGTAAACCCTATACAGAAAATACTGTTGCTGATACTAATATATCAAATCAGAATGAGACAACGTTTCAAGATAATAATGCCAATGCTTCAGCATATGTTCTTAATACAAAGTCAAAAAAATTCCACGAGCCAACGTGTGGAAGTGTAAGCGATATGAGTGCTAAGAACAGAAAAGATGTAAATATTTCTCGAGAAGAAATCATTGCGATGGGATATTCACCTTGTAAGAGATGCAATCCCTAATCGATATGGAGTTATTATTGGATAAGGGAATGCAAGAACTACCGGATGCTCAACGTCAGGCACTTGTCTTGTACTATTATAATCAGATGTCTATTGCAGAAGTAGCAGCAGTTCAACAGGTTCCTGTCGATGCGGTCAAGAGTCGACTTAATTATGGGCGAAAAAAGGTTGCAGAAGGAGTAAGTCGCTATCAAAAGAAAACCGGAACACGTCTTCTTGCAATGGTTCCTGCATTGCTTATGCTGTATTTCAGATCAAATGTCGTTGCCAAAGCGTCAACTGTTGCTGATGTTGGGATGAATGTCCTGGATACCTATAATGCTGTTAGTGCAGGAGCAGGTGTAGCAAGTAGTGTATATAATGCCGCTGACATAGGACAGGATGTCGCTACAGTTACTAAAACTACCGGTAAGGTAATTGCCAAAAGAGCAATAAAGTCTGTGGCTATTAAAGCAACTACGGGAGTAATAGCCGCAAGTGCAGTTGGTGGTGGTGTATATATTTATGAGACTCAACAGGAAGAGCCTAAGGAGATAGTCGCAGAGGTTAGGGCGAATTTGGAGGCTACTGATGAAGCAGCCTTTGTTTGGGATGGTACAGTTATTACAGGCTACACGGGAACTGAGACAGATATTGTTATTCCGGCAAGTGCAACGAGAGTGGCTGAAGGTGCTTTTAGAGGAAATACCGGAATTCATTCTGTGAATTTCGCATTAAGTAGTGTAAAAGATATAGACAGGAAGGCTTTTGACGGCTGTATCATGTTAGATGAGGTTGTCTTACCGGATAGCCTTGAAACCATAGGTTATGAGGCATTTCATAATTGTAGCCTTATTTCGGAAATTACAATTCCGTCAATGGTTAGAAAAATTGGAGGAGAGGCATTCAGAAATTGTAGCAGCTTGACAGATCTTAATTTTGAGGCCACAAACATAATAAACTGTGAATTTAATATTTTTTCAGGCTGTGCACTGGCCAATGTGACGCTTGATGAGGATATGACATATATACCTGATTATCTTTTCTACAATGCTGAATTCAGACCTGAAACAGTGGTTGAGATTCCACAAAATGTGCTAACGATAGGTGACAGTGCATTCTATAGTGAAAGTTCTAAGAGCCCTATACGCATTATATTCAAGGGTAATAAACTGACAGACATAGGAAGTAAGTCATTCTACAAATGTGAGATTAATGAGATTAATCTACCGGACAGCCTCGAAACAATTGGCTATAAGGCATTTGAAGGCTGTGACAAAATAAAGAGTGTTACCATACCTTATTTGGTTAACAGAATTGATGGTTATGCTTTTGCGGGTTGCAGGAGTCTTGAAGAAGTCATCATTGAATCAACAAATATAAGAAAATGTGAGAGTCATATTTTTAGTAACTGTGCGTTGACAAGCGTGGTATTGAATGAAGATATGACGTATATACCTGAAAATTTATTTTATAATGCAGAGTTTGTTGGGGATGTTACTGTTAAAATACCAAAGAATGTTTCAGCTATAGGTGACAATGCATTCTACAGTGAGTCGGCCCAAAGCCCGACCACATTCGTATTTGAAGGTGAGAGGCTTGAAAAGATTGGAAGTAGGTCATTTTATAAGTGTGAAATGACGGAAATGACATTGCCAAACACTTTGGATGAAATAGGATATAAGGCATTTAGCGGCTGCGGTAAGATGAATAAAATGACAATTATGTCAGATAATGTCAGATTCGATAACAATGTATTTGATCATTGTAATAACACAATCTTTGCTGTAATAAAAAATTCAAATGTTGAAGACTATATAGTTAAATCAGGTTATGAAAATAATATTACGTACATAAGATAATATGAGTGCTTATAAGTAGGACATTGTTATGGATGAAAAGAATGTTAAGAAAAGGGAACCAAGAAGCAATCAGAAATTAAAGATAATGTATCTTATGAAAGTGCTTCTTGAGAATACAGATGAGACACATAGTATTACATTGCAGCAGATAATAGAAAAACTGAAGGGCTATAATGTTACCTGTGAACGTAAGAGTATATATGCGGATATAGAACAGCTCCGTCAGTATGGACTTGATATCTATGGAGAGCAGAAGGACAGAACATATTATTACAGAGTATTGAACAGACAGTTTGAGCTAGCAGAACTCAAGCTTCTGGTAGATTCTGTACAGTCAGCTAAATTCATTACCGCCAAGAAGTCAAATGATCTGATTAAAAAGATAGAAGCACTTGCAAGTAAATACGAAGCACAGCAGCTTCAGCGTCAGGTATATGTTGCAAGCAGAGTAAAAACCGTTAACGAAGGAATTCTTATTAATGTCGATGCAATTCATCATGCAATCAATACCAATACAAAGATAAGGTTTCAGTATTACAGATGGACGCCGGATAAAAATAGGGAATTAAGACACGACGGCAAGGTTTATGAAATCAGTCCGTGGGCCCTTTCCTGGGATGATGAATACTACTATATGGTAGGATATGATAGTGAAAATGCAATGATTAAGCACTATCGTGTTGATAAGATGCTTCATATAAGTAATACAGATATAAGACGTGAAGGAAGACAAAGATTTCAATCCTTTGACATGGCGGAATATGCCAAGAAGATGTTTGGAATGTTTGATGCAGATGAAGAGACCGTTAAAATTCTGTGCGATAACCGTTTCGCAGGCGTAATGATTGATCGCTTTGGAAAAGATGTCAGAATGCTCAGAGTTGATGAGGAACATTTCATTGTAGATGTTAAGGTAGCCGTGAGTAAGCATTTCCTCGGATGGATTATGGCACTTGGAAATGGCGTTAAAATCATTGGCCCTGATAAGGTTGTTGATATGATGAAAGAGGAACTTAGAAGACTGATGGAGCAGTACGAAATTGAGTAGTAAGTGTGAAAACAAAAATGAGTTAATCTTGGAAAATGGTTTGACTTGAAAGTGCCAAAATGCTACTATTTATTCATAGAGTGCTACCGATAGACGGTTAGCCTGATATTTTTTTGTGTCAAAATGACCGCCAAAGTTTAATCAGAGACTGTGGGCGGTCATTTTTGCGTCTTGGAAGCATGCTTACCATGCATGTAACCAAGACTGTAGAAAGTTGCACAAAGTGCAAGAACTGCAATAAGGTCACCAATGGTTAGCATAAACACAATCCTCCTTAACAAGTTTTCCTGAAAGGATTTCTATGTAAACAGAGCTATAACTCTCTGATGGAGGTTAACCGCCTACCGTGTAGGGTAGCACCAATAATATTATAACAAACATATGTTCGAAAAACAAGAAATAAGAACAAAGTTTCGCAAAACCTGTACTTGCGAGTCCGAACTTTGGGAATACAAAAGATATAAGATAGAAACCAGGATAGGAAATGTAACCTAGTCTGGTTCTTTTCATACAAGTAGGCATTTAAGGAGAAGATTATTGATATATAGTTTGATTAAAGGGTTCATAAGACATAAA
>JAKSRY010000069.1 GCA_024403415.1 Lachnospiraceae bacterium
TACGGACTCTAAGGGGATTTAAGATATGGTAAAACTTAATGACAATAAAGAGATAGTCGATTCTGTCAGGGAAGGATTAAAACGCACTGGCGGGTACTGCCCGTGCAGAAGAGAGAGAAAAGAAGAGTATAAGTGTATGTGTGAAGAGTTTAAGGCACAGATAGCAGACCCTGAGTTCGAGGGGTACTGCCACTGTATGCTTTATTATAAGAGTAAGGATGAAGAGTGAAATAATCAAGTGGCTGCAGAAATACACTGCAGCCGTTTTTATGTTATTTTACCCGGTTACATTGAAGATAAATCTTTTGTATGGTACAATAATCAAAATTATTGTAAGAAGGCAGATATGAAACATTTAGAAGTTGTGGCAGGCATTATTGAGTATCAGGACAAAATTTTATGTATGCAGAGAAATGTTAGTAAATTTGAGTATACGTCTTTAAAATTTGAATTTCCTGGTGGTAAAATTGAACCTGGTGAAACTCCTGAAGAAGCATTGAGAAGAGAACTTGTAGAAGAAATGGATATGAAAGTGGGAGAAGTTGAGTATTTTTATACTGTTAACCATGAATATCCAGATTTCTCAATTACAATGCAAAGCTTTATATGTAAAGTCGAAAAACCAGATTTTATTATGAAAGAACATAAGAGTTTTAAATGGCTTAAAAAAGAAGATTTATTAAGTTTAGATTGGGCGGCAGCAGATATGCCAATAGTAAAGGAGTTAATGAAGTAATGAAGTACAATTCTGAGACACAATTCATCGGGCACTTTAAAAACGGGCCACTTGTTAATGTTCTTCTCCAGAATCTTGAAGAATGTGATGAATTTTTGTTTTCTGTAAGTTTTATTAAGGAATCTGGACTTGCTCATATTAAAAAGTATATTGAGGGGGCTTTGGATAGAGGGGCTAAAGGAACAATAGTTACATGCGACTATTTAGACATTACCGATATTGATGCACTTAAGTACCTTAAGAGTCTTTCTGATAAATATACTAATTTCAATGCTTATTTTATTGAGGTGGGTTCATCTAAAGAATATACGACTTTTCATACAAAAGGTTATATATTTAAAAAGGGCACTGAAGCAACAATAATTATTGGTTCTTCTAATCTTAGTGATGCTGCAATAACTAGGGCAGGCGGAGAATGGTCTTTAAAGTCAAGAACGCTTGTAGACGACGATTTATATAAAACAGTTTATGAAGAATTTAATTTGAACATAGATCTTGCTAGCAAAGTTTCTCAGGAAGTAATAGAAGGGTATGATAAGAGAAAACCAAATTTGACATATGGAACTGTTTCTCCTAATTATATGCAAGAGGAAGCGCTTGAGGAGCTTGCTAAAACAAGAAAAAGGAATGTTAATAGGGCTTTAATAGTTGCAGCTATGGGAAGTGGTAAAACTCTTTTATCGGCTTTTGATAGCAAGAACGCTAATGCGAACCATATCTTATATGTGTGTCATACAGATATGATATTGAGACGAGCAAAACTCGAGTACGAAAGAGTTTATGGCGATACAAAAACTTATGGATTTTATCTTGATGGAGAGCGAGATAATGATGTTGATATTGTTTTTGCAACGAATCAGACTTTGGCTTTGCATTTAGGCGATTTTGAAAAAGACTATTTTGATTATATAGTAATGGATGAAGCTCATCATACTCCGGCTTCAACATTCCAAAAGATTATTAAATATTTTAAGTGCGAGTTTATGCTTGGAATGACTGGAACTCCGGATAGACTTGACCAGCAAAATGTTAGGGCGATATTTGGCAATACAATACCTTATGAATTATCTTTGAGAGATGCAATAAAATATGGGCTTATTATGCCGTTTAAATATTATAGTGTTGCAGATAACTTTGTTAACTATTCTACTAAAGAAGATCAAGGTAAACTTTATAAGGATATGATAGATGAAAACCACTGCGATTTCATAAGAACTCAAATTGAATCACATATGGGAGAAATACAAGGTAAACTGAAGTGTTTAGCATTCTGTGTGAATATTGAACATGCGAAGGCGTTATCTATCAAAATGGGACAATTAGGTTATCATACAACTTGCATAATAGGTGGTACATCACCATCAGAACGTCAGAGTATCTACAATAGACTTCAAGATGAAAACGATCCACTTCAGATAGTATTTTCTATAAATGTTTTGAATGAAGGTGTGGATTTACCATCAATTAATATGACTCTATTCCTTCGTCCTACTGAATCTACGACCATTTTTATCCAACAACTTGGTAGAGCGCTTAGAAAGCATGAAGGAAAGAAAAAACCAATTGTCATTGACTTTATTGGTAAAAAATATGAAAGAAGTACTTATATAGGTTGGGCTCTTGGAACGATTACAGATGCTCCAGTTATGACAAAGCCTGTCATAAAAAATGTGCTTAATGGAGATTCTGCTGCAACTACTGCACTTGGTGTAGAAATATACTTTGATGAAGAGTCTAAAAAAGAAATTAATGATTACATAGACCATTATAATTTTAATAGACTAGATGTTTTAAAACGCAATTATCACGAGTATAAAGAGTATCATAAGTTTACGTCTTTCCCATCCCAGGTGAGTTTTGTAGCCTCAAATAGTCAATTTGATTTAATGAGGATAATCAGCACTAAAAAATCATATTATAATTTTTTGCATGAAATAAAGGAATTTAATGTGCCAACATTTACTAAGCCTGAAAAAGAATTTCTTGAATATTTATGTGAATTTTTGCCATTAACAAGACCATATGAATTTAAAATAATCAGTTTGCTAGTTAATGAGGGGCCACTTGAACGTGATGAGATGAAAGAATTAATCAAAAATTCTGTTAAAGAATTTGATGAGGCTTGCTTTGAACACGCGTTAAACGTTCTTTTAAGAAAGTGCGATTCTGAAGCAAATCAAGAAAAAGCTCCAAAATATATTGTGGACCTTGGCGGCAGATATTCTTTATATACTTCACTTACTGAACTACAGGTTGAAGATAGGGAAGGTTATGCTGAACTTGATTTTAATAATTCAGAGTTTAGAAAATTTGTAATAGATACACTGGAATATGGCCTTTTGAGATTCGAGGAAGAATTTGAACTCTCAGGCAATGATTTTGAACTTCATAGAACATATTCTAGAAAAGAATTTACAAGGGTCATAAATTATGACAAAGTCTATTCGTTCCAGCCGGGTGTATTTTATTATCCAGAAGATAAGGGCGTTGCGTTATTTATTGATCTTATAAAAAAAGAAAATGTAGAAGAGCACTTAAATTATGGTGACAAATTTATTTCAAAAGATACATTTGAGTGGGAATCTCAAACAGAAACAGTCATAGGTAATTCTCGTTATAACAGATTAGTATCAAACTCAAATGTGCAAATATTTGTCAGGAAGTTTCAAAAAGAAGATGGAGTAAATCTGCCGTACGTGTATTTAGGTAGCGGAAAATTAAAAAATCCAGCAGCTACAGAGAACGTTAAGCAGACTGTTAAATTTACTGTAAAACTTGATAATGAATTGACAGATTATTTATATGAACAATTTAATATTGAGGAACTGACAGCATGAAAATCCTGATTATCTGCAGTAAGTCTTTCTATACAAATATCCCGCCTGTTAAGGAATATCTCGAGGCAAACGGCCACGAGATACTTCTCCCAAATTCTTACGATAACCCGGGAATGGAAGCAAACTTAAGAGGTACAGAAGGCCACGCTGAATGGAAAGCCAGGATGATAAAACAGTCAGAAGAAAAGATAAAAACTGTGGATGCAGTACTTGTTCTGAACCTTGATAAAAACGGGCAGAAGAACTATATAGGCGGTGCCACATTCCTTGAAATTTACGATGCTTTCAGAATGGGGAAGAAGATATATTTCTATAACTATATTCCTGAGGGAATGCTGAAAGATGAACTAATAGGATTTAGTCCTATTTGCATAAATCAGGACTTAAGCAAAATAAAATAGTATAGTAAACTCTTTGTTGTGAGGTTAAAAGATAATGGCAGTATTTACAATTATATGTCCAGATTGCGGAAGAGCGATAGAAACGGAGACCTATGTGGACTTCGTTTATTGTGATTACTGCGAGAAAAGGATAGATGTCCAGAAGTATATAAAAGATCAGAAACTTCAGTTCGAGGAAGACACAAAATCCTTTAATACTCTTAAACAGGAACACTTGGATAAGGGAGATGAATTCCTTGATGACAAGAACTATATGGACGCTTTAAAGGAATATGCTCAGGCTGTGTCCATGGATGAGGGAGACCGTTTCCCGGCACAGAGACTTATTAAGTGTGCAAACATTGCAATCGAAGACCATTATACAAAGTGGAAAGATTTTTATCTTGGGGACAGTCATTCAGTTATTAAGAGCAGTATCAACGAAGACATAGATATTTATAAAGAAGCAAGAGACTACGCTTATCAGATACTTTCATCATTAGGTTATAAAAATGAGATAATGGTTACTCCTACAGAGCGTGAGGTTGAAGAGAAACTCAGAAAGAAACATCTTCTTATGAAAATAGGAGGAATAGCAGTATTTATTGTTTCTGTTGCAGTTGTTGTAGGACTTGTTGTAGGACTAGGATTAATCAAATAGTAAAAAGAGGTGTATTATGCCGTTCAGGACAATTTTTTCAGATGCAGTCATTTATGAAGGGGATGCTGTGTTAAACAGCCTTGGCAGGAAAGGCTCTGTTTACGGATATCTTTGCAGGAATATCATAAAGGCTGCAGATTCCAAGAATGTTAAGGATATTATCGATTCAGTAGAAGATGATGGATACGGAAGAATAATTCTTACAGAGGCAGGGAAACTTAAGTGTAAAAATATCATTCACATTGTCACGCCTGTAAAGCATCTTGATGATTCTCAAAATTCTCAGCTTAAAGCAGCTTATAAAAAAGTTATAGATTTTGCAGTAGAAAAAGGATTTAAATCTATTGGTCTTCCTTTTATCGGTACAGGTGCCAACGGATATAACGAAAGAGAAGTGTTCAGGGTGCTTCAGGATGTATGTACAGAAATAGTTCTAAAAGAAGATGAAGAGAATAGGGATATAATAGATATCACTATAATAGCATACTTAAAAGAGATCCCGGACTATGAAAGGAACTACAACTGTTATCGTGAAAGAAGAGAGAATGAAAGGCGGAACAGATATAGACAGTTTGAACATGAAAACAGTTTAAGATATTGTATGGCTCCTATTGTGCTTGAGGATGAATCCTGCAGTGCTGTGTGTGACATTTCTGATCAGAGTTTAAAGAATGACAAACTGTATAAGCATGCAAAAGAACTGACGAAGTGGAAGGAGGAAGATTTTTTTGTTCCTCAGTCGGATCTTTACAAACGGAGCATATTTGAGTTTGTGAGTGATTATATTTACGAGAACGATATGGATGAAAAGAAACTTGTTGAAGCAGGTTTCGATAAAAGAAGGAAATGGAAAATGGTGCAGGAGCATTATAACATGACCAAAATGGATGTGCTAAGAATCAGTTATGTTTTTAAGATGAATAAAACAGTTACATTGGAACTAATGATGCTTGCCGGTTATACATTTTCTCCTATTCAGCCGGTTGATATGTTTTTCTGGGATTATCTTAACGGGAAATATAAAGGCAAAAAGCTTGAAAGTCTTTATGATCTTGATAATCTTGCGTATGAAGAAGGAGTCCAAATGGGCAGTCAGTGGTTCTGTGGGCGAAAGGTAAGCCCTATGGATTATTAAGGTTAATTATTTTAACAATTTGTTATTGAAGGAGGTCTATTAAGAGTAGACCTTCTCTTTTTATTTGTGTGGTAAACTGATTCGAAAAAAAGGAGAAAGGAATGTCAGGAAGATTATTTCAGAATTATGATAAGGCATTAAAACAATGCAGTTCTGAATAGTAATGTAAATTTAGACCCTTATGGGTCTACTTTTAAGGAATGACATTGAGAACAAAACTTTAGATAATATGTTCAAA
>JAKSRY010000007.1 GCA_024403415.1 Lachnospiraceae bacterium
ATACGTCAATTGCTGACAAAATATATATGGAGCCGTTGACGCTTGAATATATTGCAAAAATCATACGACATGAAAGGCCTGATGCGATACTTCCCGGTATCGGTGGCCAAACAGGACTTAATCTTGCTATGCAGCTTGAAAAGAAGGGAATCCTTAAGGAATGTAATGTTAAGCTGCTTGGAACTAAAAGTTCAAGTATAGAGCAGGCTGAAGACAGAGAACTTTTCAAGGAACTTTGTATTTCAATTAATGAACCGGTTCTGCCTTCAATCGTTGTTAACAGTTATGAGGATGCTGTTGCAGCTGCAGAAGAAATTGGTTATCCGGTTGTAATTCGTCCTGCATATACTCTTGGTGGAACCGGAGGTGGTTTTGCAAATGACAGAGCAGAATTTGATGAAATAATCAAGAATGCTCTTGTGCTTTCTCCCGTTCATCAGGCTCTTATCGAAAAGAGTGTTAAGGGATATAAAGAAATAGAGTATGAAGTAATGCGTGATGCCAACGACACAGCAATTACCATATGTAATATGGAAAATCTTGATCCCGTTGGAATCCATACAGGTGACTCGATTGTTGTATGTCCATCACAGACTCTTGCAAATAAAGAGTATCAGATGCTTAGAAACAGTGCGCTTAAAATAATACGTGCACTTAAAATTGAGGGTGGATGTAACGTACAGTTTGCTCTTGATCCTGTATCATTTGATTACTATGTTATCGAGGTTAATCCAAGAGTATCAAGATCTTCAGCACTTGCTTCAAAAGCCAGTGGATATCCTATTGCAAGAGTATCCGCAAAAATAAGTGTCGGAATGAGACTTGATGAAATTAAGCTTGCAAATACACTTGCTTCTTTTGAACCGGCACTTGACTATGTTGTAACCAAAATGCCAAGATTCCCGTTTGATAAGTTTGCGGATGCAAATAACTCATTAGGAACTCAGATGAAGGCAACCGGTGAGGTCATGAGTGTCGGACGAACCTTTGAGGAGAGTCTTCTTAAGGCAATACGTTCTCTTGAAATAGGTGTTTATCATTTATACAGTGCTAAATTTAAGGGAATGGAAGAAACTGAACTCTTCACATATATAGAGAAGGGTACTGACGACAGAATCTATGCCATAGCACATATGTTGAGGCACGGAATAACTATAGATAGAATAGCAAAAACTACAGGGATTGATCTTTTCTTCCTAAAGAAGCTTGAAAAAATTATTGAAGCGGAAAAGCAAATTGCTGATAAGAAGATGGACGTTAAAGCACTTTATGATGCTAAAAAGATTGGATTTTCAGACAGAGAAATTGCAGTTTTATGGGGTACCGATGAGATTACGGTTTATAACATGCGAAAGCAGGAAAATATATTCCCTGTATATAAGATGATAGATACCTGCGCATCCGAATTTGAAAGTTATATTCCATATTTTTATTCTACATATGAGGATGAAAACGAATCCATTATTTCTGATAAAAAGAAAATTGTAGTTCTTGGTTCCGGCCCTATCAGAATCGGTCAGGGTGTAGAGTTTGACTATTCAACAGTTCATGCTGTCAAGACAATTAAGGAAGCAGGTTTTGAAGCTATTATTATCAATAATAATCCGGAAACTGTTTCTACAGACTATACTACTTCAGACAAATTATATTTTGAACCACTGTGTGTTGAAGATGTAATGAATATTATTGAGTTTGAGAAGCCGTTTGGAGTAATAGCATCTCTTGGCGGACAGACAGCAGTTAATCTTGCTGATCCACTGACTAAACGAGGCGTTAAGATTATCGGTACAGACTGTGAAGCGATAGAAAAGGCAGAGAACAGAGATTCATTTGAAAAGGTTCTTAAAGAACTTGAAATTCCACAGCCCAAGGGAGTAGCTGTCACAAGTATTGAAGCAGGTGTTCAGGCAGCTGCCCAGATTGGTTATCCGGTTCTTGTTCGTCCAAGTTTTGTACTCGGTGGAAGAGCAATGCAGATCGTTTCCAAGGAAAAGGATCTTATTCATTATCTTAAAACAGCAGTTGAAATTGATGTGGATAAACCGGTTCTGGTTGATAAATATATCAAAGGAAAAGAGGTCGAGGTTGATGCAATCTGTGACGGATTGGATGTGTTTGTTCCGGGAATAATGGAGCTTGTTGAAAGAACAGGCGTACATTCCGGAGATTCAATGAGTGTTTATCCGCCATATACAATTTCTGATAAGGTTAAAGGAACAATTTTAAGATATACCAAACAGCTTGGTCTTGGAATTGGAATCGTTGGTTTGTTTAACATACAGTTCATAGTTGATTCAGATGATAATGTATATATTATCGAAGTTAATCCAAGATCATCGAGAACTGTTCCGTTCCTCTCAAAAGCAACAGGTTATCCACTTGCAGATATTGCAACACTTTGTATTCTGGGTCAGTCGCTTAAAGAACAGGGTATATTTAAGCTGTATCCTGATGAAAAAGAGAGATGGTATGTAAAAGCTCCTGCATTCTCATTTTCTAAATTACGTGGAATGGATGCATATCTTTCTCCTGAAATGAAATCAACCGGTGAAGCTATCGGATATGATAAGGCACTTCACAGAGCAATGTACAAGGCTATTGTTGCCTCAGGTGTTAAGCTTCATAATTATGGTACTGTTCTGGTTACACTGGCCGATGAAGATAAGGAAGAAGCACTTCCGTTAATTAAGCGTTTTTATGATTTAGGATTTAATATTGAAGCAACTACCGTTACTGCTGAATTCCTAAAAGAACATGGAATCAGAACAAGACTTCGTCATAAACTGAGTGAAGGAAGCCAGGAAGTACTTGATGTAATAAGGTCAGGGTATGTAAGCTATCTTATTAATACAAGAGCAATTTTATCAGGAGTTCATTACGGAGATGGTGCTGCAATAAGACAGTGTGCTACGGAAAATAATGTAACAATGTTTACATCACTTGATACCGTAAGCGTATTGCTTGATGTGCTTGAGGAAATAACAATCAGTGTATCTACAATAACAGACTGATGCTTTTGATACTTGCATCATTATGTTGTGGTATGTGTTATCATCTGGTGATATAATTTACGGAAAGGCTTAACTGCCTTTCCGTAAATTGCTTTAAGCATTAAATATAAGCCAAAGCGAGAGACATACGGGTATGATGTCGAAAAATATTTACATATTTAATGTATTTTCGCCACATCAATAAAATAACAGGAAGGAATATATTTTTATGTTTAAGAAAAAATGTGCGGTGGCTGCACTTTCAGCCATTATGATTATTAGCACAATGATGACAGGCTGTTCCAAGGAAAGTCCTGCTGAGATAGTAAGAAAAGATAATGTTGATCAACAGGTGGTTGAGGATGTTGCTCCTCCGGTTGCCACACCTTCACCTTCTGAAATTACGGAAGAAGCACCGACACCGGAAAGTGAGGTTGAAGAAGAGCCACCGGTTGAATCGGAAACTATGGATGCAGTGTCAGCATATTATTCGTTCCTTGGAATTGGCGATAATCCTACTGAAATTAAGGCTGTAGTTGATGAGGGAGTCGAAATTGGATATTTCGATTATGAGCATGAAAATGTTGGAAAAGAATTATCTTTATCAGATATAGGAAACATACTGGGAGGTGTACGTTCTGTCGGTGGAGAGAGCAATCAGTTTAATGCTGCATTCTCTTTTGTGAACAGAGATGATGTCTGTATGCTGGTAGTTAAATTCAAAGGTGTCGGTATAGATGGCGTCGGAGATGACAGCGAGACAACATTTATAGTTGTACAGAAAGAGGATGGACTTCATATTACATATTCCTTCAGCAAATGGAGCAGAAATAATTCTTATATTAGCAGTTCCGGATATATCTGGTCATCAGGTTCAGCCGGAGCAGGAGAACAGATAACAACCGGCGGAATACTGGATAAAAACGGAAATTATATAGAAGTTTTCTTTGATGACTGGCTGATAGGTGACTGGCTAAAGGCAAGCAATGACGAAAAAATGTCTGCATGTTATTCTGCGGCTTTTGGAAATGAAACACAGGATAATAATGTTGGTGTAGATATTGTTACAGTTGATGGTAAACAATATTATATGCATAGTTCGATAGCAGATGAATATACTAAAGAGGATAACGAATTCGTAAATGCACTTGAAGAAGAAGGAATTGAATGGACAACTGCAGAACAGTTAAGAACTATAGTCAATGAGAGGGCAGAAGAACTTACGGGTGTATATATGATTACTTCGGATGGTCCGCTTATGCTTTCATCCTTTAATAAAGGTGACGGAAAGATTATTCCTATAAGAACATCCGGTGAAACTGCGGAACTGGCACATCGTGTTATTATTGCCGGGGAATTCAAACCGGATAAGTCTTTAAGCAATATGATTAAGAAGTCAGGTAATTCTGTTGTTGAAGATGCC
Organism: Lachnospiraceae bacterium; assembly: GCA_024403415.1. GTDB lineage: Bacteria > Bacillota > Clostridia > Lachnospirales > Lachnospiraceae > JAILLW01. The sequence continues at coordinate 4,414 of JAKSRY010000007.1, forward strand.
GGAGATATTGTCGATAAGATGGATTTCTCGAGAGAATCCAAAACAGAAGAAGTAATTCATATTGATACAGTTAAGAATGGTAAAGAAACCTTCAAATACTATACCACTACCTGGGACAGAGGATTGTTTGAGACTCCTGATGGTAAGTATGTGATTATAGAAGACAGTTCTCTGATGGATTTTATATATGGTACAGTTCCTACGTTAACGATTGACGACTATGATGAAGATGGAGAGAATGAACTCCTGGTAGAATATTATATTTATCATGGAACAGGCTTTATACAGCAGTCGGTTGCCATTCTTGACAAGACAACCAATTGGGACGGTGAAAAGTCTTGGAAACTGTTTAATCTCACACCTGAAAATTATGTAGAAGCTTCGATGAAGCACCTTAAGGTAACAGATATGGGAAGTGAACTTAAGGTAAATATTGATGGAAAAGAAATGATGGTTTCAAAAGAAGGTGACGAGAGTGAGATGACGCTTTACCTCGATTACAGAGTTAAGGAATCTCATGATGGAAAAGATATTGTTATCGAAACTACTCCTGTTTTGTTCAGTGAAAATAACTTTATTGGTCTTGAACTTGAGACTCTCTATCTTAAAATGAGATTTGATAGTGATGGATATTGGAAAGAAAAGGATTGACATTAGTTTAATCTGGAGTTATGATTTTTCAAACGGCAACGTGGTCGGTGTAGACCATGTTGCCGTTTTTTATTGGTTTTAAAAGGGGAAAAACAATGGTTAAGTATGTTTTTGTAACAGGAGGAGTTGTTTCAGGACTTGGAAAAGGTATAACCGCAGCATCGCTCGGAAGATTGCTTAAGGCAAGAGGATATCATGTCACAATTCAAAAGTTTGATCCATATATAAATATGGATCCGGGGACTATGAATCCTATACAGCATGGTGAGGTTTTTGTTACCGATGATGGAACCGAAACAGATCTTGACCTGGGACATTATGAAAGATTTATTAATGAAAATCTAGATTACAATTCTAATGTTACCACCGGAAAAATATACTGGTCAGTCCTTAATAAGGAAAGGCATGGAGATTATGGCGGTGGAACAGTTCAGGTAATCCCACATATAACAAATGAAATAAAAGACAGATTCTATAAGGCCAAGAGTCAGGACGAGGAAACGATTTCGATAATTGAAATCGGGGGAACCGTTGGCGATATTGAAAGTCAGCCATTCCTTGAAGCAATAAGACAGTTCCAGGCTGAAATAGGAAGAGAAAATGCAATTATCATACAGGTTACACTGATTCCGTACATTAAGGCTTCCGGAGAGATGAAAACAAAGCCTACCCAGATGAGTGTTAAGAGCTTGCAGAGTATGGGAATATGGCCTGACATCCTGGTTTGTCGTTCAGATTATCCTGTAGATGAGGAAATGAAGTCGAAGATAGCATTGTTCTGTAATGTTAAGAAAGACCATGTGCTTCAGAACCTTGATGCAAAATCTTTATATGAAGTACCGCTTATGCTTGAAAAAGAAAATCTTGCAGGTGCCGTATGTGAATGTCTGAACATACCATGCCCGGAACCCAATCTTACTGAGTGGAAGCAGATGGTGGATGATTTTCATAATCCAAAGCACAAGGTAAGTATTGCACTTGTTGGAAAATACGTTGCGCTGCATGATGCCTATCTTAGTGTTGTTGAGGCACTTAAGCATGGCGGAATTGCTAATAAATCTGAAGTTGATATAAGGTGGATAGATTCAGAAGAACTAACACCGGAAAACATAAATGAGTATTTGCATGATGTGGATGGAATTCTTGTTCCGGGTGGTTTTGGATCAAGAGGTATTGAAGGTAAGGTTCTTGCAATCAATTATGCAAGACGAAAGAAAATACCGTTCCTTGGCTTATGTCTTGGAATGCAGCTTGCAATAACTGAGTTCACAAGAAATGTCTTAGGCCTTGAAGATGCGGCAAGCATAGAGTTTAATCCTGACACAACAAATCCTGTTATAACACTTCTTCCGGATCAGGAGAATGTGGAGAATCTTGGAGGAACCTTACGACTTGGTTCTTACCCTTGTGTTCTTGAAGAAGGAAGTAAGGCATACGAGTTGTATGGTAAAAAAGAAATAACAGAGCGTCACAGACACAGATATGAAGTAAATAATGATTATCGTGAGGCACTGACAGATGCCGGAATGAGACTTTCGGGAATATCTCCGGATGGACGAATTGTCGAAATGATAGAGTTAAAAGATCATCCGTTCTTTGTTGCAACACAGGCACATCCGGAATTTAAGTCGAGACCTGATGCAGCTCATCCTTTATTTAAGGGACTGATTGAGGCGGCACTTAAAAATATAAGGGAATGAAAACATTAGTATAAAAAGGAGAGTCAACCATGGAACAACAGCAGTATAAATCAGCATTGTATGACAGCAGTTTTGAACATGATAACTGTGGTATAGGTGCAGTTATAAATATAAATGGCATTAAGAGCCATGAAATCGTAGCAGATGCATTAAGCATTGTTGAAAACCTTGAGCACAGAGCAGGTAAGGATGCAGAAGGAAAAACAGGAGATGGTGTAGGTATTCTTACACAGATTTCGCATAAATTTTTTTCTAAGATATGTAAGGCCGAAGGCATTGAGATTGGCGGAGAACGTGAATATGGTGTAGGAATGTTTTTCTTCCCTGCAAACGAACTTAAAATGAGTCAGGCTAAGAAAATGTTCGAGGTCATTGTTGAAAAGGAAGGACTTAAGTTCCTTGGATGGAGAACTGTAAGTGTTGTTCCCGAGGTGCTCGGACATAAAGCAAGAGAATGTATGCCGGTTATCTGTCAGGCCTTTGTTAAGAGACCTTCTTCAGCGAAGACAGATCTTGATTTTGACAGAAAACTGTATGTAATAAGACGAGTTTTTGAACAGAGTAATGATAATACATATGTACCATCACTTTCATGTCGTACTATTGTCTACAAAGGAATGTTTCTTGTAGGCCAGCTTCGTACTTTCTTTAAGGATTTGCAGGACAAAGATTTTCAGTCTGCAATTGCAATGGTACACTCAAGATTCTCTACCAATACAAATCCAAGCTGGAACAGAGCACATCCTAACAGATTTCTTGTACATAACGGAGAAATTAATACCATTAAAGGTAATGTGGATAAGATGCTTGCAAGAGAAGAAACTATGTTTACAAACAGCTTCTCTGCAGATGATATGACAAGAATTCTTCCGGTTATCCCTTCTGAAGGTTCTGACTCTTCGATGCTTGATAACACTCTTGAATTCCTTGTGATGAGCGGAATGGATCTTCCACTTGCCGCTATGATAATGATTCCTGAACCCTGGGCACATAATGATACCATTTCTCAGGAGGAAAGAGATTTTTACCAGTATTATGCAACTATGATGGAGCCATGGGATGGCCCTGCATCAATTCTGTTCTCAGATGGTGATGTTATGGGGGCAATTCTTGATAGAAACGGACTTCGTCCTTCAAGATATTACGTCATGGATGACGGAAGACTTATTCTTTCTTCAGAAGTAGGTGTTCTTTCACTTGATGAGGCACATATCCTTAAGAAAGAAAGACTTCACCCCGGAAAGATGCTTCTTGTTGATACTGTTAACAAGAAAATAATGCTTGATGAGGAAATTAAAGAAAAATACGCAAAGAAAGATCCATACGGCGAATGGCTTGACAGCAATCTTCTCACATTGAGGGAATTAAAGATTCCTAATGCAAAAATTCCTTCATATGATGATGAACAGCTTGCAAGACTTCAGAAAGCCTTTGGATATACTTATGAAGACTATCGTGAGGGAATCAGAAATATGGCCCTTAACGGTTCAGAACATATTGGAGCGATGGGTATTGATACTCCGATAGCTGCTTTGTCAAAGGAATATCAGCCATTATTCTATTACTTCAAGCAGCTGTTTGCACAGGTTACAAATCCGCCCATTGATGCTGTAAGAGAAAAGACAGTAACATCAACAACAGTATATGTTGGTAAAAATGGTAATCTCCTTGAAGAACAGCCGGAAAATTGTCATGTTATTAAAATTGACAACCCTATTATTTCAGACCTTGATCTTCTCAAGCTTGAGCATATGAACAAGCACGGATTTAAGGTTGAGAAGGTGTCTATTCTTTATTATAAGAGTACTCCTATCGAAAGAGTGCTTGATCAGTTGTTTGTACAGGTTGATAAGGCATACAGAGACGGTGCGAATATAATCATTCTTTCAGATCGTGGAGTTGATGAGAATCATGTAGCTCTTCCTTCACTTCTTGCAGTAGCTGCGGTTCATAAATACCTGGTTTCAACCAAAAAATGTACAGCTATGTCATTAATTCTTGAGTCAGGAGAGCCAAGAGAGGTTCATCATTTTGCAACACTTCTTGGTTTTGGTGCAAGTGCAGTTAACCCTTATCTTGCTCATGCCTGTATTGAGGAATTATGTAAGACTGATTTACTTGACAAGGATTATTATGCAGCGGTTGAAGATTATGACAAGGCAATTCTTTCAGGTATTGTAAAGATTGCTTCCAAGATGGGCATTTCGACCATTCAGTCTTATCAGGGAAGTAAGATATTCGAAGCAATCGGTATATCAGAAGAAGTTATAGATAAATATTTTACAGGAGTTGTAAGCCGTGTTGGCGGTATTAATCTCCAGGATATTGCTGAACATACAGATGCACAGCATTCAAAGGCTTTTGATCCGTTGGGACTTGAAACCGATCTTACAATCAGTTCACTGGGACGTCATAAAATGCGTGCTCAGGGTGAACAGCATAGATACAATCCTCAGACAATTCATATGCTTCAGATGGCTACCCGTGAAGGTGACTATGAGAAGTTTAAGCAGTATACAGCAATGATTGATACTGAAGAAACAGGATATTTAAGAAGTCTTATGGACTTCAATTATCCGGAGACAGGAGTGCCTATTTCAGAAGTAGAAAGTGCTGAAGAGATTGTTAAGAGATTTAAGACAGGAGCTATGTCTTATGGTTCCATCTCAGAAGAAGCACACGAAGCACTCGCAGTTGCTATGAATCATCTTCATGGTAAATCAAATTCCGGTGAAGGTGGTGAAAGTGATGAAAGACTTGAATCTGCAGGTACAAATCATGACAGAAGCTCAGCAATCAAGCAGGTTGCAAGTGGTCGTTTTGGTGTAACAAGCAGATATCTTGTAAGTGCTAAAGAGATACAGATTAAGATGGCACAGGGTGCAAAACCCGGTGAAGGAGGACATCTTCCTGCCAAGAAGGTTTACCCATGGATTGCAAAAACAAGACATTCCACACCCGGTGTAAGTCTTATTTCACCGCCACCTCATCATGATATTTATTCGATTGAGGATTTGGCACAGCTTATATATGATCTTAAGAATGCAAACAAAGATGCAAGAATATCAGTTAAACTCGTATCAGAGGCCGGAGTAGGAACCGTTGCTGCCGGTGTTGCAAAAGCCGGAGCTCAGGTAGTACTTATTTCAGGATATGATGGAGGAACAGGAGCTGCTCCGCTTTCATCAATCCATAACGCAGGACTTCCATGGGAACTGGGTCTTGCTGAGGCACATCAGACACTTATTCAGAATGGCCTGAGAACCAAGGTTGTTATTGAAACAGATGGTAAGCTTATGTCAGGTCGTGATGTTGCAATAGCTGCCATGCTTGGTGCAGAAGAATTCGGATTTGCTACAGCGCCACTTGTTACACTTGGTTGTGTGATGATGAGAGTATGTAACCTTGATACATGTCCTATGGGTGTTGCTACACAGAATCCTGAATTAAGAAAGAGATTTATCGGTAAGCCTGAATATGTAGAAAACTTCATGATGTTTATAGCAAATGAACTTCGTGAATATATGGCAAAACTTGGTGTCAGAACAATCGATGAGCTTGTAGGAAGAACTGATCTTCTTAAGAAAAAGGATAATCTTGAAGGAGCGGCAGCTAAGATTGATCTTTCAAGAATAATTGCTGCAACTCCTATTGAGTCATGCACATTCAATCCAAATGATATTTATGATTTTGGACTCGAAAAGACAAAGGATGAGTCAGTTCTTTTAAGCAATAAGGATGTTAAGGCAGCCATTTCAAAAGGAACTAAGAAGACAGTTAAGGTCGATCTTTCAAATATTGACAGAACATTTGGAACACTTCTTGGCGCAGAAATAACAAGACAGCATCATGAAGGACTTGAAGACGATACACTTACGGTGGAATGTACCGGTGCAGGTGGACAGAGCTTTGGAGCTTTCATACCAAAAGGACTTACCCTTTCACTCACAGGTGACAGTAACGACTACTTCGGTAAGGGGCTATCAGGTGGTAAGCTTATTGTAAAAGCACCTAAGAATGCAGCTTATGAAGCAGAAGAAAATATTATTATCGGTAATGTTGCTTTATACGGAGCTACATCCGGCGAGGCATATATTGCAGGTATGGCAGGAGAACGTTTCTGCGTAAGAAACTCAGGAGCTTATGCTGTTGTAGAAGGTGTCGGCGAACACGGCTGCGAATATATGACAGGAGGTCGTGCAGTAATACTTGGACCTACAGGAAAGAACTTTGCTGCAGGTATGAGCGGTGGCGTTGCATATGTTCTTGATGAAAACAGCTGCCTGTATCGTAACCTCAATAAAGAACTGGTTCTTATGGAAAAGATAGAATCTAAGGTTGATCAGGTAGAATTAAAGGAAATGCTTTCAAAACATGTTAAATATACAGGTTCTAAGAAAGCTAAGAAGGTTCTTGATAACTTTGATGAATATCTTCCTAAATTCAAGAAGATTATTCCTGCAGATTATAAAAAGCTGATGCATCTTACAAGTCAGTTTGAGGAGCAGGGAATGAGCAGAGAACAGGCTAGCATAGAAGCTTTCTATGTAAGTACAGGAACAAAGAATTAAGGGAGGAGATTAAAAATGGGAAAAGCAACCGGTTTCTTGGAATTTGAAAGAAAAGATGGCAAGGTAGTACCACCTGCTGAGAGAATTAAAAATTTTGATGAATTCCATGGTCTCCTTGACCTGGATGAACAGAAACTTCAGGGTGGAAGATGTATGGAATGTGGAGTGCCCTTCTGCCAGGCAGGCACAATGATTGCAGGTATGGCATCAGGATGTCCGCTTCATAATCTTGTGCCGGAAATAAATGATCTTGTATATCATGAGAATTATGAACAGGCTTACGAGAGATTAAGCACAACACACAGTTTTCCTGAATTTACTTCAAGAGTATGTCCTGCCCTTTGTGAGAATGCATGTACCTGTGGTCTTCACAGCGCACCTGTATCTACTAAGGAAAACGAAAAGACAATCATAGAGTATGCTTATGAAAAAGGACTTGTAAAAGAGGTAGTATCAAAAATCAGAACAGGAAAGAAGGTCGCAGTTATCGGAAGTGGACCTTCAGGACTTGCAACTGCACAGCTCTTAAACAGAAGAGGTCACAGTGTAACTGTTTATGAAAGAAGCGACAGGGCCGGTGGTCTGTTAAGATATGGTATCCCCAATATGAAGCTTGATAAGCGAGTAATCGACAGAAGAATCAAGCTTATGGAAGAGGCTGGAATAGAATTTGTTTATAACGTTAATGTTGGTAAGGATATCACAGGAAAAGAACTTCTTAAGAAGTATGACAGAGTAGTACTTTGCTGCGGAGCTTCTAACCCAAGAGATATTACAGCACCCGGAAGAGATGCAAAAGGTATATATTTTGCAGTTGATTTCCTCAAGGAAGTCAGCAAAAAACTGATGGATTCAGATTATAATGCAAATGCTATCATGGAAGCTAAAGATTATAGCTTTGGCTCGCTAAAAGATAAGAATGTTATTGTTATCGGTGGTGGAGATACCGGTAATGACTGTGTCGGAACAAGCATACGACTTGGGGCAGGAAGCGTAATTCAGCTTGAAATGATGCCTTGTCCTCCAACAGAAAGATTAGACAGTAATCCATGGCCGGAGTGGCCTAAGATACTCAAGACTGATTATGGTCAGGAGGAAGCTATTTATAAGTTTGGTTCTGATCCGAGAGTTTATAAGACCACAGTTACCGAGTTTATAAAAGATAAGGCCGGTAATCTTACAGGGGTTAAGACTACAGAACTGGAGTCAAAGAAAGATGAAAAGACAGGTCGTATGATGATGGTTCCTGTAGCCGGTACTGAGAAAGAACTCAAAGCAGACCTGGTTCTTATCGCGGCAGGATTCCTTGGCAGTGAAAAATATGTTGCAGACAGCTTTGGTGCAGAATTGAATGCAAGAACCAATGTAAGCACAAAAGATGGTGAATACGAATCAAGTGCCAAGGGTGTATTTGCAGCCGGTGATATGAGAAGAGGACAGTCTCTTGTTGTATGGGCAATTTCAGAAGGAAGAAATGCTGCACGAGCAGTAGATATCTCTCTTATGGGATACAGTAACCTGTAATTTCATGTATATAAATCATTATATAAGTATTATTAAGGCCTTCGATGTAAGAGCATTACATTGAGGGCCTTTTTAGGTGTGACCGCATGGATATGTATTCAGTGGTTTGGTGTTCTTTCTATGAAATCCCTTTTGACACTTATATCATTAAGTTTTATTATTAAATGGTACTGAAGTATCAAAAATTAGTATTATTATTTGATAACAAGGAAAAGATATATGCACATTAGACGTATTAATCCGATAGAAAGAATTAAAAAGGAAACATCATCACTTGAAAATAAATTATTAAGGTTTTTTATATATTGTGAACTGCTCTGGGCTTTTGTGAATGGTGTGGCAAGTTTTGGGTTAAAAATGCCAAAAGAAACAACCATGATTTTTGCCGGAGTTTTTGGCCTTCTTCTTTTATATATTTTTGCAGACTTTATTTTTAAGAGCAGAAAATTTTTACCCTATGTTTACTTCGTTGGTGTTTTATTAACAAGACCTGTTATATGGTATTTTTCCGGTGGACCAAGATCATCAGCCAATATTTTATTTGTCAGTGAACTTGTTCTTTTCGTTATGTGTATGAGAGGAACGAAACAAAAAATCTTCATCTTGATTTCACTCTTTACTACGAGTATGACACAGAACCTCTCAAGAAATCTGCCGGACCCTGTATTTATTATGGATGAGAAGCAGTATCAGCAAGGTGGAGCAGTTCTTGGACTTACTACGAGTTTATTAATAGCAGCTTTATTAATTCTTCAGAAGAAGGAATATATGAAGGAAAGAGATGCTGCCATTGAAACTAAGAAGGATCTTGAGAAAAGCAATTCCCTCCAGAAAAATTTCCTTGCAAACATGTCTCACGAAATAAGAAGTCCTCTTGGAATCGTTATGGGATTTAATAATCTTATAAAAGATAGTGATAACGTTGAACAGATACATGAATATTCGAAAGACATAACTGAAGCCGGAAGTACTTTGCTTACAGTCATTAATGATATTCTTGATTATTCAAAGATTGAAAGTGGAAAACTAGACATAATAGAAGATGATTACTATTTTCATGATCTCATAGAAGAAATAAGACGTGATATTGCTCTGAAATGTGAGGAGAAAGGACTTAAGTTTGCCACCCGCATGGATGAGAGTATTCCTAATGGACTTCATGGTGACAATATAAGGATTAAGCAGTGTCTTATTAATATTCTTTCAAATGCCGTGAAATACACAGAAAAAGGCGGAATTCTGTTTCAAATTCAGTGTGTTGATGTTAAAGATGATGAATACAGAATTAAGTTTATTGTAAGAGATACTGGAAAGGGAATAAGTGAGGAAGCACTTCCAAATATTTTTTCTGCATTCCAGAGACTAGATGAAGGAATGAACAGAGGAATCGAAGGTACCGGACTCGGTATGGCTATCACTAAGAATCTGCTTGATGAAATGGGCGGAACGATTGAAGTCGAAAGTCAGCTTGGAGTAGGATCAACATTTACAATGGAGCTTACCCAGAGAAAGGGTGCTGAAACCAAGAAAGAAGAAAAAATTGATGATACCTGTAATCTGGAAGGTGTCAAGGTTCTTGTAGTTGATGATACGGAGTTAAACCTGATTCTTGTTAATAAACTGTTACAGAAGGAAATGGCGGAAGTAACAACGATTAACAACGGTAAAGATGGTCTTGCGGATATGGAGATGAATAAGTATGATATCATTTTCCTTGATCATATGATGCCAGAGATGAATGGGGTGGAAGTCTTTGAAAGAATGAAGGCAAGTGGCGGAATAAACCATGATACTCCGGTTGTAATGCTTACTGCCAATGCTATGGCAGGGGCTATGAAAGAATATATGGATATGGGCTTCAATGGATATCTGAGTAAACCTATTCGACCTAATGAATTAAAAGAGATAATTTTAAGACTTACAGGAAGAAATAGTGAAGGAGAGTAACAATCTGCAAAAATGAAACAGCTTAATTCAAAACCGATAATAGATTTTCATACACATACCTTTCCCAGGAACATATCTTTGAAGGCGTTGGAATCGCTTAGTAATACAGGTCATGTGAGATATTTTACGGAGGGCTCGGTAGAGGCTCTTGCCGAATCCATGGAGAAAAATAATATAGACTGTTCAGTTAATCTTCCGGTTATGACCAGATTAGATCAGGTAGTTCAGATTAACGACAATATGATTAAAAACAATGAACAGATGCTTGATAATGGTATAGTTACTTTTGGCGGGCTGCATCCCAAATATGATGATTACAAAGCTGAGATTAAGAGATTAAAGAATGCAGGAATAAAAGGGATCAAGCTTCATCCGGCATTTCAGGGAGTTCATATTAATAATGTTTTGTACAAAAATATTCTTGATGCAATATCTAATGAAGGTATGATATCAATTATCCATTGTGGAATAGATATAAGCTTTCTTGATGAAAATTATGCATCTGTTCCGGAACTTATTGAGGTTATAGATGAGGTCGGACCCGAAAAAATGGTATTGGCGCATCTTGGAGGATGGCAGGCCTGGCAGGAGGTTGAGAGGGACCTTGCAGGTGCTCCTGTATTTCTTGATACAGCATATGCATTTGGCCCTGTATATCCAAGAGAAGGTCAGGAAAATATAATGCAGTTTAAGATGAATCTTGATAATGATTCTTTCACTAAACTTGCCAGGAAACATGGTACAGATAAGGTCTTATTTGCAACAGACAGCCCATGGGCAGATCAGGGCGAATACGTAAAGTTCCTTAAGAACTGTGACCTGAATGATAAAGAGAAAGACAATATACTTGGGCTTAATGCGAAAAAGTTACTGGGGCTTTAGTACATCTTAATATGCTGGAATTTATTAAAAACAATATTGCCAATATAATAGTTGTCATCATTCTTTTGGTCGTGACGGGTCTTGTTATTCGTAAGCTTGTCATTGACAAAAGGAACGGTAAAAGTTCTTGTGGATCTTCCTGCGGTAACTGCCCAATGAATGGGTCCTGCCATAAGCAAAGATAAAAAGATTATTATTTAAATAAAAGAAAATAAACTAATACCTCCTAAAATATGATATAATTCGAGTATCTGTTTTAGGAGGTATTATTTTTATGGCAATGAGGTTGGTTACACGATCTGATTTTGATGGACTTGCTTGTGGTGCCCTTCTTTTGGCAGCAGGAGTAGTTGATACATGGCAGTTTGCACATCCAAAGGATTTGCAGGACGGACTTGTACCTGTTGATGAAAATGACTGTTTGGCAAATGTTCCCTATGTTCCGGGATGTGGACTTTGGTTTGATCACCATTCAAGTGAGCATGAAAGACTTGAATTACAGGGTAAATATAAAGGAGAGAGCAGAATTACTCCTTCCTGTGCAAGAATTATTTATGAATATTATGGTGGAAAAGAAACATTCCCCAATTTTGACGATATGATGGTTGCGGTTGATAAGGTTGACTCCGGCAATCTTACAATTGATGAAGTCATGAATCCTACCGGTTGGATTCTTGTTGGTTTCCTTATGGATCCAAGAACCGGTCTTGGAAGATGGCGTCAGTTCACTATTTCCAACTATCAGCTGATGGAAAAGTTAATGTTTGCCTGCAGAGATTGCTCAACAGAAGAAATTCTTGCAATGAGCGATGTTCAGGAAAGAATAGAAGTTTATAACGAGCAGACAGAGAAATTCAAGGAAATGGTTAAGGCTCATACCAAGACAGTAGGTAATGTTATCATTACCGATTTAAGAGGTGTTGATCCAATTTATACCGGAAACAGATTTATGATTTACAGCATGTATCCTGAACAGAATATTTCTGCTTGGATAGTAAGCGGACGTGGTGGCAAAGGCTGTTCGGCAGCAGTTGGATACAGCATCATGAACAGAACAAGTAATGTCAACGTTGGCAGACTTATGCTTAAGTACAATGGTGGTGGTCATGAGAAGGTTGGTACCTGTCAGTTCACAGACGAGAATATGGAAACAGATCTTCCAAAGATGCTTGATGAACTTGTAGCAATGGCAAACGCATAAATATTTATAAATATGAATAATAAAACCGGATGGTGAGAGTTAATCGTTTTGATTATTAACGCACTGTCCGGTTTTTATAATATTTATACAAATATGGTACTTAATGTATCTTCGCCAGGAGGATTGAAAAATTAGCCTAATATACCCGTTATAAATATTTCAAGTCCTATGGCAATTAAAATGACTCCACCAAGGATTGTGGCTTTCGAGGAAAGCTTTGTTCCGAATTTTTTGCCGAGGATAAGTCCACCAATACATATAAAGAAGGTGACAATTCCTATTATTACTGCTTCCAGTATAGCTTCTTTATAATTCAGGTCAGCAATCGTAAAGCCTACTGACAAGGCATCAATACTTGTTGCGATTCCCTGAAGAATCAATGCTCCGACCCCTACAATTGCAGGTTCGGGTTCTTCTTCTGATTTGATGCTCTTAATACCTTCAATTAACATTTTTCCACCGATGAAAAGAAGCAGAATTAATGCAATCCATGGAATAAACGGCTGGAATTTTTGAAATGCAGAAGCGATGTAGTGAACGCAGCTCCAGCCAATGAGCGGCATTGCAATCTGGAATAGTGCAAATGTTCCGGCAATAAGGCACATACGCTTCTTTTTCATATTAGGCTCATTTAGTCCATTTGCCAAAGAAACTGAAAATGCATCCATGGCCAGGCCTATACCAAAACCTATGGCATTAACAAAAAATAAAAAAGATATATTCATAAGAATCCTCTCATATTATGCAGTATTTCTGAATAGTATAATAATTAGCGTAATTAGTCAATAAATGATATAGTATGAGTGTTGCGACAATGATGATATGTTTGCAGCGCTCTTAAAATAAATACTATGTAATACTATATGACAGTTTTCTGCAGAATAATTTGAAACGGGTATAATTATGGGCAAAAAAGACGAAAAGACAAATGTAATGCGAGTGCTTGAACAAAAGAAAATCAGGTATAACAGCTATACATATGAACCGGATGCCACATTAACGGGTGAGGACATTGCCAATATTCTTAATGAGGATCCAAAGAAAGTGTTTAAGACATTGCTTACCACTAATGGGAAAAATGAGTATTTTGTTTTTATGATTCCTGTTACGGGAGAACTGGATCTTAAAAAAGCAGCTAAAGCAGTTGGAGCAAAGAGTATCGAAATGCTTAAGGCAAAAGATTTGCTTCCGCTCACCGGCTATGTGCATGGTGGTTGCTCTCCCATTGGAATGAAGAAACTCTTTAAGACTACCGTTCATGAGACAGCAGCAGGATTTGATACAATTATGTACAGTGGTGGAAAGGTAGGATTTCAGGTAGAAACAACTCCAAAGGATTTGGAGAGTGTTATTCCTCTACAGTATGCTGATGTAATTAAAGAATGATGGAGAATATCTAATGAATAAAAAGACAAAAGATTTACTTATAGTATTATTGTTTTACATCATAAGCTTTGGCCTTGCGGTTATTCCATGTTTTTTTATTGAAGGATTAATGCTTAAGGTTTTTGTTTTTGATATTCTGGCAACGGTTTTGGTTTTTGTATTCTCTGCTATTATGAAGAACTCGAGCGTATATGATCCGTATTGGTCAGTTCTTCCGATGATTGTATCAGTATGGCTTTTAGTTGATAGTGGAGTTTATTCTTTATGGACTATTCTTTTCACAGTTGTATTCAATATATGGTCTATACGTCTGACAGTTAACTGGATGACAGTATTTACCGATTTTTCATATGAGGATTGGAGATATCGAAAGTTTAGAAGTGAGAACAAAGGATTAATGTGGTTTATTATTAATTTTTTTGGAATTCACATGGTTCCGACGCTTGTTGTTTTTGCAGGAATGCTTCCTATGTTTGTACTTTATAATAAAGATATAAATCTGATGTCAGTCCTTGGAATTGCAGTGATGCTATTTGGTGTAGCGCTGGAATTCTTTGCAGACAGGCAGATGCATGCGCACTTGTCGGATGAGAAATCTAAAGGTGTATGCCAGAATGGGTTGTGGAAATATTCAAGACATCCAAATTATCTTGGAGAAATGTCTTTTTGGGTCGGCGTATATATTTGTCAGCTGATATCTAAATCTGAATACTGGTATTATGGTTGCGGTGCCCTGTCTGTAATAATCTTGTTTAATGTGGTGTCAGTTCCTTTGATGGAAAAAAGACAGCTTAGCAGAAGAAGCGATTATGCAGAATATAAAAAGCATACGTCGAGAGTTCTTCTTATGCCGAGGAGAAAAATGTGTGATTAATGCATTGGTGGTTGAGAGTATGATATATTGCCATAGATATTTGAAATTGGTAATGTTATACTTGATTTAGATGGAGGAACATAAATGTCAGAGAAAGAATTAATCGAAATAGAAGAAAATAATGGGTCAGTTTTAACTGATGATAAACTTGATTTCTTGGTTAAAGAAGCTGTTAGATTAGAACTCGAAAAGCAAAAAGCTCTCGGTATAGAACTGTATAAGGTAGATCCGAGTAAGATGGTAAATGTATATGCATAAACCAGAAATAATGTGTTTTGCTGGACCTAATGGCTCAGGGAAGAGTACTATTACAAATGTTATTCGTCCTTTAACCCATGGTAAATATATTAATGCAGATGATATTATGCGTGTTACCTTCTGCGATGCCATGACAGCGGCAAAAGAGGCGGAGTCTCTGCGCGAACAATGTATACAAAATCAAGAAGAATTTTCTTTTGAAACCGTACTATCTACAGAACGTAACCTAAATTTACTAAAAAGAGCAAAGGAACAAGGTTATTTTATTAGGTGTGTGTTTGTATTGACCTGTTCTCCTGAAATTAATAAAGTCAGAGTAAAGAACAGGGTATTAAATGGCGGACATGATGTTCCAGAGGATAAAATTGTATCTAGGTATTATAAATCACTTGAGATGATTTCCAGATTAATTCCACTATGTGACAGAATTAGCATCTATGACAATTCTGGGGATTCCCCAACAAGAATATACAAGAAAAGAGATTCTGAGGAGTTTTTTTGGGAGAATGATTTTTGGAAGAAACATCAGATAGACAGACTTATATGTAGAAATAGTTAACCCTATTATTGTGAAGAAAGCCACTCTTAATAACAAGAGTGGCCTTTTAGTTGTTTAGTTCTCACTTTTTCCAACCATTGATAGCACTGTGATTACAACACCTACACCTGCAACAATAAGTCCTGTAAACAGCATAGGACCTACCCCGGAAGTACCTTCATAACTGTCAAGAATCTTTCCGCCTACAAGGCTGCTGAACACAGCGCTTATTGTTATGAAGCAGGAAATAAGAGCCTGTCCTTTGACCATATCATATTTTTCCATTACTTTATCTGAATAGTAGGCAGCAGCAGGAATGAACAGTGCGTATGCAAAGAACTGGAAACTCTGGCTGATATACAGGCCGCCAATGCCGACTGCAAAATACATAATCAGAGTCTTAACAAAAAAGGCAACAGATGTGAAAATCAAAGTTATTTTTATGTTGAACTTTTTGAGTAACAGTCCGGAAATGGCCATCATAGGAAGCTCAAGAATTGCCTGATAAAAGTTAGAGTAACCAAGGTGAGCCTCGTCTATATTAAGATTGTTGATGATCTGAATCATGAAATCATTGATCAGATTGTGAGCAAAGAAACAGCAGGCACCACCAAGAAGAAACAGCATGTATTTGGGATATTTTTTGATGAAGGCAAAAATATTGTTTGTAGGCTGGCCTTCTGACTCGGAATTCTCATTTAGGTCATTAACAGAATACTCATCCGGCAACCTGAAGAAGAAAGTAATAACAATCATAATAGCCAGAACTACAATCGAAACGTAGGGAATGTATTCGATTACTTTTGAACTATCGGCAGCATTATTTACCCACATTCCAAGAAATAATGCGGTGAAGGCAAATCCTGCAGATCCCATGCCTCTTGACAGACCAAAATTAATTTTGCATCCTGCAGCCTGGTATTCAAAACTCATAGCGATCATCATAGGCTGATAAACAAACTGCAAAGCATAGATAAGTGCATATATTATGAAGATAATTGCTTTGGAATTGTCTATCACAAGAAGAAGGGCAGAACCAATAAGTAATATAAGAGACGATATCATAATAACGCGTCTATTGGTTATGGTTCTGGACTTATCAATAATCCCGGCGACAACAGGCTGACCAATAACAGATACAATGTTAGCAATAGCAAGCATTATTCCAATCTGTGTGGTTGTAAAACCTTTGTTGGTCATAATGGCATTTGCGTATGCGTGTATTGTACAAAAGGCAGCAAAATACATCATATTTATCAATGTATATCTTAGTGTCCAAAACTTTTTCTTTTCTTTCATGTGATTTATCTCCTGATAATCTTCATTTAGCTAATACCGATTTGTGAATAGTAGACTGGTATGGAATCAATTTATTAAACATGTGATATTCTAACATGGATTGTATTTGTGGAAAATAATTTTTTCGTTTGCACGACATTCTCTGTTTTTGTCGCAGAAGACAAAAATATAGGGTATACTATAATGGTATGCTTGGTGGACGTTTGGAAGCAACCAGGTGAATATGAAAATAGCAAGTGGAGATTGCTAATGAATCAGTCAGTAAAAATTAGTGTTATAACAGTATGCTATAACAGTGAAAAGACAATAGAGAAGACTCTTGAAAGCATGTTGGCTCAAACCTATGCCAATTATGAATACATCATAGTTGATGGAGCTTCAACAGACAGAACTCTTGATATTGTTAACAAATATAGAGAAAAATTTGGCGAAAGGCTTAAAATCATATCTGAACCTGATGATGGTATATATGATGCCATGAATAAGGGAATACGCAATGCAACAGGGGAGATAGTGGGTATTATCAATAGTGATGATTACTATGAAAGTTGTGCATTGGAAGAAATTGTTAAAGCAAGATTTAATACTCGTGATGTAGATTATGCAATTTATCATGGGAAAATGAACTCGTGGGCAGGAGACAATGTTGTTGATGTAAGTGTGATGGTGCCGGAGGAACTGGATGATCATATGGGGCCTCATCCATCGTGTTTTGTCACACGAAAGACATATGAGGATTTAGGAATGTTTGATACTAAGTTCAAATATGTTGCAGACTATGACTTTATGCTGAAGATGTACAAATCAGGTAAGGTTAAGTTCATACCTGTAGACGCCATTGTAGCTAATTTTACACTTGGTGGAGCATGCAGTACGCATGGGGCTTATTTGGATTTGCTGAAGCTTCGGAAAAAATACGGACATATGTCAGGAAAAGAAGTGTTTGTAGCAAGGTTTAAGGCTAAATTGGCTAAGATGTTTGAAAATATGGGACTTAAACCAATCAGACTAAAGAAGTGATTTTATTGGAAGAGCAAAAAAGAGAGGTAGCTTATGAAATGTATTTACTGTGGTAGAGACAATGCTGATGGAATAATGTATTGCGGAAACTGTGGTCAAAAGATTATAAGTAGCAATGCGCCAGGTTATGATCCAAAAAAAGTAGTTGATGTTATTGAAAGGGTTGCATACTCCTTCATATATCTTCTTATATTTATCGTGTCCTTCCTTGATTGGCATGCATTTACTGATTATGGTGAATTTCGTTATAATCCATATTATACACATCCAATAGTTACTGACTATTATGTAAAAGATGCCAGAGGGTGGACAATATTTCTTTTGATAATAGTCCAGCTCTTTATATTACTTGCCCTGTTAAATGCTGCATTAGGAAAGAAAACTGTAATGAGAGGCTGGTGCGGTGGATCTCTAGCAGTTTCGATTTTACTCGAAATAGTTATCTGGGGTGCTATTGAGAAGGGGCATCCAACAGTAGGCTTCTGGCTGGTTTTAATATTTAGCATTATAGGACTTTGCAATTTCACGGATATATTTACTGCTTCCTTAAAAAAGAAAGATGTTCCAATCAAACCTATTTATGATAGACCGGTTCAGGAAAGTCAGTACAGTGTTGAAGCCTGCTATGGAGAGAATATTACTATCGAGGGTGCACCTTTTGATTGTATAAAAACGAATTTGATAATAGACAAAAATGGTAGCAGATATGTAGAAAATATTTTTAAGAACAAAGGTCGAAAGGTTATTTCAGGAATTCAGGTTGATATTTATGGAATGGATTCTTTTGGAACTACTACAGAAAATATATGGAAATACCCTTATCAGGACATAAAACTGCTTTGTGGAAATATGTATGGACAAGGAATATATATTCCATTAACTAATCCAAATACAAGACAGTATGCTATGTATGTGAACATAGTTCTGTTTAACGATGGAACAAGATGGGAATCGGAGGGAAAGGATTGGATTATATGCCAGGAAAATGATATTTCAAAACAAGCCGAAGCAGGTTCAGAAAATATTTATGAAGGCTTTAATTTTTATCAGCATAGTGAAGCTATGTCTAATATGAATAATAGTGCCATCGAGATGCGCAATTATCTTAAACAGTTTCAGTTTTATGATAACAAATTCCTGGCAGTAATGAAGGAACTGGAAGGGATGGCAGAATTTGAAAGATTATATGGTAAACCACATAAGAATTGTTTACTGATACTGGAAAGAATATACAATGAAACACGTTAACTTTCATAAAAGTTAGTTATTATGTATTGGATGGAGTTTAGGTATTTAAAATCAAAGGGAGGTTAAAATGAAGTATTACGTTAATGTGAATGCAGCAAGAGGTGGAAATGGTTCCAAAGAATCTCCATTTAAGGCAATCGATGATGCAGCAAGAATTGCTGTTGCCGGAGATGAAGTTATTGTAGCTCCCGGAATATACAGGGAGTATGTTGATCCAAGACATCCCGGAAGAGAAGATGCAAGAATTACATATCGTTCAGAGGTGCCTCTTGGAGCGATTATTACAGGTGCTGAAATAGTTAAGGACTGGACAAAATATGAAGGTACTACATACGTAACAAGAGTAGATAATACTGTGTTTGGAAATTATAATCCTTACATTCAGGAAGTTGAAGGAGACTGGTATTTTGCTGATAATCATATGCACACAGGCTCTGTATATGTGAACGACAGAATGTTCTATGAGACAGGAACTCTGGAAGAGTGTATTAAAGGTGAAGTGTATGAAAACAGCTGGGAGCCTGAATTTTCGATATATAAGTGGTTCTGTGAACAGGATAAGGAAAAGAACGAAACTGTTATTTATGCTAATTTCCAGGACTTTGATCCTTTGAAAGAGAAGGTAGAAATAGCAGTAAGAAGGAACTGTTTTATGCCTACCGAAAAATATATAGGCTATATTACCCTTTCAGGCTTTAATGTTAATAAAGCAGCTACAACCTGGGCTCCTCCTGCAGCATATCAGGATGGAATGATAGGTGCACACTGGTCAAAGGGCTGGATAATAGAGGATTGTGATATTTCAGGTTCAAAATGCTGCGGTATTTCGTTCGGAAATTATTCTCAGGAAAACAATGATAATTATTTCTTCTATAAGCATGTTAAGAGCCCTACACAGATGGAAAGAGATGCAGTATGCCGTGCGCAGTATGACGGATGGACCAAGGAAACGGTAGGTTCTCACATTGTAAGACGCTGTAATATTCATCATTGCGAGCAGACGGGTATTGTTGGACGTATGGGATGTGTATTCTCAATTATAGAGGATAATCACATTCATCATATCAATAACATGCATCAGTTGGGCGGTGCAGAAATCGCCGGCATTAAGTTCCATGCAGCAATAGATGTTATCTTCAGACGTAATCATATTCATCATTGTTCGATGGGCATATGGACTGACTGGGAGGCTCAGGGTACAAGAATTACTCATAACTTCCTGCATGATAATAACCCTCCTAAGGGAATGAGAGTAAAGCCGGACAACTTTGATCAGGATTTATTTGTTGAGGTTGGACATGGGCCTACACTTATAGACAATAATGTTCTTCTGTCAGCATGTTCACTGAGAATCGCAACAGAAGGAGTGGCAATGGTTCATAATCTTATCTGCGGTTCATTCAGTATGGTAGGCGGAGGTGTTGACAGTATTGTCAATGGCCAGCGTGAGCCAAGATATACACCATATCATATTCCGCACAGAACAGAAGTACTTGGTTTCATGACAATCCTTCATGGAGATGACAGATTCTATAATAATATCTTTGTACAGAACTTCGAGATTCCTAAGGATTATCTTGAGGGATGGGATACTGAAAGAGTACCTAATAACTTTGAGGTTGGTACACATGTATGGAACGGATATCCCGTATATGAAGACTGGATTAAACTTTTTGATTTAGAGAAGAAGAGACCGGATATGGGCAAGCTTGCAGCTGCTCACTTTGGACATCTGCCGGTATGGATTGATGGTAATGCATACTTTAACGGGGCAGGTGCCTTTGATAAAGAAAAGAACAATCTGATTTCGGATGAGAAGGTTACCATTGAACTTGTTGAAAAGGACGGAAAGTACTCACTTAAAACAAACGTATTTGACCTGGTTAAGGATTTCAATGTTCATATGATTGATACCGAAACACTTGGAATGGCCTTTGAGCCTGAAGAAAAGTATGAAAACCCGGATGGTACACCGATAACCTTCGATGAGGATTACTTCTTCAACAAGAGAGGACTCAAGGTTATTCCCGGACCATTTGCAAATGAAACACTTGCAGGTGAAATTCTCTTTTAGTCAGTAGTACAAATATGTAATAAATTATTTTCTCAGGGGGCTTTGTATGAGCGGAAGACGAGATAAAAAACTGAATAAATTCAGGAGACAACGCATTTGGCCATCCATCGTCGGAATGGTTATATCCACCATATTGTTTGGTACAGCCTGTGTGATTTTATTTTCATTATATGTTGGCAGTTCATTGAATAATAAACTCTATAATGCACATCAGACTGTCGATAAAGTTGCAAAGCTCGTTGAGGATAATATTGATGAACCATTAGAGGTAATTAATTCAAAACTCAATGCTGCAAGGGGACTGTTGAATCGTGTCGAAGCAGTATGTGTTGTAGATAGTGAAAAGAATGTATTGAAACAGTTTGGAGATGGGGAACCGAACTTCGACTATCGTCTTATCAGTGTCACTGATGAAGATGGTTTTGAAATGCTTGCGGATGAAAACAGTGAAGTCTTTGCAATTGAAGATTCAGAACTTACCATAAACCATACGAAATTGTTTAAGAAGGGCGACTTTGCTTCACTTTTTGTTAAAGACATGTTTACTCCGGAATGGGGAGAGCAGGACTGGCTGAGTGAAAAGGTTTGGTTTGTAAGCCATTCTTCTGACAAGACTTACAGTATATGTGTCGAAACGGAATTTGCTATCACAAGGTATGAGATTCTTATTACCATGATTTTTGCTGCTTTTTCCGGAATACTGGTTCTTTTCTTCCTGATTTACCATTTGAGTTCGGTTATTAAACTGATTATTGCAAAACGCAGAGTGTATGGTCTTTTACACACAGACCTTGTTACAGGGGGCAAAAACCGTTACTACTTCAGGCGTGTAGGTCAAAGATTTATTGATCGTCCCGGAAAAAGACAATATGCAGTAGTTTTGCTGAGAGTCGAAAAATACAGAAACTACTGTACTGTATACGGAGTTGATGCCGGCGAGGAACTTCTGGAAAGACTTAATATGATAATTGGAAGTAAGCTGGCAAGAAGAGAGATTGTTGCAAGAATGGATAAGTCTGATTTTGCACTGCTCCTCAACTATGATTGTGATTATTCGTTAACTGAACGTATTATAAGTATTATAAATGAACTGAATTATTCGTTGGTTGGACGGAAAGCAGTTTTTGTTGCCGGAATATGTACACGGAACGAAAAGAAAGCAGATATTATGACACTGTTTAATGAAGCAGGTCTTGCTGCAAGAACATATGACCCTAATTCCAATGAGAATATCATCTGGTTTACAGATGAGATGGAAGCAGAACAGATTTGGGAGCGTAAGGTCGAAGATGAAATGGAACGAGCCGTTGCAAATCGCGAATTTGCAGTATATTTGCAGCCCAAGTATAAGACGAAAGAAGAACGCATTGGAGGCGCAGAGGCACTTGTCCGCTGGATTCATCCTGTTGATGGGCTTATTCCGCCGTATAAGTTTATTCCCATATTTGAGAGAAACGGATTTATTCTGACGCTTGATGATTATATGATCACTGAAGTATCCAGAATACAGGCAAGATGGCTCCAGGAAGGAAGGGAACTGTTCCCTATTTCCGTTAATGTTTCCAGAGCACATTTTACAACAGACAACCTTGCTGAGCATATCTGTCAGATAGTTGACAGTTTTGGCGTGCCTCATGAATTTATAGAACTTGAACTTACCGAGAGTGCTTTCTTTGATGATAAAGATATTCTGCTTCGTACGGTAGCACGTATGAAAGAATTGGGATTCAAGGTATCAATGGATGACTTTGGATCGGGGTACTCTTCACTTAATTCGCTTAAAGAACTTCCTCTTGATGTTCTCAAGCTTGATGCCGAATTCTTTAGAGGAGAGGGTCATCTTGATAAAGCCAATCTTATTGTTGGGGAGACAATAACACTTGCTAAGAAGCTTGGAATGACAATAGTTGCGGAAGGAATTGAAACCCGTGAGCAGGTAGATTTCCTTGCCGAACTCGACTGTGATCTTATTCAGGGATATTATTTTGCAAAACCCATGCCCATAAATGAATTTGAAAAATCCACATATGGCAGCAGTGAAGACTCTGAATCTTCCGCAGAAGACGTGAATACGAATTCTTCAGAAAGTTTATAGTTTTTTAAGTAGTATATTCACATATTATGTGTATAATAAAGATTAGTTTTATGATTGTAAATTTTAGGAGGACAACCATATGAGTATGGCCGGAAAAATAAAGGCAGTAGTTATTGGAGTAATAGTAGTATTACTTCTTGTGGTCGGATTTAATTCAGTGACAGTTATTCCCACGGGTTATACAGGTGTAAGAGTTACATTTGGACAGGTAAGTGATGCGGTAGTACCTAACGGATTTAACGTTAAAATTCCTTTTATTCAGGAAATTATAAAGGTTAATAACAAGCAGCAGGATATCACATTTGAAAATACAATCAGTTCTGAAACTCTTGAAAGAAATGAAGTATATTTCAGTGGCATTACAGTTACATATCAGATTAGTTCGGCAAAGAGTTCGTGGATATATGCAAATGTAAGTAACTATCAGGATAATCTTGTAAGCGAAAGCCTTGTTGCAAGTGCATTGAAGACTGCATCAAAGACATTGACTCCTACGGATGTTACCAGCAGAAATATTCTTGAGCCTCTTGTAAAAACAAACATCCAGAAATCTCTTGATGAAAAATTTGGACAAGGCGTTGTGCTGATAAATAAGGTTATTGTTAACAATGCAACATTTGATGATGAATATAACAACAAACTTGCGCAGAAACAGCAGGCACAGATGGCATATGAAACCCAGCAGATTGAGAACAAAACCTCTGTAGAAAAGGCAGAGGCAGATGCGAAGGTTAAAATAACACAGGCACAGGCCAAGGCTGATGCAATGAAGATTGAAGCAGAAGCAGAGGCAGAGGCTAACCGACTTATCGATGCTTCATTAACAGAAAGCGTTATCAAAAATAAAACAATTGAAAAGTGGGATGGTAAACTTCCGGCAGTTACAGGATCAGATAATATGATGATTGATATCTCAAGTGCTGTTCCGCAGAACGAGAAGTCTGCAGATGCCGCAGAAGAATAATCAGGCAAGTATATAGCTGATGTGAGTTGCTTTGAATGTGGAAGGCTCTTCGCTGACAGGTGAAGGGCCTTTTATTTTGACTATATCCCGGTTGTTTTTATTGCAAAGAAGACACAAATAAAGTAAAATGGCATAGGTTGGGTAATGTTGTTGTTCCCCAAATTGGAGAGAGTAAGTGTTAAAAAAGAAGAACAGAATTATCTGGACTCTTGTGGCGATTCTTATTGCTGCAATAAGTATATATTTTGTTATTGCACAGTCGAAGAATTTTTCCATTGAGAGTTTTGTGAATTTCATAACAGGTTCCAATCCGATGTGGTGGATACTTGCATTGCTTTGCATGCTGGCCTTTATCATATTTGAAGGGTTGGCAATTAAAGTTATTATCAAGGCTTTTGGTTATCCTAAAAGTGCATCAAAATGCTTGCTCTATTCGGCATCAGATATATATTTTTCTGCAATTACGCCCTCTGCGACAGGAGGACAGCCCGTATGTGGGCTGTTTATGGCAAGAGATGGAATTCCCGGAGGAATAGTAACAGTATCTTTAATACTTAATCTTGTGATGTATACCGTATCGATTATGATAACAGGTATTGCAGCTCTTATATTCAAACCGGAAATTTTTAATGAATTTGATGGAACTTCAAAAACACTTATCATTATTGGTTATGTGATGATGACGGGACTGAACCTGTTTTTCATTATATTACTCAAAAGTTCTAAAATTGTTCATAAACTAAGCAGTGGTTTTCTTAAATTTTTAAGAAAAATTCGTATCATTAAAGATATAAGCAAGCTTGAGACAAAACTTCAAAAGTCGATGGACGATTATGAAGAATGTGCACGAATGATTCGTGGGCAAAAGACCATGCTTTTAAAAGTGTTTATATTTAATTTTTTGCAGAGAACACTTCAGATATGTATTACAGCCATAGTCTTTTTGGCAACCGGTGGCGCTGCTTCCAAGGCCTTCGATGTGTGGATGACGCAGGTTTATGTCGTAATGGGCTCAAATTGTCTTCCTGTTCCGGGAGCAATGGGTGTAAGTGACTACCTTCTTATGGATGGAATGAAAAACTTTATGGATGAGGCGTCTGTTACAGACCTTGATCTTTTAAGCAGAGGAGTATCCTTTTATATTTGTGTTATATTAACAGGTATTATTGTTGCTATAGGTTTCTTTACTCACAGAGGACAGAAATCTGAGCAGGAAATCGAAGCTGAAAAAAGTGATGTGAGGGAAGAAAAATGTTAGGATTTTATAATTATACCGTTATATTGACATATTTGTCATTGTTATCAGCAGGAGCAGGAATTGTTATTTCACTTGCAGGAGAAGGACATCCTTATATAGGAACATTTTTCCTCCTGATTTGCGGACTTTGTGACGCATTTGACGGAAAAGTCGCCAGAATGAAAAAGGACAGAAGTGAGGATGAATGTAAATTTGGTATCCAGATAGATTCTCTTTCGGATCTTGTTGCATTTGGAGTTCTTCCGGCGTGTATCGGTGCTGCTACATTGTGGAGATCGACAAAACTTTCTGCCGTTCCTAAAATGCATACAGGTGCTTTCTTTAAGGATGCATTTGTTCCTTCAATTCTGTTCCTCATATTGATTCTTTATATACTTGCAGCAATGATAAGGCTTGCATATTTCAATGTTATGGAAGAAAAGAGGCAGAAGGAAGAAAGCGGTGTAAGGAAGAAGTACGAAGGGCTTCCTGTTACTACTGCTTCGCTTATATTCCCTGTTGTTCAGTTCCTGCAGTTCTTAACTCCATGGGACTTAACAATTGTATATTTCCTTGTCATGATAATTGTAGGTTTTCTTTTCCTTTCGAAAATCAGTGTTAAAAAGCCTGGCTTCAAGGGAATCATGCTTATGGTTGGACTTGGAGTTTTGGAGACGGTTATTCTGATTCTTGTACTGGTATTTTATGGGGTTAGTAAATAATATCGGTATAAGTTAGAGGTTTGATTTTAGTATGCTTGAGTTTTTATACGGGACTCCTGCAGGAAGATTGATACTTAAATTGTTGACCAATCCTAAATTGTCAGTTTTGTGTGGCAAATTTCTGGATTCAAAGTATTCACGTTTCCTTATTAAGGGGTTTATAAAAAAGAATAATATTGATATGTCTGAATATGAAACTAGTGATTTTGGCTGCTTTAATGACTGTTTTTACAGACAGATTAAAAAAGAGTGCAGACCAATTAATATGGATGCGGATGCACTGATAGCGCCTTGCGACGGACTTTTGTCTGCCTACAGGATTAAGCAGGATACAGTTTTTCCTGTTAAACAGAGTCATTACACTGTTGAATCGCTGCTTAGAGATACAGCTCTGGCAAGAGAATTTGAAGATGGCATATGTCTCGTGTACAGATTATGTGTTGATAATTATCACAGATATTCATATTTCGATTCCGGTTCAAAGGGTGAAAATATACATATTGATGGTATTTTACATACTGTGCGCCCGGTTGCATTGCGAAAGGTTCCTGTGTTTATTGAAAATTCGAGAGAATACACGGTTATGAATACAGATAATTTCGGTAAGGCAATTCAGATGGAAGTTGGAGCTATGATGGTCGGAAAGATTGTCAATCTTCATGAAGAATGTGAGTTTGAACGAGGAGAAGAAAAGGGCCATTTTGAGTATGGTGGTTCTACGATAATTGTGCTTCTTAAAAAGAATGCTGCTACAATTAATCCTAAGATATTCCGTGCAACTAAAAATGGAAAAGAGGTTCGCATTAAATTAGGACAAAAGATTGGAATTGCAAATAGGTAATTTGATTGTTTATGAGAGTATAGAGGTCGCCACTTGGCGGCCTTTTATTATTGTATAAGAAGAACGCAATGATTGTTATTTTCAAATTGATGAATTCAAAATAATATGTTTATGCAAAGAAAAATGAATGTTAAAATTATGTTCTGTTATGATATAATTAAATGAATAATGCCTTTGAGGAGGATAATTTAATGGGCAAATATTTTGGTACTGATGGATTTAGAGGAAAAGCAGGTGTTGATCTCACGGCAGAGCATGCCTTTAAGATAGGAAGATTTCTTGGAGATTATTATTCAAAGAAGCATACAGGAGATGATAAGGCTCGTATTGTTATAGGAAAAGACACGAGAAAATCTTCGTATATGTATGAAGCCGCATTGACAGCAGGACTTACTGCTTCAGGGGCTGATGCATATCTTTTACATGTTACAACTACTCCCTGTGTAAGCTATATCACACGTACTGAAGGATTTGACTGCGGAGTTATGATTTCAGCAAGTCATAATCCATATTATGACAATGGAATCAAACTGATGAATGGTGTCGGCGAGAAGATGGACGATGCACTTCAGAACGAGATTGAAAAATATATAGATGGTGAACTGGGAGAACTTGAATATAAATCAGAGAACCATATCGGTGACAGAATCGATTATTATGACGGAAGAGATAAATATATAGAATATCTTAAGAGCGTTATCGAAGATGGATTTAAGGGTAGAAAGGTTGCCCTTGACTGTTCCAACGGAAGTGCTTTTATGATAGGTAAAGCCGTTTTTGATGCGCTTGGAGCAGAAACCTCTGTTATGAGTAATACTCCCAACGGAACGAATATTAATATGGGTTGTGGCTCTACTCATATCGAAGGCTTACAGGAATATGTTAAAAGCAATAAGGTTGACGGCGGATTTGCATTTGATGGAGATGCCGACAGATGTCTTGCTGTTGATGAACTTGGTAATCTTCTTAACGGTGATACAATAATGTATATCATTGCCAGATATCTTAAGGATAAGGGAGAATTGCCAACCAACACCGTTGTTACCACGGTTATGAGTAATTTTGGATTATATAAGGCTTTTGATGAGGCCGGAATTGCTTATGAAAAAACCGCAGTCGGTGACAGATATGTATATGAGAATATGAAAGCCAACGACCATCTTATCGGTGGAGAACAGTCAGGACATGTTATTTATCGTAAATATGCTCATACCGGAGACGGACTGATAACTGCTCTTATGCTTATGAAAGTTATGATTGAAACCGGTAAGCCACTTAGTGAACTTGCATCCGGAGTGAAAGCATTTCCCCAGGTTCTTAAGAATGTTAAGGTTGATGATAAAGATGCAACTCTTGACGATGCTGCTGTTAAGGAATCTGTTAAGAAAGCAGAGGAAGAACTTGGAGATAACGGAAGAGTTCTTTTGAGAAAAAGTGGAACAGAGCCGGTACTCAGAGTTATGGCAGAAGCTGCCACATATGAAGATTGTGAAAAATATGTAGATTCAATTATAGAAGCTATGAAGGTATCAGGTCATTTTATAGAACAAAAGTAGTTTGAGGCAATAGCAGTTAATGATTAATCTGATTCTTTTTGACGTTTGTGCCGTCATTATAATCATTACATTAATTTTTGCACTGATGGCAAGAAAACTTACCCGTGGAAGGACGAATGTTCTGTTTATGGGGCTTGTTTTGACAGTTCTTGTGTCATCTGTCCTGGATATTTTTAATGTGATGTACAATAATGGTATTCTTGAATGCAATGAGTTCAATACCGGACTCAGGGCTTTCCTTTCTTATGCGTATTTTATAATACGTAATCTTGGAATGCCGATGCTGATTCTGTATATTGGTTCATTTTATGGAGTGTGGCACAGAATATTTATACCCAAATTTCTGTGGTTTCACTGGGCAATGCCATTCCTGATTGAATTAGCTATATTACTATCAAATCCATTTCATCAAAAGGTCTTTTTCTATGACCAAAATCTAAAATACTGCAGAGGTCCTCTGTTTGTCGTTCTTTATGTCATAGCAGCATATTATGTTGCAGTGGCAGCTGTGATGATATTTATGTACAGAAGACTTTTGCCTAAAAGAAGCGCAAGGTTTTTTGCATTATATCTTTCCCTTCATGCATTTACAATCGCACTTCCCTTAATGCTTCCGTTCCTTAGAATAGAAATGGTGGCGTCGGCGCTGCTTGTGCTGTCGCTTGCGATAGAACTTCACAGACCGGAGGACATGATTGATTATGTTGTGGGATGTGGCAGCCATAATGCCTTTTTCGTAGACTGTAAGAAGAAGTTTGAGGCTGAGAGTCCTCAGAATATATTGCTTATCAAGTTTGTTAATCATAGTGTTTTGAGAAGTTCATTAGGACATTCTCTGTATAATATCATGCTTGCCAAGCTATCAGACAAAATGTATCAGATAAGTAAAATTATGAAGGTTGGCTGTGATATTTATCATCTGGACAATGGTATTTTTGTAATCGATGCTCCAATGGGAAGGTATGAGCAGCTTTTGGATATGGGACGTATAGTTGCTGCTTATCTTTTAGAACCGATGAAGCTTCGTCAAATGGAAGTAATGCTTGATGCCAGTATATGTCTTGTAAGATGCCCGGAAGATATATCAAACTGGACGTCGCTGATTAACTTCGTTCATTCTTTCCATAAAAGGCTTCCGAAATCCAACAGAGTAATTTCATTATCTTCCATATCTGATTCAAAAGATTTTAAGATGCGAAGCGATATTGATGCAATAATCAATCGTGGTATTACGAACTATAATTTCCAAATGTATTATCAGCCAATTTATTCTGTTGAAAAAAAGAAGTTTGTTTCAGCGGAAGCTCTTATAAGATTGCAGGATGAAGTATATGGCTTTGTTTCTCCGG
Source organism: Lachnospiraceae bacterium (assembly GCA_024403415.1). Classification (GTDB taxonomy): domain Bacteria; phylum Bacillota; class Clostridia; order Lachnospirales; family Lachnospiraceae; genus JAILLW01. The sequence goes on from JAKSRY010000007.1 coordinate 34,351, forward strand.
GATTGTTTATTCCAGCAGCTGAAGAAAGCGGTGCGATACATCAGATAGGTGATTTTGTTCTTGAAGATGTATTTAGATTTATAGGTGATAACGATTTTGATTCCTTAGGGCTTGAATATATTGAATTAAACCTGTCGGTTGCACAGTGTATTGAAGAAAACCTGTTTGAAAAGGTTGTTGGATTTATGAATCAATATAAAGTACAACCAAGTCAGGTTAATCTTGAAATAACTGAAACAAGTGTAGATTACGATCCGGTTACGACCGACAGAAACATAAGCAAGCTGGCTCAGAAGGGAATATCGTTCTCGCTTGATGATTATGGTACCGGATACTCTAATATTAAACGTGTAGTTTCACTTCCGCTTAATATTGTTAAACTGGATAAATCTCTTGTTGATGACATGGATTCCGGACTGATGTGGATTGTTATTAAGAATACCGTAGCCATGTTGAAGAGAATGAATAAAAAGATACTCGTTGAAGGCGTTGAAGATAAGAGAACTTTGGACAAGTTTGTTGAACTTGGAGTTGATTATATTCAGGGATATTATTTTTCAAAGCCACTGCCGGAATCGCAGTTTCTTAAGTTTATTTTGAAGGAAAACTTTGGATTGGATGTATGATGAAATACATATTAACTTTTGACACCTGTGCCATCATCATTATGATGATTTTCCTTATCTCGTTCATAATAAGAAAGCAGGTTAAAGGACGTAACAATTTCATAATTTTTATTATTGTTGTAGATATCCTTATAGCAAGTATAGCAGATGCTACAAACGGGGCGATATCTAATTATGCAGATGCAACTTCAACGTCGTTCATGGCTATGTATATCTCAAATTATGTGTATTTCATTACTCATAATCTGATTATGCCATTATATATTCTTTATATATATGCAAGTGTAGATATTTGGCATCTGTTCTACCCAAATAAGATATTAAGACGGTCCTGGGCAGTGTTTGTGGCGATAACAATATTACCATTGCTTGTTAACGTTATTTTCCCGGGATTTGTATTCAGTATAGGCGATGGTAATGAATATATAAGAGGACCATTTCTGGCTGCATTTTATGTAATGGCACTTGTATTTACAACATGGGCTATGATCATAGTTATTAAGTATAGAAGATTTATGAATAAGGACAGACTGTTTATAAGCATAGCAATGTTACCTATTGCAGCATTAGGACTTGTTCTTCAGCTGTTTTTCCCTGAAATTTTGCTTGAAATGTTTTCGCTGTCCCTATCGTTTATGCTATATATGGTTATAGTAAGACGAGAAGAGAATCAGATAGATCCAATAACCGGTGCGATTAAGTATAATGAAGGAATATTAAAGTTATCCCGTAATTTTCTTACTTCAAAACCCGTTAACGTTGTTCTTATTAAGATTATGAACCAGAGCAATACAAGAATGTATCTTGGTCAGGAAAGCTTTGATGAATACTTAAGGATGAATACAAATAAGTATCATAATCTTATAAAGAAAAACATGATGGAGGGAGAAGTCTATTACTTTGAAAATGGACTCTTTATGTGCCTGTGTGAAGAAGCAGATCAGGATGCAATACGATATCTTGCGATAGAAAGTATGCAGTTTGCAAATGAAGAGATTGAAGTTGGAGAATTTATTGTTAGATCTGAAGGAAGAGTTTGCGTGGTCAAATGCCCGCAGGATATTCAGGATCTCACAACACTAATGACAGTTGGTAATACATTTCATGAGACTATGCCTGGCATCGGTCAGTATAATATGTTTTGTGATTATAAAGAAAATCGTGACTTTAAGATTAGAAGTGAAATTGATGATATTATCAGCAGAGCCGTTAAAGATAAGTCTTTCGAGATGTACTATCAGCCGATATATTCAATTAGTCAAAAACGATATATTGCGGCGGAAGCACTGATAAGACTTAAGGATCCCATATATGGTAATGTTTCCCCGGGATTATTTATTCCGGCTTCTGAGATAAACGGAATGATTCACGATATTGGAGATTTTGTTCTTGAAGAAGTTATCAGATTTGTTTCTGACAAAAAGATTGGCTCCTTGGGCCTGGAATACATTGAAATGAATCTGTCTGCTTCTCAATGTATCGAAATCGATCTTGTGGATAAAGTACGAAATCTAATGGAAAAATACGATGTTCAGTCCGGACAGATTAGTCTTGAACTGACAGAAACTGCAGCAGATATTAATCCGGTAATTGTTGATCATAATATTAAGACTCTGCATGGATTAGGTATCAGAATAGCGCTTGATGACTATGGAACAGGTTATTCAAATATTAAGAGAGTTACATCGCTTCCTATTGATCAGGTTAAGCTTGATAAGAGCTTTGTAGACATGATAGATGATAAGCAGATGTGGATTGTTATTCAGGATACTGTCAATATGCTTAAGGAAATGGGTAAGGAGATACTTGTAGAGGGCGTAGAAGACGAAGATGTAGCCAAAAAATTTACGGATATCGAAGCAGATCTTATTCAGGGATGTGAGCTGATGCAGGGCTTCTATTTCTGTAAACCTTTGCCGGCAGAAGACTTTGTTGAATTCATTAAAAGTCATAGGACTAGGAGATAATACTTCTTATGATTTGGGTAGAAGCTTTTATAAATATTATAAAAGATATAGTGACGTCGCGATACTATTGGGTTGTTCATAGGTTTGAAGATAGATTTGAATGCAAAATGCAACCTCTTCGTGATGAGATAAAAAGAAATAATTTGTTTATAGAGATTAACAGGAATAATAATATCAGTGACACTGAATTAAAGACGATACATGAAGAAAATACGCAGATTTGGAAAGAAATAGATAAAAATACTGAGATTCATAGAAGAAGAATGTTTTTTTTAAGAATATTGTTTGGTATTGTGGCGTTGGCAGCAGGTTTACTTATGTTTCTGATTCTTCTCGTGATAATTGCAGGACTGTTTTCGATAGCAAGCTGCATTAAGTCTTCATAAAAATATAGGCACTGGAATAAAGATATTTGGTAAAAGAGGGATATTTTCAAGATGTTGAAGATTTCCCTCTTTTATTATTCAAAAAATGGCCTTAAACAATATGCTTAAGGCCATAAGTATATCATGTTACTGATTATATTATTATATAATTAATAGTTTAGTACCTGATGCCAGTCGGCGATTCCTATAAAGTTCTTTGCCCACTGGTCATATTTGCCGGGGTTGCCATGAAGAACTGCCTGATATACTTCTTCAGATATTCCGACTGTTCCGAAATTGAGCTGACCCCCCTCGTTCATTCTGTGATAGTAAATTCTCTTAATTGCAGGGTTGTTTCTGCAGGCCTGATATACTGCCATGATTGCTGCAGCCTGAACCTCATATCCCTGAGCAGATGTAATACCCATTTCAGGAAGAATGATATCTCTTATCTTTCCGGTAGGACTTAACATTCCCGGCATTGACATGAAGCTTGTCATTACAGGAAGATTCTGGAAGGTAACAATCTTTCCTGAGTTAACCTGATTTACATAGTATGAACCGCTTGGACATCCTGAATAATCCCAGAACTTAGCATAGGTAAGTGGTGTGGGATAAGGATGCATTGCAAGTCCCCAATCAATATTTCCCTCGGCTACCATCATCTGATTAAACAGAAGCATGAAGTCTGCACCATCTATATACTCCGGATCGTTACGATTACGATCCCAGTTCTGATCTAATGAAATGAATACCTTGGCATTTGCATTGGTGCTCTTGATTGCATTATAAGATACTCTGAATGCCTGGTAATATTCTCTTACAAATGTTTCTGCATTAACATATGCAGTGTAGTTCCAGGTACGGGTATTAACCTCGTTACCGATAATGAACTCATCAACTGTTGAGTTAGCTGCAAAGTTACTCATTGTTGACTGAAGTTTTGCAACACCATTAACAGTAGCGGCATTAAACATATAGTACATTTTCTTCTGGGGATGGCTATCTCCCTTTAAGGCAAGAGGATTAATTAAATCCGGATCTGCTTTGTTTACAATAACTGCAGTTGCAGGTGCATTGTAGTTCCACATAACGGGAGCTACTTCGCCTACTCTGTAAAGAAGCATTTTTTCATAAGGCTCTACAAATCCGATATTCTGGGGAGCTCTTGTACGTGTTGCGGCTACCTCAGGATTTGTAATGTACTGGCAGGAATTGGCAATTGTGACAAGTTGTCCATTAACCTTTACTGCCATAGCAAATTTATAACATATCATTGAAACTCCGGCAGAACTTTTAAGATTAAAAGAAAATGCCGGTGCCGCTGAAGCAGCGCATACACCTACCTGAAAATCTGTAGGTGATACTACATATTCAAATGGCTGAAGTGCATATAAATATATCATGCCATCATCAGACTGAGGAACACCTGTAAGTGTTGCATTATATACAACTGTTGAAGCGTTGCTGAGTCTGGCAGAAGCAAAGGTTGCATAGGTTGCACTATAACCGGCAGCTTCTGCATTAGTGCTGAAAAGTACTGCTATTGAAATAAAGAAACCAAGCAGTACGGGTAATAATTTTTTAATAGTTTTCACAATTATCCTCCGACACTCATATTAATCTTCGGCCATACTTTTAAGGCACAAAAAATGCACAAAAAGACGGCACGGTATCAAATAAAAGGTTAACATAAGAGATGCGAAAAGTAAAGGTACGACATATTGTGTCATATGGGCGCCAATATGACATTATGTTGAGAATTGTAGTATGATTGTAGTATAGTGATGTATAGGCAGAGGTATGTCTTGAGGTGGAATGCGGAGTGAATAAATATATAAATAAGAAATTATTCATAATGTGTGCTTTTTTTGGGCTGTTTGTCGCAGTGTGTGAAGTACTGGGACTTTATCTTGATGACAAAATGGCAAAACTGTCAAACAGTGCCGCATACTATCTTGTTAGCGTGATACTATGGCTTTTGGGTACTGCGCTGGTTTTATACTGTGGATGTATTTTTGGAAAGAAATTAGTTTCAAATGAAAAGCAGATCAAAGGCCTGTTCTCCAAGTTCTGGATATACTGGATTATCATAGCAATAGCCTGGATGCCATGCTTCATAGCATATTTTCCGGGGATATATTCATATGATGGGGAACCACAGCTTATTCAGTATCTGAGTGGCAGCTTTGATAATCATCATCCCGTTTTACACACACTGATTCTTGGCTGGTGTTATGATTTTGGTCTGTTTCTACAAAGAAACGGAATTAATATTGAAGGGCTATGCTTCTATAGTATATTGCAGCTGCTGTTTCTGTCTTTTTCCTATGCTAAAATTATAGAATTTCTTATTAAGAGAAAGACGGGACGGACAACTGTAACTATTGTCGCGTTATTTTTTGCGTTATTCCCGGTGCATCCGATTATGGCTATAAGCACCACGAAGGATACGGTCTTTGCAGCTTTCTTCATTTTGTTTCTTTTAGAGCTAATAAATATGCTGGAGCCCCCCCCAGGTCTTTATGAAGAAGTTGACACTAAAGAAAAAGGTATTTTGATAAGAGGAAAAAGAATCAGAATCACAGCACCGGATTTGAAGTTATTTTTCTTTGGAGCAGGAACAATGCTCTTTAGAAGAAATGGATATTATGTAATACTGTTGACACTCATTCTGTTTTTGGCGGTGCTTGTTATAAGAAGTGTTAAGCAGAGAAAGAATGCGAAAGCATCCGACCTTCAGAATGAAAAGAGTGAATCAAAAGAACTGCCGCCGCAAAAACAGGTTTATGGAAATTCCGGACTGGTAAGAGCGATTGTTGTTATTTTAATTTCAGTTATATTTTTCCTTACAAGTGAAAAGGTACTGATTTTAACCACCGGAGCTTTGGGTGGAGAATCTGCGGAGGCTTTGAATCTGCCTCTTGAACAGATAGGGCGAGCTTATAAAAATAATGAGCAGCAGATGCGTGAAGAATTCGGTGAACGTCTGGATAAGTTTATTCCGCAGGAAGGTCTTGCCAACTACAGACCTTTTATATCGGATGGAATTAAGATGTGGTTTAATAACGAATACTTTAATGAACATAAAGGTGAATTCGTTGGATTATATTTTGATATAGGGAAAAAGTATTTTTCAGATTATGTAATGGCAGCACTTTATCTCACAAGGGGCGACTGGTATATGACGGATACCTCGCATTGTGAAGTGTATAAAGACTGGTGGCGTGACAGAGTGGGATATATGATTACTGATGCAACGCCGGTATTTGCTTTGGAATATGTTAAAAAATCTAATCCATTACCTGCAGTAAGGGATTTATATGAGTCGATTGTGACAGATATGTCATATCGAAACAATCCTGTAACGACTATTCTTTTTTCACCGGCATTGTACGTGTTCCTTACAATATTGTCGGGAATGGCTTTTATTGTAAAAAAAAGAAAAGACCTCCTGCTTTCGTGGTTTCCGGTATTTGTATATTTGTTAACTGTTATAGCAGGTCCGTGTGTTCTTGTCAGATATATTTTTCCGTTTATGATAACGGTACCGGTGTTTGCTGTTTTGGCACTGAAAGGCGATAATGATATTACTATTAACGAATCTTCGGAAGGAGCTTAAATTGCCAGCTAATAATGAAAGGTTATCAAGAATTAAATATCTCGATATTGCCAAAGCAATAGGTATCATACTGGTTGTTATTGGACATATCGAAAAGAATCATCTGGCTGAAAGTGTTTCTAAATTCATTTTTTCTTTTCATATGCCATTGTTTTTCATTCTCTCCGGAATTGTTATTAATATGAAGCGGGAGGAAAAAGAAGATTTTAAGCTGTTGAGTCGCAAAAAGATAAAGGCTCTTATGGTTCCTTATTTATGGTTCAGCCTGATTTTTATAGTTGTTGATGTGGTGCAGCTTCTGCTGGGATATGCTTCATGGGATGAGGTTACAGATGTCCTGGTTGCTACAATAACACTTTATGCCGATTCAACATTGTGGTTTCTTCCGGCATTATTAATTGCCGAACTGTTGTTTATTTTTATAAAGAAGAAACTGAATAAATACACTTATCCGATTATTATTCTGCTCGCTGCTGCAGCTTATGGTATTGAACAGCTTCTTCCGATTACGGAAAAATCAGATGGAATTGTACCATCTGTTTTACTTCTTATTATTTGCAATCTGCTTAGAGTAATATTACGGGGTATGATTAGCTCGTTATTTGTTTTGGCAGGCTTTGCTTTGTGGACAATACTCCCAAAAAGCGAAGTAAAAATGATAAACAGATGCCTTTTGATGATTGTCGGAATTGTGCTTCTTGGTTTGACTTATTTCATATCGGAAATGAATACGCTTGTTGATCTTAGAAGGATAGAGTTTGGCAACGTTTCGCTCTTTCTGGTTACAGCAACAGCAGGAAGTATTGGAGTCATTCTGATAGCCATATCTATATGGGCGCTGAAACCGTTAGAATTTATTGGAAGAAACACACTGATAATAATGGCTTCGCATCTTAATTTCTACATATTATTTGCGGGAATGCAATTTGGATTATGGGTTAACAATTATATAAATCATATGAAAAGCTATATTTTTATAGTTAATGTACTTATTGTAGTATTTGCAATCGAATGCATTTTGATTTTTATAATAAGAAAATTTGCTCCGTTTATAATAGGACAAAAATATGAGGACAAAAAAGTGTGAAAATGTGAATTTAATGCATAGATACACCACTTATGATAGAATAGGACCATGATTATATTAAATGCACTCGGAATTCTTTTCTGGATGATATTAATTCCTTTTTGTATCGGTTTTCTGCCGATAAGAATTATTCCAACCGGATTGAGAAAACCAATATTTATTTATATTACAGGATTTATTATTACCCTTGCTGCGTTGGAACTGACAGGAATTCCGACAGAGCTTATTTTTGTGTACAATGCATACAGGAAATTTGTTATTGTATTCGGTGCAGTTTTAATTCTGCTTGCTGTATTTGGGGTAATTTCATTAAGAGCATTTCTGACAGCTTCTTCTCAAAAACTTAATTGTACCAGTGTTAAGTCTTTGTTACGCCCTGAAAAAACATCGCTTAAGTCGCAAATATCTTCAATGTCTTTGGAATCTAAAATATACATGCTGATTTCATTACTTTTGATTGCATCACAGATAGTGATGCTGTTTTTGGTGTATTCTAGAGATGCGGATGACAGCTTTTATAATGCGCAGGCTACTTCTGCACAGGTGTTTGGAACGATGTACCGCATAGATGCCGGTACAGGATACACGACTAATCTTGATTATCGTCATTGCTTTGCTTTATTTCCTATGTATCAGGCATTTATAAGTTCAGCCTCAGGTGTGCATCTTCTGATAGTGGCGCATAAAATAGTTCCCATTGTTCTTATTCCAATAACCTATTATCTTTTATACAATTTTGGCAGTGTTTTGTTTCCAAAGAAACAGGAAGCAGCATGGTTATTTGTAATTCTCATTAATGTATTCAAACTGTTTGGGGGAATATCACACTATACAGCAGAAACTTTTTTCCTTCTCAGAACCTGGCAGGGAAAATCATTTGCCGGTAATTTTATTCTTCCGGGGATTATTTTCATATTTTTATATATGAAAAATAAATCTGATGGCACTGTTGAAAATAATGCAAAGTCAAAAAGCGTAAATAAGTTTGAATTGCTTGCGCTTGCTTTTCTTGTTTTGGCTGCCGGCTCAGCAAGTTCGATAGCTGTTTTGATATCTGTTGGACTGGTAGGTCTGCTTTCACTGATATTTCTTGTTATAAATCGGGATTGGAAAGCATTCTTCAGGGAGATTGCAACAATAATTCCGGGTATTTTATATATGCTTTTATATCTCATATGTACTGTTGTTGGATAAATAAATATGGCTGAATCATTTTCTGAATGCCTTAAGGCACTTAAAAATTTCACAGGGTTGAAGCTACTGCTTGGAATAACTCTAATAAGCTGGATTTATCTTTTTATTAAAGAAAAAAGAAAGGCTGTAAGGGCAGTACTTGTCTTTTTACCATTGGTGGTAATGCTTATATTTTTATGCCCTTTCTCAAAGACACTGTTTGATGCCTTGGGACAGGAAGGGGATATCTATTACAGATTTTTGTGGATGATTCCTTTTGGAATTATTACCTCTTTTGGAATAGTAAGGTTTGCCGGCAACTCAAGAGTTAAAAGAATAATAGCCTTGCTGGTATCGTCTCTGATTATTATATTCAGTGGTTCGCTCGTGTATTCGAATGCTGCTTTTTTTAAGTCTCAGAATTTGTATGGAATTCCAAAGGAGACGATAGATATTGTTGATTATATAAAATCTGTTGATGACCACGAGCGAATGACAATTCTTCCGTCCAGTGATATTATTGCATCAGTCAGACAATATGATGCAAATATGATGATGCCGTATGGAAGAGATTTTTTTGATGCTCCTTATGGATATGTTAATGCAGTTTTTGATGCTTATGAGAATCCGCAAAGAGAGATGAAACCGATCGTTTTTGGGAATCTGGTTGAAGCAACACGCAATGCGGATGTTGAGTATATTGTTATGCATATTGCGGTCCTTAATGATGGTAAATTTGAGGAGGCGGGACTGGAACTGCTGGCCAATATAGATGATCACCTGATTTTCAGGGATCCGGTTATTTCTGAAAAAGTAGCTGATTATGTTATGCATGATTAGTACATTGTCCTGATGGAATGTCGGATAGATCAAAAAGATGTTAAAACGAAAGACAACGAAATGAAAGACAAAGAAATAAAAGACAACGAAATGAAAGATATTAATCCGATTGACGTACCGGGGGAAAATGAGAATCCGGAAACGGAATCCCATACTCAAAAACTGAATATAGAAGAAAGATTTAGGGACTTTCTTGCAAGATGGCCTAAAATACATGCTTTCTACCTGAAATATGAGGAAATACTGGTTTATCTTGTAGTCGGTGGTATTAATACAGTTGTTTCTCTGGGAGCAAAATTTCTTTGGAATATTTTTGTGTTTGATGCACCGCTTAATCCTACTGTTTTACAGCACGTGGTGTTGAGCTCTGTTGCATGGATAGTTGGTGTTGTTGCTGGATTTTGGCTAAACAGAAAATATGTATTTAAGAGTCATGGTCCTGCAGGAGTGGAATTCGTGAAATTTTCATTATCAAGAGTTTCAACATATTTCCTGGATGTCTTTATAATGGAAATACTCGGTCCTGTCCTTTCACTTAATGTTTATGTTGCCACCATTATTTCGGCAGTTGTTGTAACAATATTGAATTACGTATTCAGTAAAGTGTTTGTTTTCTCAAAGAAAAAAGGTACTAAACCTGAATAAAAGTGAATAATATATATTTATATATGAAAAACCATTTTTGGCATGTAATCTGTCCAAAGGTGGTTTTTTGTGTTTGTTTGTGTTATGATAAAGTAGTATGTCTGTGTGACTTTGTAACATAAAACTGACAGAAAATAAGGCGAGGATACCTGATGAAATCAAAGTCAAAGAGAAAAATATCCGGAAGACCCGTAAGACGTGGATCTGCAGGGAATTATCTCAATGATAATAATAGATATAATGCCCAACAATATACAGATGAGTATTATTATGATGCTCCGGAGAACCCAGAGTACTATGACGAAGGATACGACGGAAATTACTATGATGATCCTGAAAATCCTGAGTATTATGACGAAGAATACGACGGGAATTACTATGATGACCCTGAAAATCCTGAGTATTATGACGAAGAATACGACGGGAATTACTATGATGACCCTGAAAATTCCGAATATTATGATGAGGAATACAACGGAGATTACTATGACGAAAACACGGACAGTAATTCCGGAAATTTTGATAACGGTTATGATACTGCCGAAGAAGACGATGACGATGAGTATGCAATAGGTGAAAACCCGAATCGTTATCTCAATGATATGCATCCGTTGGAGGATGAGTACAATAATTCATATGCTGATTCAGAATATGACGGAAATTACCGGGATGATTACGATGATACATATCAGAATGGTTATTCTGCTCAATACGGAAATGACTATCAGGATGATTATTACGACGACTATGATGATGTTGCCTCTGACAGCAAAATTAAAGCATGGTTCAAGTCCAGAACAGTAACAGACTATATGCTTATGGGTGGAGGCCTGATAGCAGCGATTCTGTTTATAATTATTGGATTTACTTTTTTCTCATCAGAAATGAGTGGCAACAAGCTTGCGGCAAGATTTTCTGAAGTCGGTGCCGAGGTGAAAGATATCGGTATTATCGGTTACGATGGAATAATGGCCGCTGCTGATGCCAAGGCTGCTAAGGCTCAGGCAGATGCGGCGATAGAAGAGGCTTTACTTGAAGAAGAAATCAGCGAAGAAGGAAGTCTTGAAGAGACTGCAGCTGAGATAGAGAAGAACAGAACGGTTGTAATAATGACGCTTACGTCAATACAACGTGACTTAAAGATAAAGTTTGTGAATAATGAAACAAAGAAACTGGTTAAGGGTGTGCCTTTTGAAATCAGTATCATAGATCCGTCAGGAAAGACCATATCGAAGACGAATACAGATCTTGACGGAATAATCTACATGAAAAATATTACACCCGGAAGATACCAGGTAGCTCTTGTTGGTGCAGATGAGGGATATCTGTTTTCAAAGGATGCAGTTGGAATTAATGTAAGAGATACTATCGAATATAAGAAGGTCGATGTGGCTGCGGAAATAAAATCCGAAAATGAGATTGATGTTGCAAAGGAAGACACGGCCAAGAATAATACCGAAGTAGAGTCGACACTTACGGATACTGTTGAATGGGTAGAGTCAACAAAGACACTGGTATCAGATTCTGATCAGGGAGATATTGTATACGAGGCGGTTAGCAGTGAAAATGTTGCAGATCCCGGTAAGAGCGCAAATCTTGACATGGTTTTGCTTGGTAAAAAGCATGAACCAAATGATGGTGAAGGAACTCCGGAACCGGAACCGACTCCTGAAAATGACCCTGTTGAAGAATCTACGCCAACTCCGGAGGAAGAACCTACACCGACACCTACTCCAACACCGTTAGAATCTCCGACACCGGAGCCTACCCCGATAGAGAGTCCGTCTCCTTCAGCTGAAGAATCGCCGAGCGTGAGTCCTTCACCGAGCGTAAGCCCTTCGGTTTCGCCCAGCGTAAGTCCTTCAGCGTCACCATCTCCGAGCCCTACGGCAGAGGAAAAAGCAAAGAAGGATACGACAAGTACCTTGAAGACTTTGGATGGTGAAGTGCTTTACGTAAAGGATGGAGATACATATAGAGAAGCAAAGTTTGCGGATTACTATATTTTCAAAACCTTCTATAGAAAGACAACCGTCAATAAAGAAGGCAGCTACAAATATACCGGTTGGCAAAACATTGACGGAAATACATATTTCTTTGATAAAAACGGTAATTTCGTAACAGGCGAGCAGGTAATTCAGGGGGCTAAATATGTTTTTGGATCCGATGGCCGACTAAGTTCGGGTTCGGGGACTGTGGGAATAGACGTTTCCAAATTTAATGGAAATATAAACTGGACCGAGGTTAAGAATTCGGGTATCGGATTTGTAATAATAAGATGTGGTTTCAGAGGTTCTTCTGTTGGGGCTTTGGTAGAAGATGTGAATTTTAAGGCAAACATCAAAGGAGCAACAGACGCGGGACTTAAAGTTGGAGTTTACTTCTTTACACAGGCTGTGGATGAAGTTGAGGCTGTTGAAGAGGCCTCGATGGTGCTGAGCCTGATAAGAGGTTATAACATATCATATCCTATCTTTCTTGATGTTGAGCCAAGTGGTGGTCGAGGAGATAAGATAGATGCAGGAACAAGAACGAGAGTGTGTCAGGCGTTCTGTAAGACTATTAATAATTCCGGATACAGAGCGGGTGTGTATGCGAATAAGACATGGTTTAATTCCATGATCAATACTCCTGATATTGCAGGAAATAAAATATGGCTTGCACAGTATGCTGCCGCTCCTTCTTACTCTAGGACAAGATATGATTTGTGGCAGTACACATCAAAAGGCAAGGTTAACGGAATATCCGGAAATGTAGATATGAATATTAGCTATTTGGGCTATTAACATAAGGAGGTTTGTATGAAAACATACTTGGTTACAGGTGGAGCAGGATTTATTGGATCTAATTTTATTCATTATATGTTCAATAAGTATGATAATGAGATCAGAATCATCAATGTGGATGTACTGACTTATGCAGGTAATCTGGAAAATCTTAAGGATATAGAAAACAGGGATAATTACACCTTTGTCAAAGCTGATATATGTGACAAAGATGCAATTTACAAGATATTTAATGAAAATGAGATTGATTATGTTGTTCATTTTGCAGCAGAATCTCATGTAGACAGATCAATCAAAAATCCTGAAGTATTTGTACAGACAAATGTACTTGGAACAGCAGTGATGTTAAACTCTGCAAAGGCATCGTGGGAACTTCCGGATGGTTCATTTAAAGAGGGAAAGAAGTTTCTTCATGTATCGACCGATGAAGTATATGGATCTTTGGATGAGGATGGTGGATATTTTTATGAGACCACTCCATATTCACCACACAGCCCATATTCTGCTTCGAAAGCATCGTCAGACATGCTTGTAAAGAGTTATATGGATACTTATAAGTTCCCTGCTAACATTACAAACTGTTCAAACAATTATGGACCGTATCAGTTCCCTGAAAAACTTATTCCACTTATCATAAACAATGCATTGCAGGGAAAGAAACTTCCTGTATATGGGGATGGTAAGAATGTACGTGACTGGCTTTACGTTATGGACCATGCAAAAGCAATTGACATGGTTATTAATAAAGGAAAACTTTTTGAAACCTATAATGTCGGAGGACATAATGAGAAACAGAATATAGAGATTATTAATATTATTCTGGATACTCTTCAGGAGATGCTTGATGATTCTGATCCGAGAAAGGCTTTGGCAACAAAAGAACTTATTACTTATGTTGAAGACCGTAAGGGACATGACAGAAGATATGCAATTGCACCTGATAAGATTAAAGCAGAAATAGGCTGGGAGCCTGAAACCATGTTTAAGGAAGGTATAAAGCTTACTATTAAGTGGTTCTTTGAACATGAAGACTGGATGAAGAATGTTACATCCGGTGATTATCAGAAATATTATGATGATATGTATTCTAACAAATAATATACACCTGAAAGGGGAAAAAGATGAAAGGGATTATCCTTGCCGGTGGATCCGGTACCAGATTATATCCATTAACCAAAGCAATCAGCAAACAGATTATGCCGGTATATGATAAGCCAATGATATACTATCCGTTGTCAATTCTTATGCTTGCCGGAATAAGAGAAGTTCTGATTATTTCAACACCCAGGGATTTGCCTGTTTTTAAGGAACTTCTTGGAGATGGTAAGAATCTCGGAATGAAATTTGAATATGCTGTTCAGGAAACTCCACGAGGTTTGGCAGATGCTTTCATTATAGGTGAAAAGTTTATAGGTAATGACAGCGTTGCTCTTATTCTTGGTGACAATATTTTTTATGGTCAGAGTTTTTCGAAGATACTGAAGGAGGTCGCTTCAAGAGAAAGCGGCGCAACTATTTTCGGTTATTATGTCAGAGATCCCAGGGAATATGGAGTGGTTGAATTTGACGAGAATGGAATGGCTATATCAATAGAGGAAAAGCCCGAAAATCCAAAGAGTAATTATGCGGTTCCGGGATTATATTTTTATGACAATGATGTAGTAGAAATTGCAAAGAATGTTAAACCGTCTGCCAGAGGTGAAATAGAGATTACCAGTATCAACAATGAGTATTTGAGAAGAGGAACTCTTCGTGTAGAAACTTTAGGTAGAGGGTTTGCATGGCTTGATACAGGAAATCATGATTCACTTCTTGATGCTGCGGATTTTGTGTCTGCTTTTCAGAAGAGACAGGGCCTGTACATATCATGTATAGAAGAAATAGCATATAAGCGTGGATTTATTTCCAAGGAACAGTTGCTTGAGCTGGCAGCTCCGCTTATGAAGACTGCATATGGACAATACCTGGTTGAGGTTGCCGAAGGCCTGTAGGCTGATTTTAATATATTAATAAATTATCCGATTATAGGAAGAGGTAATATTTTATGGGAAAGATAACAGTTGAAACATGTGAAATAGAGGGACTTAAGGTTATTACGCCACAGGTATTTGGAGACGCAAGAGGGTATTTCGTCGAAACTTATAACATGAATGACTTTGTGGCAGCCGGAATTGATACAGTATTTGTACAGGATAATCAGTCTGCATCAAAGAAGGAAGTATTGAGAGGTCTTCATTTTCAGATTAATTATCCGCAGGATAAGCTTGTAAGGGTTATAAGAGGCGCTGTTTTTGATGTTGCCGTTGACTTGAGAGAAGGTTCGGCGACATTTGGAAAATGGTTCGGTGTAGAACTTACAGAAGAAAATAAGAAGCAGTTCTTTATTCCCAAAGGTTTTGCACATGGATTTTATGTATTGAGCGATTATGCAGAGTTTGCATATAAATGTTCTGACTTCTATCATCCTAATGATGAGGGAGGACTTAAGTTCGATGATCCTGATATAGGCATTGAATGGCCTTTTGAAGACAAGGATAAATTAATTCTTTCCGACAAAGATACAAAATGGGGTGGAATTAAGGAATACATGAAGGAAAAAGGAATTTAATTTAGAAATATGAATAAAGATTCTAAGTTAAAAACAATTGGAAAAACAATTACAAGGAAGCCGGTGGCAATCGGACTGTTCTATACAGTTTGTATTGTGCTGGCTACTCTTATTGTGCTGCATGACAATCCGCTTGCACCCGATCCGCACAGTGAATTCCTTAAAAAAGTCTGTGCCTGTCTGTTGCTTGGGGTAGGATGCATTATATTTGGATTTTTCTATGATAAAATATTTGTGCTGCCAAAAGAGTTGTTTCAGTCAAGAGAACTGATATGGAAACTTTCCAAGAATGACTTTAAGAAAAGATATGCAGGATCATATCTCGGATTTGTCTGGGCACTTATTCAACCGGTGGTAACGGTTGTTATGTATTGGATTGTCTTTGATGTTGTATTCAATACAAGGTCGCAGATGGTAGCATCCGGAGTTGAAGTTCCGTATGTTTTATATCTTACCGCAGGTCTGGTCCCGTGGTTTTATTTTTCGGAAGCATTAACTAATGGAACCAATGCATTGCTGGAATACAGCTATCTGGTAAAGAAGGTAGTGTTTAAGATATCAATATTGCCAATCATTAAACTGATTGCTGCTACATTTATTCACTTATTTTTCATATGTATTCTGATTATTGTTTCAATGTGCTATGGATATTATCCAAGTATATATACCATTCAAATTCTTTATTACAGCCTGTGTACATTTGTTCTTGTGCTCGCACTCAGTTATTGTACCTGTGCAATTGTGGTATTTTTTAGGGATTTAGGCCAGATAATAGCAATCATCCTGCAGGTGGGAATGTGGGCTACACCTATTCTATGGGATATCAATATGATTAAGGACGAAAACTTATTGTTTATTCTAAAACTGAACCCGGTTGTTTACCTGGTTAATGGTTATAGAAACTCAATATATGGTCAGGAATGGTTTTTCACACATTTCTATTCTTCGACCTATTTCTGGATGTTTACGGTTACCCTGTTTTGTATAGGGGCATTAATTTTTAAGAGGCTAAAAGTACATTTTGCAGATGTATTGTAAGATAAAAAGGTCTTTGGAGCTTTTGTATGGAAAAAGATATAGCTATTCAAGTTAATAATCTCGTAAAGACTTATAAGCTTTATGACAGACCCAAGGACAGATTAAAGGATGCGCTTGGCTTTGGAAGACGTAAGAAGCTCTATAAAGAGCATGATGCGTTGAAAGGTGTAGATCTGACCATATACAAAGGAGAGACTGTCGGTATTATTGGAACAAATGGTTCCGGAAAATCTACCATACTGAAAATAATAACAGGCGTTCTTAATCCTACTTCGGGGACAGTAAACGTTGAGGGAAGAATTTCGGCACTTCTTGAACTGGGTGCAGGATTTAATATGGAATACAACGGTATTGAAAACGTGTATCTTAATGGTACAATGATGGGCTTTTCAAAGAAAGAAATCGATGAAAAGCTTCCTGCTATTCTTGAATTCGCGGATATCGGAGAGTATGTGAATCAACCGGTTAAAACATATTCATCAGGTATGTTTGTAAGACTTGCATTTGCTGTTTCGATAAATATAGATCCTGAGATTCTGATTGTTGATGAAGCATTGTCTGTAGGAGATGTTTTCTTCCAGGCCAAATGTTATCACAAATTCGAAGAATTTAAGGAAATGGGCAAGACTATTGTTTTTGTAAGCCATGATTTGAGTTCTATAAGTAAGTATTGTGACAGGGTAATTTTATTAAATCAGGGTGTTAAATTGGGAGAAGGTACTCCTAAAAAGATGATAGACGCATATAAGCAGGTACTTGTAGGTCAATATCCTCTTCCTGACATAAAGAATAGCTTTGATGATGATAAAGAAGAAAAAAATATCCTTCCGGAAGAAGGAAATGCTACCTCAGTTAATCCTGAGCTACTGGAATATGGAACGAAAGCGGCTGTTATTGAAAGCTATTATCTTGAAGATGAGTCAGGGATTAAAACTTCAGCAATTATCAAGGGCGCAAAATGTACGATGCATATGACAGTTGCAATTAATGAGGATATAGCATCGCCTATATTTGCTTTTTCGATTAAGAATATTAAAGGTGTTGAAATAACAGGGACTAATTCTATGTTTGAAAAAGCCTTTTTGGAATCTGTTAAAAAGGGTGAGAAGAAACATATAACTTTTTCGCAGCCTATAGATCTGAATGGCGGAGAGTATCTTATTTCTCTTGGCGTTACAGGATATGAAAATGAGACTTTTGTTGTTTATCACAGATTATATGATGTAATGAATATTACTGTTATTTCGGATAAGAATTCAGTAGGATATTACGATATGAATTCTGAAATTACTGTGGAGGATGCATAGATGGGTTATACACCTATTACATTAACTGAAGAAGACATTATTCACCACCTGCCTGAGACTATTGGGCAGGTTTCATTAAATTATGATTTTTATCCGGGTGAGGATAAATATTCAGATGGAGCTATTGAAGATGAACTGCTTGAAATTGCGAGCAGTTGTTCCAGAATGGAATATCCGCAGATAATCGAGGAAAAGAAAAAATGGCCAATCCTTTACCATTTATCTCCGGTACGTGGAAATATTGTGGATTTTCTACCCATCACATCAAAGGATAAGGTTTTGGAGATTGGTTCAGGTTGCGGTGCAATTACTGATACCTTGTCTAAAAAGGCTCATAGCGTGACCTGCGTTGATCTTTCCAAAAAAAGAAGCTTTGTTAATGCAAACAGAAACCATGATCGTAACAATATTACAATTCATGTTGGTAATTTTAAGGATATTGAGCCTACCTTAGATACTGACTTTGATTATGTATGTCTGATAGGTGTATTTGAATATGGAGCTTCGTATATTCCTACTGAAACACCATATGAAGATTTTTTGAATATTATTCTTAAACACGTAAAGAAGAATGGTCGAGTAATTATAGCCATTGAAAATAAGTTTGGACTTAAATACTGGGCAGGGTGTGCAGAAGATCATAACGGTGAATACTATTCTTCAATCGAAGGATATCCGAATGGCGGCAGTGCGCGAACCTTTACCCGTCAGGGCTTGGAAAAAATATTTAAGAAATGTGGTGTAGATGAATATTCATTCTATTATCCGTATCCGGACTATAAGCTTATGCATACGTTATATTCGGATAAAAGGCTTCCGCAGAAGGGAGAATTGACAGATAACACCTGTAATTATGATAGGAACAGGCTTAAAACCTTCAATGAGAGCTTTACTTTTGACTCAATTATAGAGGATGATGAGTTTCCTATGTTTAGTAATTCGTATCTGGCGATTATTGGACCTGATATTGATACTAAATATGTTAAGTTCTCTAATGACAGAAAAGAAGAGTATGCCATAAGAACTGAAATAACAGTTGATGAAGTGATTAAAGTTCCTATGGATATGAAAGCCAGAAATCATCTAAAGAGGATGGCTGAAGCGTATACCAAATTGAAAGCCAGATATGAGGGTTCAGGACTTAAAATCAATAAATGTGTATTTGATGACGATACAGGAATTGCCCATTTCGAATTTGAAAAAGGAATCTCTCTTGAAGTTTTGATGGATGAAGCCCTGTTTAATAAAGATTTTAAGAAATTTGAAGAATTATTTGATAAATATTATGAATATGTTTCCTACAATACAGCTGCCGGAATTACAAATTATGACATGATATTTGCAAACATACTTGTATCTGATGAATGTTGGACAGTTATAGACTACGAGTGGACTTTTGATGCGAATAAAACGTCAGAAGAGGTAGCTTATAGGGCACTTTACTGCTATTTGTTGGAAAATCAGCGTCGAAACTGTTTTGATTTTAGTAAACTGACCGGCAAAATTGGAATTACAGAGGAAATGGCCGAATTATTCAGAGAAAGGGAAAAGACCTTCCAAAAGAGTGTGACGGGCAATCGTGAATCACTTGGTGAAATCAGAGCTACAATTGGAACCTATGTGATTGATACAGTAGAACTGGCAGAAAAAGAACTAAAACGTATAGTAAATGAACGTATCCAGGTATATTTTGATAATGGAGAAGGCTATTCAGAACAGAATTCAAAATATATACCTGATGTATATAAGGATAAAAACCATATTGAAGCAGATATTGAATTTGATGGAAACGTAAAAATGTTAAGAATTGATCCTGCAGATTTCAGGGCCGTGGTGAAGATAAACGAACTTGTCATCAATGGAATTAACGTTTTGGACAATAAAAAATTCATACAGACTAATGGAAAAACCATAAAATATGGCACATATGTCTTTAATACAGAGGATCCGAACATAAATTTAAGGTTAAATGAAGTTTTAATCAAGGGTGAAAACGTATTACATATAGATATGGAAGTGATTCCTGTGTCTGCGGAGATTGCGTTGGATATTTCGAATTCGATTAAGAAATTGTTTTAAAAATGGTAAAAAAGTGGTTTAAATACAGGAGTTGTTAAACTGATGAACCCTAAACGTCTTGTAAAAGAACTGTTGATTGCAAAATGCGAAAATAGCTATAAAAAGCAAGTAAAGTCCAAAAAAACGGATTATTCTAAATGGATTAAAGAGCAGGAAGAAGCACTTTTAAAGAATAGTCAGTCAAAATTATCCAAAATAAATTGTCAGACAATTGATTTACAAACGAATGAAACTGACGGAGAAAATTCAAAAAATGAAAGCGGACTTGCAGAATATGGTAAATTATGTAAACTAATCGCGATTTCAGACAGGGATAAGTCAGAAAATTGTGTGACAAATTGCATTCTTTATGCAGGAAGGAATCCCTCCGATTTACAAAAATCGTTAAAAAATGTGAAAGAACCGATTGAGATAGTGATTTTTCAAAAAAATGAAGGTTTATTCACAGATTTCGCATTTGAATTAGTTTACGATACATTTAACAAAAACAAAAATCAAATCATGATTTACTCAGATGAGGATGTGATTGATTCTGAGGGGGAAAGGTCTCAACCCTGGTTTAAGCCTGACTGGGCCCCGGAAGACTTTACTTCCTTTGACTATTTTGGAAGTTTTGTAGCTATACGAGCAGAGATATTAAAAAATTACAATCTGGATAACTTTGGTTCTATATATGAATTGGAATTTAATGTTTTAAAAGACAATGGTGCATTTACAAAACATGTGACAGATTCGGTTGTAGGACATATAGCTCATGCTCTATATCATACGAGAAATGTTTCCGGTTATGAAAGCATTGAAAAGAACCTGTTAAAATATGAAGCTGCAAGTGAATTCTTTAACCAAATTCGTGAAAATATACCATCCCATGTATCAATTATAATACCATCCAAGGATCATCCCGAGGTTTTGCGCCGGTGTCTTGAGTCACTGACGAATAAAACAGTTCTTCATAATAACAGAGATTACGAGATAATAGTTGTAGATAATGGAAGCAATGACGAAAATCGTAAAGAATATGAGAAATTAGTTAATGAAATAAAAATAACATGCGGTATTAAAAGCGAATACCACCATGATTCATACGCATTCAACTTCTCAAAGATGTGCAATTATGGAGCTTCAAAGGCTTCAGGCAACTATTACCTCTTTCTTAATGACGATATGGAAATCGTTGATGAAAAATGGCTTAACAGAATGCTTGATATGGCAACATTGTCATACGCAGGTGCCGTCGGAGCTAAACTTTTATATCCACCTTCAAGGAACGTGGAAACCAAAGTTTATGATTACGATGATGTAATTCAGCATGCAGGAATAACTAATTTAAGAATTGGTCCGGCGCATAAATTGCAGTTTATGTCCGATTCTACAGATCATTACTATGGAAGAAACCGTTTTTGTCATGATATGATGGGGGTAACAGGAGCATGTCTTCTGGTAAAGAAATCCATTTTTGATGAAGTTGATGGTTTTGACGAGAATCTTGCAGTAGCTTTTAATGATGTTGATCTTTGCTACAAAATATATGAAGCCGGTTTTTATAATATAGAATGTAATGACATTATTCTGTATCACCATGAATCTTTGAGCAGAGGAAATGATGCTGAATCAAAGGAGAAACAATTAAGACTGAATCGCGAAAAGGACTATCTGTATGAGAAGCATCAGAATCTATATGGAAAAGATCCTTATTACAATGTAAATTTAACCACAGACATGCTAGAGAATGAGTATGGTCCTAAATATCATTATGAGGTTAATTTACAAGGAGATTTCAGCATCCCTTCGGAAATAACCGATGTTATTAAGGATGTAAATGAAGATAAGTGTGTAAGAATTGGCATGGAATGTGCCATGGATATATATAAATGGAAATATGGGGTATCCAGACAGAAGTGTCCGATTGAACCGACAGAGAATGATTTGGGCTTCTATTTCAGAGGTTATTCCTTTGTTATAGGCGCGAATAACGCATGCTATAATAAGACGCTTTTAATGAAAAATCTCAGTACTGGCGCGGTTTTTGGCGTGGATGTGGAATTGGAGTACAGACCTGATATCAAAAAGAACCTTAGGGATCAGCTAAATGTAGATTTAACAGGATATTCCGCTAAAATTGCGCTGGATTCGATTCCGCAGGGTGAATACTTATTTGGAATGTATGTTAAGGATAAGACATCCAAACAGCAGTTGCTTAACTGGAGTTCATGGACTATAGATACTAAATCTTCAAGTGTAGGAGAAACATATGGATTATAAGGAACAATATGAAGCAGAACATTTAAGGAATGCTGACCTTGCAGGAAGGGTTGCTGAACTTGAAGCCAAAGTGGATGATTTGGAATTCAAGCTTAACCGTATTAAGACTAATCCTATTTGGAAAGCATCGGGACCGTTTCGTAAAGCCATGCATTTTAGCGCAAGACAATTGAGACGAATTAAGAATTGCGGATCAATAAGCGGTATTCGGGCCAAGATTAAATATAAAAAGAATGAAAAGATTGCCATGCAGCAGTTTGGAACTAAAAGCTTTCCGGATGAAGCAAGAAGGAAAATTGAAGAGGAAACGGTATTTGACAATGCAGTAAAGATAAGTATTCTGGTACCTCTTTATAATACGCCGGAAGAGTTTTTACGTGAAATGATTGATTCAGTTAAGAATCAGACATATTCAAACTGGGAGCTTTGCCTTGCCGACGGATCCGACGATAAGCATGACTATGTTGAAAAGGTTGTTGCCGAATACATAGAAAAAGACACTGCTGATAACAAAAATAACACGCGTATTGTTTATAAAAAGCTTGAAAAGAACGAAGGAATTTCAGGAAATACCAACCAGTGTCTGAAACTTGCAACTGGAGAGTATATCGGACTTTTTGATCATGATGATATTCTTCATCCGTCTGTTCTGTTTGAATACGTAAAGGCTATTAATGAGAAGAATGCAGACTATCTTTACTGTGACGAAACAACATTTAAGTCCGGAAGTATAGACAAAATGCTTACAATGCATTTCAAACCGGATTATGCAATAGATAATCTGAGAGCCAACAATTATATCTGCCATTTCAGTGTATTTAAGAGAACTCTGCTTGATGGTGATGAACTGTTCAGGTCTCAGTTTGACGGAAGTCAGGATCATGACATGATTTTGAGACTGACTGATAAGGCACAGAATATAGTCCATATTCCAAGACTTATGTATTACTGGAGATGTCACGAGGGGTCTGTTGCTTCCAATATAGAAGCAAAGCCATATGCAATTGAAGCAGCAAGAGGTGCCGTGGCAGATCATTTGAGAAGACATGGATACGATCACTTTAAGATTACTTCAACGAGAGCTTTTGAAACAATTTTTAAGATCCGTTATGAAATAATCGGAACACCGCTTATTTCCATAGTTATTCCGAATAAAGACCATATTGATGATCTTTCCAGATGTATCAATTCAATTCTTGAAAAATCCACATATGACAATTATGAAATTATCGTAGTGGAGAATAACAGTCAGGAAGACAAAACCTTTGAATACTACAAGCAAATTCAGGAAAATGCAAAAATAACAGTTGTTACATATGAGAATAAAGGCGCTAAATTCAATTATTCTAAGGTAGTAAACTATGGTGAGTCTTTCGCGAAGGGTGAATATGTTCTACTTCTTAATAATGATATAGAAGTAATAACTGTTAACTGGCTGGAAGAACTGCTTATGTATGCCCAGCGTGAAGACGTAGCCTGTGTTGGGGCCAAACTGTATTATCCTAACAAGACTATTCAGCATGCAGGAGTTGTTCTTGGGCTTGGGGCTCACAGAACGGCAGGACACAGTCATTATATGCAGCACAGGGAAAATCTTGGATATATGGGAAGACTGTGTTACACACAGGATGTATCAGCAGTGACAGGTGCATGCCTTCTTGTGAAAAAGTCGTTATATGATCTCGTTGACGGACTTTCGGAAGACTTTGAAATATCGCTTAACGACGTTGACTTTTGTCTTAAGTTAAGGGAAAAGGGTTATCTTAATGTATTTACACCTTTTGCAGAATTATATCATTATGAGTCTGCTTCGAGAGGATCGGATCTTACGGGCGAAAATGCAGACAGGTACAACAGGGAGTCTGAACAGTTTAGAAATAAATGGGCTTCGATTCTTGAAAAGGGAGACCCGTATTATAATCCAAATTTTTCATTAGATAAAAGTGATTTTTCACTTAAAATATGATAAAATTTAGGATAATGTGCATCTTGTAAAGGAGATATGAAATGAATTACAAAGAACAGTATGATTTTTGGCTCAAGGATTCGTATTTTGACGAAGAAACCCGTAATGAACTTAATGCAATTAAAGATGATGAAAAGGAAATCGAAGACAGATTCTATAAGGAACTTGAATTTGGAACAGGTGGTTTAAGAGGTGTTATCGGTGCCGGCTTAAACAGAATGAATGTTTATACCGTAAGAAAGGCAACCCAGGGTCTTGCCAACTTCATTAAGAAGAGTGGAGCGCAGGATAAGGGAGTTGCTATCGCATATGATTCAAGAAGAATGAGTCCCGAATTTGCTGATGTTGCTGCATTATGTCTTAATGCAAACGGAATCAAGGCTTATGTTTTTGATTCACTACGTCCGACTCCGGAACTTTCTTTTGCACTTAGATATCTTAAGTGTACCGCAGGTATTGTTGTAACTGCTTCTCATAATCCTCCGGAGTACAATGGTTATAAGGTGTACTGGGAAGATGGTGCACAGGTTACACCACCATACGACACAGATATTATTAATGAAGTTAAAGCAATTACAGATATTACAACACCACTTACCATGAGTCTTGAGGATGCTAAGGCTGCCGGACTCTATGTTGTAATTGGATCTGAAATTGATGACAAATATATGGAAGAGCTTAAAAAGCAGATTATTCATCCTGAAATCATCAAGGAAATGGCTAATGACATCAAGATTGTTTATTCTCCTTTCCATGGAACAGGTAACATCCCTGTAAGAAGAATTCTTAGTGAATTAGGTTTCAAGAATGTATATGTTGTTCCGGAACAGGAACTCCCGGATCCTGATTTTACAACTCTTGATTATCCTAATCCGGAGGATCCAAAAGCTTTTGAACTTGCTCTTAAGCTTGCAAAAGAAAAGAATGCGGATGTAGTTCTCGCAACAGACCCTGATGCGGACAGACTTGGTATTTACGCTTTAGACAGTAAGACCGGTGAATATATGCCATTTACAGGAAATATGTCAGGTATGGTTATTGCAGAGTACATATTCAGAGAAAGAATGGCAACAGGTACAATGCCTGAAAATCCTGCTCTTGTTACAACAATAGTAACAACAAATATGGCACGTGCAATTGCAAATAAATATAACCTCAAGTTTATCGAAGTACTGACAGGATTTAAGTACATCGGTGAACAGATTAAGATCTTTAAGCGCGATAATACATATAACTATGTATTTGGTCTTGAAGAATCATACGGATGCCTTGCAGGAACTCATGCAAGAGATAAGGATGCTGTAGTTGCAGTTATGTGCCTTTGTGAAGTTGCAGCATGGTGTAAGAAGCAGGGAATTACTCTTTGGGATCAGATGATTAATCTCTATAAGGAGTATGGTTACTTCAAGGAAACTCAGTACACAATCACTCTTAAGGGACTTGATGGAGCTCAGAAGATTCGTGAGATTATGGATAAGTTAAGAAATAATCCTCCTAAGAAGCTTGCTGATTATGACGTAGTTGAATTTAGAGATTACGATCAGAATGTTTGCATCAACTATGCAAATGATACAAAGGGTGAGACAGGACTTCCAAAGTCAAATGTTCTTTATTTTGACCTTACAAAGGATGCATGGTGCTGTGCACGTCCGTCAGGAACTGAACCCAAGATTAAATTCTACATGGGTGTTAAGGGAGAATCTCTTGAAGATTCAAATAAGCTTGTTGAAGAGCTTACAGAAGCAGTTAAGGCATTAATCTAATAGTGGATAAGTGTAAACAGTCTTGCTATATATTTTGAAAAGCTGAAAAGACTTACTGCACGATTTGATAATATAATTGATTTCATAATGGGGCGGGTCACTAATGTTAGGCCTGCCCTTTATGCATAAAAGGAATAATGAATTCAAATATTGTAAAAACGCTGAATTATCTTAAGAAGAACGGTCCGGTGAAGACTTTTTATGCCGTTAAAGAGCGAATGAGCGAAAACAGGCAGACAGAATATATTTATACACCGATAACCGAAGAGATTAAGAAAAAGCAGACAGATATTTCAAAAGAATATACAACAAAAGTGAGTATCCTGGTGCCGACATATGAGACTAAACCACAATTTATGGAGGCTCTTATCGATTCGGCCATATCACAGACCTACGCAAACTGGGAGCTTGTTCTTGCAGATGCTTCCAAGTCAGACATAGTTAAGGCGACTGTTGATAAATATACAGATGACAGGATCAAATATGTTCGACTGGAGGCTAATTTAGGTATATCCGGTAATTCGAATGCTGCAATTGCCCATTGCACAGGCGAATACACGGGGCTCCTTGATCATGATGACGTTCTGACAGAAGATGCGTTGTTTGAGATGGTAAGCTGCATTGAAAATTCAAAAAAGTCGGATTGCCTGCTGAAAATGATTTATTCAGATGAAGATAAGATGAATGCAGATGGAAATGAATTCTTTGATCCGAATATCAAGCCTGATTTTAACCTGCAGCTGCTTTTGTCCAATAATTATATATGTCATTTTCTTGTGCTTGAAACCGGGCTTCTTAAATTGCTTGGATTCAGAAAAGAATATGATGGAGCACAGGATCATGACCTTATTCTTCGAAGTGTTTCAAAACTGATGGAAGAATATGAGGAGTCATACCAAAATCGTATAGGTCACGTGGATAAAGTGCTCTATCACTGGAGAAGCCATGAAAATTCAACGGCCGGCAACCCCAAGAGTAAGCAGTATGCCTATGAAAGCGGAAAAAGAGCGGTTCAGGATTTTGTTGACAGACAAAATTGGAACGGCAAGGTGACAGATATCGAGCATATGGGCTTTTTCAGGGTTGAATATGCGCCGGATATCTTTGCAAACAGAAAAGATGTGGCGGCTGTCGGAAGACGTATTATCGGAAAAGGTGGCCTGGTTACGGATGGAATATATGATGAGCATCATTCCGTGATGTTTGAAGGCCTGAACAGGCATCACAGTGGGGGAATTCTTCATCGTGCGGCATGCCAGATGGAAGTGCCTTATGTCAGCATCCGGAGTATGATTGTGTCAGAGACTGCAAAACCTGTTCTTGAGGATATTATTAATAAGCATTCAGCGGATGAGAATCCTGATTATAAAGCTATAAGTATTGAATTTTGTGATGTGATGAGGCAAAAAGGGTATATATTTGTATATGACCCTAAAATGACGGTAAAGAAAAAGAATGTCCAGAACTACTTTGGTAATACCAAACATTAACGGAACTGAATATATAGAAAACTGTTTGGACTCTGTGTTTGCTTCAGATGTTGAAGTAAGCGTTATTGTAGTGGATAATGGTTCTACTGATGGCTCGGTTGATATTATTAAAGAAAAATATCCACAGGTTGATCTTATTTGCCATGCAGAGAATACAGGATTTTGCAAGGCAACCAATGAAGGAGCTGTGAAAGCGAAAACAGAATTTGTCATGTTTCTTAATAATGATACTGTTATTAAGGAAGATGCGGTGAGAATTCTTGAGGGGAGTATGGATGCTCATCCTGAAGCTTTTTCAATCCAGGCGCTGATGCTTTCGCTTAAGGAACCTGAAATTATAGATTCTGCGGGAGATGAGTACTGCGCTCTCGGATGGGCCTTTGCCCGAAAAAAAGGAAAAAATGTATCAAAGCTTGGTCAACGCGATAAACTTTTCAATGTCTTCTCAGGATGCGGCGGAGCATGTCTTTACAGGAAATCAGTCCTTGATGAGATAGGTGTCCTTGATGAGAATCATTTTGCATATCTTGAGGATGTGGATTTAGGATACAGGGCATTGATTTACGGATATAAAAACTTCTGCGCGAAAAATGCAGTGGTATATCATGCGGGCTCGGCATTTTCAGGATCTCGGCATAATTCATTTAAGGTAAATCTTTCATCCAGAAACAGTATTTATCTGATTTACAAGAATATGCCGATATTGCAGAAAATAATTAACTTGCCTTTTTTACTTATAGGTTATTTAATTAAGATAGCGTTTTTTACATTGAAAGGGCTCGGGGGAACCTATGTTAAAGGTGTTTTTACAGGCGTTAAAATGTCTTTTGGCAGGGAAACTACTCCGAACAGAGTGAAATTCAGATTCAAAAATCTTGGTAATTATTTTTTGATTCAGTTCAGATTGTGGATTAACATTTTTAAGAGATTCTGATATTTGAGCCCGCCTATATATTTCTGAAATGACAAATATATTTGGCGATATAAATATGACAGTAACCGAAATGGGATAGGATATATATGATTAAAGATAATCAGAAATTATTTAACAGACTTCATCTTGTAGTAGATGCAATTGTTGTTGCAATTTCATATGTGCTGGCATGGTTTCTTAAGTTTGCAACATGGTTTTCAAAAATAGACCCGGCAGCAGGCTCCATTGATAACAGAACTTATTTTGGCGTTATGTGGTTCCTGATACCGATGTATGTGGTTCTGTATTATATGTTCAACATGTATGCACCCAAACGATCAACCATGCGAAGGTATGAGATTTTTGGAATCTTTAAGGCAAATACCGTGGGAATTGTTCTTTTCATGGTTATATTGTTTATGGTAGAAAAATATGATGTTTCAAGAACGATGATCATATCTTTCTATATTATAAATGTTATACTGACAACACTCGTAAGAATGCTGGTCAGACTTATCCTTCAGAGTTTCAGACGTAAGGGATATAACCTTAAATATGTACTTCTTGTAGGCTATTCAACGGCTGCGGAGGAATACATTAACAGAATTAACCAGAATCCTCAGTGGGGATATGTTATAAGAGGAATTTTGGATGATACGATTCCAAGGGGAACACTGTACAAGGGAGTTAAGGTTGTTGGAAGTATTGAAAATCTTAAATATATTCTTCCTGAAAACAAGCTTGATGAGGTTGCGATTACAATTGCCTTAAAGGACTACGACAGACTTGCAAGTATTGTGGATTTGTGTGAAAAATCGGGTGTGCATACAAAATTCATTCCTGATTACACTTCCTTGGTTCCGTCAAATCCGTATACGGAAGATGTTATGGGACTTCCTGTTATAAATATAAGGTATGTTCCCTTAAATAATTCACTGAATCTGTTCGCGAAAAGAACCTTTGACATTGTCGGTTCACTGCTTGGAATAATAGTGTTTAGTCCTATTATGCTGTTCACTGCAATTGCGGTTAAGCTTTCTTCGAAGGGACCTATAATATTCAGACAGGAAAGAATCGGCCTTCACAACAAGCCGTTTATGATGTTCAAATTCAGGTCGATGGAAGTGCAGTCAGTCAAAGACGAAGAACATGGATGGACGGTTCAGAATGATCCTCGTGTAACAAAGATAGGAAAATTCATACGAAAGACCTCCATTGATGAACTTCCGCAGCTTTTTAATGTTCTGTTGGGAGAAATGTCGCTTGTTGGCCCGAGGCCTGAAAGACCTCAGTTCGTAGATAAATTTAAAGAAGAGATTCCTAGATACATGATCAAACATCAGGTACGTCCGGGGCTCACCGGATGGGCTCAGATAAATGGTCTGAGAGGTGACACGTCAATCAGAAAGAGAATCGAGTATGATCTGTATTATATTGAAAACTGGAGCTTTTCATTGGACATAAAGATAATGTTTCTTACAGTTTTCAAGGGCTTTGTTAATAAGAATGCCTATTAGGCTTACTGAGATTATACAGCCTTTGGTTTAATCAATATTGACGAATAGTTTTTTCTATGAGAAAATACCATATGATGAGGTTTCATTTATAGATGTCTCATTATGTGGTATTATTGTTATGTTAAATATTAAGTCGATAATGAAGCAAAAGGTAGCAAAAAGAGCCTTTATTTCAGTATGCGACCTTAATTATAAGGAGATATTGGTATGGATACAGATAACAGACGTCCTGTCAACAGAGGACCAAGGGATGATAGAGCACGTAATATGGATGGAAGAAGACCGCAGGGCCAGGGACAGCGTCCTCCGCAGGGAAGACCGCAGGGCCAGGGACAGCGTCCTCCGCAGGGAAGACCACAGGGCCAGGGACAGCGTCCTCCACAGGGAAGACCGGCTCAGGATAGAAGAAATACATCAAAAAAGAACGGCGGAAAGAAGATGAGTGCCGGTAAGATAGTGCTTATTGTTTTCGAAGTTCTTGTACTTGCAGCGCTTGCTTTTGTTATTTTTAAGTTTGTCATTCCATTTTCAAATTCAGGACATATAGAATTCAGTGCTGATGACATTATTATTAATGATGAAGTTCAGGCAGGACTACAGGCAACCTCGGGTGATGCGGGAGATGTCACTCAGGCCCCGGATGGAAAGGAAGAAGTTCAGGCGATTTCACCTTCCAAAATGTCAGGTTACAAAAATATAGCACTTTTTGGTGTTGACTCAAGAGAAGGTGCACTTACAAAGAATACAAGATCTGATACAATCATTGTTGCTTCTATTAATGAAAAGACAAAAGAATGCAAACTTGTTTCAGTATTCCGTGATACATATCTCAATCTGAGTAATGATGAATATAATAAGTGTAATGCAGCATATGCAAAGGGTGGTCCAAAGCAGGCAATCAATATGCTTAATATGAACCTTGACCTTGATATTACAGATTTTGTAACAATAGGATTTGATGGACTTATTGATCTTGTAGATGCTGTCGGCGGTGTACAAATAAATGTTACAGACAGTGAAATAGTACATCTTAATAACTATCAGATCAGTATGGTTGGTAAATCAAGCGATGGAGAAACATTTACTGCAGAGGCAGGAAAGGATTATACACCTGTTACAAATGCCGGATTGCAGACATTAAACGGACTTCAGGCTACAGCATATTGCCGTATCAGATACGTTGGAAATGACTTCCAGAGAACAGAAAGACAAAGAGCTGTAATACAGGCAGTTGTAGCGAAAGCCAAGGCAAATCCGAGTGCAATTATTAATTCGGCAGATGCTTTGTTCAAGAAGGTTTATACTTCTCTTGATTTGTCAGAGATTTTGGATATCCTTTCAGATATCGGAAGCTATGAAATAGTTGATGAAGCAGGCTTCCCTGACACCAAAAAACTTGCCGGACTCAATATGGGAAAGAAAGGTTCATGTCTTGTTCCATTGACACTTGAAGAAAATGTTGTATGGTTGCACCAGTTCTTGTTTAACCAGACTGATTATCAGCCATCTTCAGCTGTTAAATCATATTCAGAAAAAATCGTAAGAGATGCTTCTGATTATATGTAAAAACTGATTATTTTGAGCCCCTTTTTTAGGGGCTCATTTTGTTATACACGATGAGCCAAGTGACTGAAGCACTGCTTCATGCTTGCATGAGATGTAGTGCGAAGACATTTGGCGAACGTATAATCATCGAAATGAGCGAAGCGAAATTGAGATGATTATACGAGTGTATAGAGCAGGCGACAGCCTGCTGTGTTATGACGATGAGCCAAGTGCATGAAGCACTGCTTCATGCTTGCATGAGATATAAATATTTAGAGGTGAAAATGTTTGATGTAATTATTCCTGTTTATAAACCGACTCAAAAACTGATGACACTGTTTTATTACTTAAACAGGCAGACTGTTAAGCCTGATAAAGTAATTGTCATAAATACAGAGAAAGAATATTGGGATGCATTTTTTGATCCGTTTGACATATTAAAGAAATATCCGTTTCTTGAGGTTCATCATATTAAAAAAGACGATTTTGATCATGGAAATACGAGAAACTACGGGGTGAGCTTTTCAAAAGCAGAGTTTTTCTTAATGATGACGGACGATGCTGTTCCGGCAGATGAAAATATGGCCGAAAATCTTCTGAAAGCCTTTGATAATGATAAAGTTGGAATGAGCTATGCAAAACAGCTTCCGCATAAAGGCTGTAATGCCATAGAAAAATATACCCGTTCATTCAATTATCCCAATGAATCTAAAATCAAAGGAATTGATGATCTTGAAACTCTTGGGATAAAGACTTTTTATGCATCAAATGTATGTTGCATGTATCGGAGAAAATTCTTTGATGAGATAGGTGGATTTATTAAGAAAACTATCTTTAATGAGGATATGATATATGCAAGAAATATGATTAACAAAGGTTACCTGATTGCTTACACTCCTTCAGCAAAAGTATTTCATTCGCATAATTTTACCGGAAAACAGTATTTTAAGCGTAATTTTGATTTGGGTGTTTCTCAGGCTGATAATCCGGATATCTTTGGAGACGTCAAATCTGAAGGAGAAGGAGTTAAACTTGTTAAATCTACAGCAATATATCTTTGTAAGAAATTCATGCCGTGGCTTGTATTCAAACTTGTGTATCACAGTGCCTGCAAATATCTGGGATTCAGATACGGAAAAAGATATAAAAAGCTTTCTGATAAACGGGTTTTGAGATATACAATGAGCCCTTCCTATTTTGAAAAAGATAACTGGTAAACATAGGAATAAACACTTAATGAATTAACAAAAAGAACACTATGTTTTCACAAATTGAACACAAAAGATTATTATACTTATCTGAAAAACAGGAAAGGAAGTTATCTTTATGAATAATCAGTTTAATCAGAATAATTATCAACCGGGTGCAGGTGATTATCAGGGTTCTGCTTTGGGGATGAATCAGGGTAACGGATATCCATATACAAATATACAGAACAATACAGCATATGGGAATTTTCAGTATGGGATGCAAAATGGATATAATGATAATTCATATCAGTATGCTTCTCAGCAAATCAATATGATGCAGGATAATGCTTATGTTCCTCAACAATCGAACGTAGTGCAGGATAACGCATACATCCCTCAACAACAGAATCTGGTGCCGGACAATGCATATGTTTCTCAGCAACAGGATATAAAGCCGGATGGTGTCAGTGAGGTTTCACAGGGAGACGCATATAAGAAAGATGTACCAACGGAAGAACCTGTTCAGAAATATCAAAAGAACATGTACACTGACGATGTCACGATAATCAAGAGCAAAGATCTTCCCTATACAAGTAACGAACCTTCAAAAGTAAATGTACCGACGGATGATATCAGTTTAGTATCGGATGCAGTGCCTGCAGATGATTCGACAGCTAATATTGTGAATTCAATTCCTGAAAGTGAAGCAAAACCGGCCAAGGTATCGAAAAAGGAAAAGAAAGCCAAGAAACCGGACGAGAGTGATTCTTCCGCAATTCCAAAGGAAAGAGGTTTTGGATATAAAATATTGGTCGGTGCAGCAGTAGGACTTATAATGGGAGCCTTTGCAGCACTTGCTTTTTGGGGAGTAAACAAGCTTACGGGAACCGGCATTGGAACAGAAGACAGACAGACTGCTTCGGTTTCTTCAGAACCGACAGATAATAATGAAAACTCAGTTCCTAAAGTTCCTGAATTACCGGACCCTGATTCGGAAAGTGAAAACGAGGGAACACAGCTGGATGGTAATTCTGCCATACCTGAAATATCAAAAGTGTCTGTAGGAGAGAATGGCGCGCCTATTGATGTTTCGGCAGTTGCTGAGATGGCAATGCCATGTGTAGTATCGGTAAATAATACAATAGTTCAGAGAATCAGTTATTTTGGACAGTCATACTCAATGCCTTCAGAAGGAGCGGGTTCAGGAATTATTATAGGTCAGAATGATACTGAACTGTTAATTGCCACCAATAATCACGTTGTGGCCGGTTCTTCGGAATTATCGGTAACTTTTACAGATGATTCTACGATACCGGCTCAGATTAAGGGGACTTATGAGGAAAGAGACCTTGCGATAATAGCAGTGCTTCTTGTAGATATCCCTAATTCAGTAGCAGAGCACATTGCTATAGCAGAACTTGGAGATTCAAATGCATTAAAAGTTGGAGAACCGGTTATTGCAATCGGTAACTCTCTTGGATATGGACAGTCAGTTACAACAGGTGTTGTAAGTGCACTTAACCGACCAATTATGTCGTATGTAGAAGCACATGCCGATGATGTTGATCTGGAAGCTATTCCGACATTTATTCAGACAGATGCTGCTATTAATCCCGGTAATTCCGGTGGGGCACTTCTGAATATGAGAGGCGAAGTTATTGGTATCAACTCAAACAAGATTGGTGGTTCAAAAGTTGAAGGAATGGGATATGCAATACCTATTTCAGATGCAATGCCAATTCTTGAAGAACTTATGTCTTTACAGACAAAACTGAAAGTTTCAGAAAATAACAGAGGTGTTCTCGGAATTTCGGGAATCAATGTTGAAAGAAGCTATTCGGAATTGTATGGAATGCCGGTTGGTGTTTATGTATCAACAGTGAATGAGAATAGTGCGGCAGAAAGATATGGACTTAAAAAAGGTGATGTAATAATTGGAATTGGTGACCAGGAAATTACAACCATGCAGCAGCTTAAAAAAGAGATGGAATATCATGCTGCTGGAGAAACCATACAATTGATTATAATGCGTGACATGGGAGGAACTTTCGAAGAACAGGTTTTGGAGGTTGTTCTTGACCCGATGTAACAGATAAAAACAGATAATTTTGTTCTTTAGCGATATGGGTTTGGCAAAAAGTTCTTGAACGAAAAAGTGGTTGCAATTAAAATGTGATTAAAATATTAAAAAAGGGGTTAAGATTCTTAATTATTTTCCGATAAATAGAGTAAGAAATTAAAAGAGTATCCTAAGAAGGGAGAAAATTATGCGTATTGAAGCTTATACCCAGGTTCAGAATTTGTACCAGACGAGCAAAGTTAATAAGCCACAGAAGACACAGAAAGTTGGCTTTATGGATCAGCTTCAGATTTCCTCTGTAGGAAAAGATATTCAGACAGCAAAGGCAGCAGTAGCTGATGTTTCTGATATCAGAACTGATGTTGTAGCTCCTATTAAGGAACAGATCCAGAACGGAACTTACAATGTTGATATGGAAAGCTTTGCAGAAAAATTGTTCAATAAGTATCAGGAAATGAGGTAACTTCAGTATGGCAAGTTTGATGGAAAACTTGATAGACATACTTAATGGTGAATGTCAGGAATACGAAAACTTGCTGAAGTTATCTGAAGCTAAAACTCCGGTCATTGTGTCTGGTAATTTGAGTGAATTAGCCCGTATCACGGATGAAGAACAGCTGATTGTTGGCAAAATCAATAAACTCGAAATATCGAGGCAGGGAGTTTTTGCCGATATAGCAAATGTTATTAACAAGGATGTTAAAACTCTCAAGCTTGGAGACCTGGTAGACATGTTGTCTTCAAGACCTGATGAGCAAAGTAGACTGGCTAAGGTTCATGACAGACTGAAGGCATCGGTTTCTTCGGTCAAAAGAGTTAACGATCAGAATCGTGAACTTATTAAAAATGCGCTTGAGATGGTTGATTTTAACTTAAATGTACTGCATTCAATGAAGGCAGCACCGGAATCGGCCAACTATAACCGCACAGCCTATAGTGCAGGAATGCAGGTAGGCATTGATGCAGTCGGCTTTGATGCCAAACAGTAGGGGAATACCCGTAATTATCTTTGTTGAGGTTTTGCTATGTCATTATTCGGTAGTTTGTATGTAGGCAATTCTGGCCTTACAACTTCACAAAATGCACTGAATACAGTGGCTCATAATATGGTTAATGTGGATACACAGGGCTATACACGCCAACAGGTATCCCTTGCAACCAAATTCTATAATACTATCTCCAAGAGCGGATCGGCTGTTTCTTATCAGCAGGTCGGACTTGGAGTTTCTTTTACTGAAGTCAGACAGATTCGTGACTATTTCCTCGACAAATCATACAGAAAAGAATCAGGACGTTCAGGATTTTACGATATGTCCTGTGATGCTATAGAAGAAATTGAAAAGATTTTCCAGGAACTCGATGGAAAGTCTTTTGCAGCTACCCTTAATAATCTTTGGGAATCAGTACAGGAATTAAGTAAGGATCCTTCAAATACTGTTAATCAGGGTATTTTTATTCAGAGATGTTCTGAGTTTGTTACAAGATCTCAGGCAGTATATCAGGATTTGAGTGATTACCAGGATGATCTTAATTTTCAGGTTAAGCAAAAGGTAGATAAGATTAATTCCATCGGTAAAGAAATCAGAAGTCTTAATGAAGAAATTCTTAAAATAGAATCTGCTCAGGTAGAGCATGCAAATGATTTAAGAGATCAGAGAAATAAACTGATTGATGAATTATCAGAATATGCAAGCCTGAATATTAATACCGATATTGATGGTAATTATATTATACAGATAGAAGGTGTTGACTTTGTAACTGTTGGAGACAGTAAGGAAATAGGTCTGTATCAGGATCCGGTAAATGGTTTTTATACTCCTTACTGGGTACAGCTTGCACCCAAAGATCCTATAACGGGAATGGTATCTGAAACTACGATAAAGGGTGCAGAAGTATTTGATCTTAATATGCCGATTTCAACAGAACTTAATACTGACATCGGAGCTCTTAAGAGTGCGCTTGTTGCCAGAGGTGACAGAAGAACAACTTATGAAGATCTTGATCCTTCAAAATACGATAGTATTAAGGACTCTGTCGTGATGAATATTATGGCTGAATTTGATCAGCTGGTACACGATATAACAACAGGAATTAATGATACTATTGTTTCAGCTGCCAAGGATTATTATGGAGGCACTCTTCCTACATCGGGATATCTTATTGATTCTGCAACCGGTGAGCCATACAAAATATTTGATGTTGCTTCCAATGAGAATTCTATAAATCACGCTGCAGATCCGGAAGCTTGGAAATATGATTACGTTACTCCGAATATAATGATTAACGCAAAACTTAAGCAGTCGCCTTCTTTGCTTGGTTTTATCAGACCTGATGGTATAGTTGATCAGGGATGTGCCGATAATCTCAAGAAACTGTTCACAGAAGAAGAGCATACTCTTAATCCGGAGGTTAAAACCAAGACCAGCTTAAGAGATTATTACAACAATCTTATTTCACAGGTGGCAAATACAGGATCTGTCATGCGAGGTATTTCGGCCAATCAGGAAATAACGGTTACCAACATTTCGGCCTCAAGAGAACAGATTCTTGGAGTTTCTTCAGATGAAGAATTAAGTAACATGATTATGTTCCAGAACGCATTCAATGCGTCAAGCAGATATATCAATACAGTTAGCGAAATGATGGAACATCTTATTAACTCTTTGTAGTTTTTATCCGATAAAACAAATGTGACACTCAGATTTGTTTTATCGGAATTTATATAAAAAGGAAAGGAGGAGCTTATGCCTTCACAGTTTTTTGGATTAAATATAGCAGGAAGCGGTCTTAGAAATTCAAATGCCGCATTGAATACAACAGCAAATAATATCTCAAATGTTCAGACTGAAGGATATTCAAGACAGAAGGTTAATGCTCAGGCTTCCGATCCTTTAAGAACCTTCACAACCTATGGCTGTGCGGGAGCAGGTGTTGAAACACTTTCCATTGAAAGAGTAAGAGATAATTTCTTCGATGTTAAGTACTGGGAAAACAATTCTCAGTATGGTCAGTATGAAATTAAAGCTTATTATATGAAGACAATTGAAGATTATTTTAATGATGATGGAAAGACAGGCTTTGTATCTGTATTCAACAAGATGTCAAATGCTCTTCAGTCCGTAGCTACTAATCCAAGTTCTGCGTCTACCAAAGCGCAGTTTGTTGCTTCTGCAGAAGCTTTGACAGATTATTTCAATGGCGTATATGGTAATTTGCAGGAATTGCAAAAAGATATAAATCTTGAGCTTAAGCAATGCGTTGATGAAATTAATTCTATTTCGGAAAAAATAGCCACATTAAATAAGCAGATTAATGTTATTGAAATTTCGGGTGGAGCTGCAAACGATCTTAGAGATAAGAGAGAAAGTCTTATCGACAGACTTTCTGAATATATAGATGTAGAGACTGTGGAGAATCCTATTTATGACATTAATGATCCGACCAGAGAAACCGGTGGAACAAGATATGTTGTTAAGGTTGCCGGCGGTCAGATCCTTGTAGATTCCAATGACTTTAGTTCTCTTAAATGTGTTGCAAGAAAGTATGAAGAGAGAATTAATCAGACAGATATAGATGGTCTTTACAATATTACCTGGGATAATGGTAATGAGTTCAGTCTTACAAATGCCACTCTTAATGGTAAGATAAGAGGTCTTGTTGAATTGAGAGATGGTAATAACGGATTCAACTTTAATGGTAAAGTTGTTAGCGATGTGCCGGCAAAGGATACGGCAATGCCTCCAACTGTAACTGAGAGAGAAGTAAAGGTAGAAGTCACTGATATGGATCTCAAAGATCTTGATAAGTGTACACTTCCTTTGAAAGGTGAAATAAGACTTAACAACGCCATCTATTATTATAAAGACTGGTCTTTTGACGAAAGTGCAAATATTTATACATTTACTATAGATGATACTGTTGAAGGTGGTGCGTCACTTCCTGTTAATGCAGGCTCTGAAGTAAGAAATCAGGAAGCTATCAAGTATCAGGGAATTCCGTATTATATGGAACAGTTTAATTCCTTCTTAAGAAGTTTCCTGAATTCGGTAAACGAAGTTTTTCAGGCAGGAACCGATGCAAATGGTGAAAAGGGTGTAAATCTTTTTACCTGCGAACTTGCTGCCGGACATACACTTACTCAGGATGAACTTGATAACGGATATGAAAATACTGCAGAGGGTGTATCAAAGAGAGACGGTTACTATTTCATGACAGCCGGCAATGTTAAGATTAACGAGGAATTAATCAGGGATGCCAATAAACTTGGAACTCGTACAGATGCAACTTTTGGTGTTGAAGAATGCGGACAGATTGAAAAAGTTATCTCAATGCTCAGCAATAAAAATGAGTTCAATTTCAGAAATGCTTCAGCTAACCAGATGCTTGAACTTGTGCTGTCGGATATAGCCTTAAATGCAAGTAATGCAAACACATATGAGGAGACCTATAAGGCGCTTCAGACTTCAATAGATAATCAGAGAACATCTATTTCCGGTGTTGATGAAGACGAAGAAGCTGCAAATCTTGTTAAGTATCAGAATGCTTATACACTGGCTTCAAAGATGATTCAGACATTAACTGAAATTTATGATCAATTGATATTAAATACAGGCGTATAATTGCCGATATATAGTCTGAGGAGTTAAAAATATATATTTCTCTTTAGACAAGGATGTCGAATAACATGCACGGATGCGTAATAAAACACTTAAGGTTGGTGATTTTATGCGTATGACAAACAAGATTATGCAGAACAATTCTCTGTATAATATCAATCAGAATAAAGTTTTACAGGACAAATTAAGTACACAGATGTCGACACAGAAGAAGTTGACACGTCCGTCGGATGATCCGGTTGTTGCTATAAGAGCATTAAGATTAAGAAGCAGTGTTTCTGAACTTAATCAGTATTCCGGAAAGAATGCACCTGATGCCAAGAGCTGGCTGCAGGTTACAGCTGATGGACTGAGTACTGTTACGGATATTCTTACAGATCTTTCAAAGAATGCTAATAAGGGTGCCAACAAGGACCTTACAGCAGACGATCTTGATATTATCATTACTCAGATGAGATCCCTTTCAGATGAATTTTATGCAACCGGTAATCTGGATTATGCGGGCAGATATGTATTTACAGGATACAGAACTGATACTCCAATGACCTTTACAACAGATGATTTGGCAACAGCTCCAAGCTATGCTATCACTGAGCAGACAGATATCAATGCATTTGATGTTATTAATCATACAAAACTTGGAGATTTGAAGGGAACTACTGCTACCAATTATGATGATGGCAGCCATGATGCTAAAGAGACTCAGGTTGAGAACAGTGATATTCACAGATTGCGACTTGCATATGATAATATAGAAGATGGCGGATCTGTTACAATAAAGGTAAAGGTTGATCCTGACGATCCAAGTCAGGATATTACAGTAACAGCGACTGCTTCAGCAAACCCGTATGACGCTGTGGTGGCAAACAGTGCAAATGATAATTATGCTGTATTTATACCCGAGACAGGAGAGGTTCTTTTCTCTGATGCTACCTATGCAAAGATAGAAGGTGCTGTTGGTGCAAATTCCGATAAAGAGATACAGGTAGCTTACACAAAATCTGAATGGAAGAACGGTGATCTTCGTCCGGAACATTATTATGCTTGTACATCAACAGATAATTCCGTATCA
Organism: Lachnospiraceae bacterium; assembly: GCA_024403415.1. GTDB lineage: Bacteria > Bacillota > Clostridia > Lachnospirales > Lachnospiraceae > JAILLW01. The sequence goes on from JAKSRY010000007.1 coordinate 74,908, forward strand.
CCTGCAAAGGTTATAGATTATAATCAGTCATATCTTACAGAAGGAAAGAAAAAACAGGAAATAAGATATGATGTAGGATATAATCAGACTATAGAGATTAACACAACTGCTGACGAAGTATTTGATCACGGGCTTACAAGGGATGTGGAAGACCTTGAAACAGCACTTAAGCAGCTTAAGGAGATAGATGGAATAAGAACAACTCTTAAGCAGGCTCAGTCAGCATTTGATGAAGGAACTGCAGGTTATAATGACGTTCAGGAAAAAATCGATGCAGCCAACAAAGCATATACATATATAAGAGAAAATTTGCATGACCTTATGCAGGGTGCAATAACGAAGATGCAGAAATATCTTGATGCAACCAATGTGGCTGTTACCGATAACGGAACAAGACTTTCAAGACTTGATCTTATTTCAAACAGACTTACAGAACAGACAACAACATTTAAGACGCTGCAGTCTGAAAATGAGGATGCAGATATTGCAGAGGTTGCAGTTAATCTTACTTCTGCTGAACTTACCTACCAGGCATCACTTACTGCTACAGGTAAGATTATGCAGACAACACTAATGAACTATATTTAGTCTTATATCAAACGGATTGATGACGGACTGAATTAAATTTTATTAAGCGCGGAGCGCGGATAGGAGTGTGACTATGATCGTTACAACTAAAAATTTCGGAGAAATTACGATTGATGACGAAAAAATCATCAAATTCCCTGCAGGAATCATTGGATTCCCGGGACTTACTGATTTTGCACTGATTCATGACGAAGAAAAGGGAGTAGGCGGAATTCACTGGCTTCAGTCAATGCAGGAACCTGCATTTGCAATGCCTGTTATGGACCCTCTTACAGTTGCAGAGGATTACAATCCACAGGTGGATGATGAAATTCTTAAGCCGATTGGAAAACTTGATCCGGAAGAAACCCTTGTTCTTGTATCAGTAACAATTCCTTCAGATATCAAAGAGATGTCTGTTAACCTTAAGGGACCTTTTGTTATTAACGCACTTGAGAAGAAGGCTGTACAGGTTATTATAGAAGGTGACGAATATCCTGTTAAGTTCCCTATATTTGAAATACTCAAGGCTAAGAAAGGGGGTAAGTAATATGCTGGCACTTTCAAGAAAGAAAAATGAAGCACTTATCCTTAATAACAATATTGAGATTACCATTCTTGAGATTAAAGGAGAACAGGTTAAACTTGGTATTACTGCTCCAAAAGATGTACCTGTATATAGAAAAGAAGTATATGTTCAGATTCAGGATGCCAATAAGGCAGCTGCTGATACATCAGGAATGGATGCATTGAAGGATTTACTTGGTTAATGAAATAAGCATGTTTTACAGGGAATTGTTACCGGTCAGGTGATAATTCCCTGTTTTTCTTATATTTTAGGATTTTTTGAGGAATTTGCTATTGACCTTGTAGGATAGCAATGATATTTTAAAGGTAAGATATTAGGCATATTATACCCTGATGCAGGAAGCACGGAGGTTTCAAACGGCGAAAGGATTTGTCGTTTAGCATCGTATCAAGGAAGAAAGGAGGGGAAGTATGGCTTATAATTCAGCAATAGACAATGTCTATAATCATTATCTGACCACATATGCGCCAAAGAGTGCCGTTAACGGAAAATATGACGCTCATAAGAAAAGCGAACTTCGTGGTGTATATAATTCCATGCTAAAACTTAATAAAGATACCCCTCTGTATATTCTGGATACCAGTGATGATGCCAGAAAGTTTGCCGTAGGTATTAAAGAAGATGCCAGAAATTTAAGAAATACACTTGCATCTTTAGGTGGACTGCAGAATTCTCCTATCTTTGACAAAAAGACTGCATATTCTTCAAATGATGATATGGTCAGCGCTGAATTTGTCGGGGACATTGGTGACGAGGATAAGGCAGTATCGTTTGATATAGAAGTAACCAATCTTGCCTCAAAGCAGGTGAACCTCGGATATGCTCTGAGGTCAAATAATATTACCGAGCTTAAACCGGATACATACTCATTTGACCTTGCAATTAATGATATGAGTTACGAATTCCAGTTTAATGTTCGTAACGGTGATACCAATCTTGATTTGCAGAATCGTCTGTCCAGACTTATCAATAATGCCAACATCGGAGTTGAAGCGGATATTCTTCAGAATGGAAAAGGTGCTTCGGCCCTGAGAATTACTTCTGTGGATGAAGGACTTAAAAATGGTAAGAATAATATTTTCTCAGTTAATGAGAATCAGTCACAGCTTGCCAAAGGTGCTGTAGAATATCTCGGAATTGATTATGTATCAGAAAAACCATCGAATGCTGAGTTTATATTAAATGGTGAATTAAGAACCGCTTCATCCAACCATTTTATGGTGGAACATACTTATGAACTTAATCTTAAAGGTGTGAGAGCATTTGAAGGTGATTCTGCAACCATAGGAATGAAAGCTGATCTTGATACTGTTACGGATAATGTTGAAAAGATAATCAATGGCTATAACAGTTTCGTGGATACGGCATTAAAGTATCAGACAGATAAGGCAGGCGGAACAAGACTTATCTCCGACTTGAAGAGAGTTGTTGATTATTATCAGAGCAGTCTTGAGAAGTTAAACATAGAGGTTCAGGACGATGGCTGTCTTTCAATGGATAATGGAGCTTTGAAGAAGACACTTGCAGCAGATGATGATTTTTCAAGAGTTCATGGAATACAGGATTTTGCATCCTCTGTTTTAAGAAAGGCTAATCAGATATCCCTTAATCCGATGGAGTATGTTGATAAGACCATTGTAGCCTATAAGAATCCGGGAAAGTCATTCCCGACACCATATGTGGGAAGCAACTATTCGGGAATGTTATTTAATAGTTATTGTTAAGAAACCGTTTTGGACTGATTTCAAAACGGTTTCTTTAAAACAATCATAAAACTGATAAAAAATCTATTGACGATGGTTTATATTTATGATACCTTATTAAAGCACGAGAGCCGAGAGGCTTTTTATTTTTGCACTTATTCTTTAGGAGGAATTTATTATGCGTACCAGGATTACATTAGCATGTACAGAATGTAAGCAGCGTAACTACAATACTACAAAGGACAAGAAGACACATCCTGACAGAGTTGAATACAAGAAGTATTGCAGATTCTGCAAGACACATACTTTGCACAAAGAAACCAAGTAATTACCAGAACCAAAAAGAGGTGTATTATGGCTGATAAGAATACAGGTAAGCCCAAGTTTTTTAAGGGCGTTAAGTCTGAATTTAAAAAGATTACATGGCCCGGCAAAGATGACCTTGTTAAGGAAACTGTATCAGTAGTCTGTGTTTCAGCTGTCCTTGCGGCACTGATTGCTGTATTTGATTTAGCCATTCAGTATGGCGTTAATGTTTTGATGAAGTAATAACCACAAAGCAGAGGTGATTGAGTATGGCAGATGCTAATTGGTATGTAGTTCATACATATTCGGGATATGAGAACAAGGTTAAGGCCAACATCGAAAAGACAATTAAGACTCGTTCGCTTGAAGAAGAAATTCTTGAAGTAAGAGTTCCTATGGAAAATGTCATTGAGATGAAAAATGGTACAAAGAAAACCGTTGAAAAAAAGTTGTTCCCCGGCTATGTACTTATAAATATGGTCATGAATGACGAGACATGGTATGTTGTTAGAAATACCAGAGGCGTTACCGGATTTGTAGGACCGGGATCTAAACCCGTTCCGCTTTCTGAAGCAGAGATGAAACCGCTTGGAATCAGAACCGAAAATATTTCTGTTGATTTCGAAGAAGGCGATACAATTGTTGCTGTTGCAGGAGCATGGAAAGATACAATCGGTGTTGTTCGTCGTATGGATTTCGGTAAGCAGACCGTTACAATTAATGTTGAACTTTTTGGAAGAGAAACTCCGGTTGAGATTTCTTTTGCAGAAGTTAAGAAACTTAGTTAGTTTTGATATTAAGACAGAGTATATCTTTGTCCTGATATAAAATGTTCGGCTCATAGTATGGGCTGTGGGAGCATTCATAGTGAATGCGCCTGACCACGATGCATTAATATGCATTAGAATAGGAGGTGCCATAATGGCAAAGAAAGTAAGCGGATACATTAAGTTACAGATCCCTGCTGGTAAAGCTACACCAGCTCCTCCGGTTGGACCTGCATTAGGTCAGCACGGAGTTAACATCGTTGAATTCACTAAGCAGTTCAACGCTAAGACAGCAGATAAGGGTGATGTTATCATCCCTGTTGTTATCACAGTTTATGCAGACAGAAGCTTCAGCTTCATCACAAAGACTCCCCCTGCAGCTGTTCTTATCAAGAAGGCTTGTAACATTAAGTCAGGTTCAGGTGTTCCTAACAAGACTAAGGTTGCCAAGATTTCTAAGGATAAGATTCGTGAGATCGCAGAGCTTAAGATGCCTGATTTGAATGCAGCAAGCATTGAAGCAGCAATGAGCATGATCGCAGGAACAGCCAGAAGTATGGGCGTTGTTGTAGAAGACTAATGGAGGATTGAATAATGAAGCACGGAAAGAAGTATAACGAGGCTGCAAAACTCGTTGAGCGCACAACTTTTTATGAGCCAAATGATGCAATCGCATTGGTTAAGAAGACAGCAAGCGCTAAATTCGATGAAACAGTAGAACTTCACATCAGAACCGGATGTGACGGAAGACATGCAGATCAGCAGATTCGTGGAGCTGTAGTACTTCCTAACGGAACAGGTAAGACAGTTAGAGTATTGGTATTTGCTAAGGGCGATAAGGCTACTGAAGCTGAAAACGCTGGAGCAGATTTCGTTGGAGCTGAGGAACTTATTCCTAAGATTCAGAACGATGGATGGTTTGAATATGACGTTGTAGTTGCAACTCCTGATATGATGGGTGTTGTAGGTCGTTTGGGTAAGGTTCTCGGACCTAAGGGATTAATGCCTAACCCTAAGGCTGGTACAGTTACAATGGACGTAACAAAAGCTATTAACGATATTAAAGCAGGTAAGATTGAGTATCGTCTTGATAAGGCTAACATCATTCACTGCCCTATCGGTAAGGCTTCATTCACTGAAGAACAGCTTAATGAAAACTATCAGGCACTTGTAGAAGCAATTCTCAAGGCTAAGCCTGCAGTATTAAAGGGACAGTACTTCAAGAGCGTTACATTGTCAACAACAATGGGACCTGGAGTAAAGGTTTCTACTGCTAAGTATTAATATTAAATACTAATATGATTATTTAAGGCCACTTCTTTTGAAGTGGTCTTTTTTTGGAGAAACGGAAAATGAAATCTCTGTGCTATTGCTAATACTTCTTATATATGTTATGTTAACATCATGAGTACAAGATATAGTAGAAGAAATGTGAATAATGGGCATGGAAGACACAAATCAACAGGTATTAAAAGGATAGCTGTTGTCTTTCTTTTTACCCTGAGCATAGTTTTGCTTGTAGGACTTGCTGCTCTTGCTTATTTGAAGCAGGAACCGAAGGATGACAAGGCAGAGGCAAAGAACTCTGCTATCAATACTGATTTATATACTACTGCCATACCGGAAAAGAAAGAAGTTGCTGAGCAGGTCACAGAGAATGAACAGGAAGCTGAGCTAATATCGGATGGTGAACCTGCAGATGATTCAAAATATGGCGATGTGATTGAAGATGAGGAATATCTTCAGGCAAATAATATATTTGTAAAAGACGGTTACTCAAGTGATACGGTAACACTGGGATTTTGCGGGGATATTCTTTTTGATGATGAATATGCATGTATGTCGGCGCTTAAGCTTCGCGGAGGAAATCTTTTAAACTGTATGAGCGAAGTTACCATAGATGCAATGAATTCTGTCGATGTCATGGTTGTAAACAATGAGTTTCCTTTCACATCAAGAGGTAACAGGCAGGAAGAAAAAATGTATACTTTCAGAGCAGATCCGGATACAGCCGAGTATCTTCAGATTATGGGAGCTGATGTTGCTATTCTTGCCAATAATCATGTCTATGATTTTGGAGAGCAGGGACTTCTTGATACTCTTGATACTTTGAATGAATATGGAATTAAACCTCTCGGAGCGGGAAGAAACATAGAGGAAGCTTCAAGACCGGTATATTATATTATTAATGATATTAAAGTTGCTATTATTGCAGCTACTCAGATAGAAAGGCTTGAACCACCCAATACTATTGGGGCCAGGGAAGATAAAGCCGGAGTATTCAGATGCTGGAATTCAAAGCTTATATATTCTGTTGTTGAAGAAGCGAAAAAGAACGCGGATTTTGTAATAGTCTGTGTACACTGGGGAACTGAAAAAGAAGAGATGCCTGATACCTGGCAGCTCGAGATGGCTCCAAAACTTGCGGAAGCCGGAGCTGATCTTATTATCGGAGATCACCCGCACAGATTGCAGGGCTTCTATTATTATGGAAATACACCATGTATTTATTCGCTTGGTAATTACTGGTTTAACGGATATAAACTTGACACATGTCTTGTTACGGTGGAATTTAATAAAGCCGGAATAAAATCATTAAAATTCCTTCCTGCGATTCAGGAGAATATGAAAACGAATCTGGTTGGAGGAAGCGAGTATGAAAGAATAATCAATTATATGAACTCAATTTCAAAAGGTGCATATATTGATGAAGAAGGCGAGGTGTGCCAGGGAGATAAGAAGACAATAGGATAAATATTAAAAATAGTGTTGACACTGAAAAATATATATGATAAATTAATCAAGGTCGTATTAGACCACGCCGAAGACAGTAGGAACCTTAGGGTGTAAGCATTGCTCCTACCGAGGATGAGTTATATTAAGCTTGACTATTCTCTCTCTGGCGTTATGCAAGAGAGATTTTTTTATGCGCCAAATATAACCTTCGGCTTCTATACTATAAGGAGGTAAGAAAAAGTGGCAAAAGTAGAACTTAAACAGCCTATTGTTGAAGAGATATCTAATGCTATTAAAGATGCACAGTCAGTTGTTCTTGTTGACTATCGTGGATTGACAGTTGAAGAGGACACAAAGCTTCGTGCTGAATTACGTCAGAATGATATCACTTACAAGGTTTACAAGAACACAATGATGAACTTTGCGTTTAAGGGTACTGACTTCGAAAGCCTTTCTCCCATGCTTGAGGGACCAAGTGCTATCGCAATCTCTAAGTCTGATGCAACAGCTCCTGCAAGAGTATTAGCTAAATTCGCTAAGGATGCTAAGGCATTGGAATTAAAGGGTGGTGTCGTTGAAGGAGTATTTTACGATGCAGCAGGAATTGCTGAAGTAGCTAAAATCCCTTCAAGAGAAGAATTACTTTCAAAGTTACTTGGAAGCATTCAGTCTCCTATCGCAAACTTTGCTCGTGTTATTGACCAGATTGCAAAAAAGGGTGGCGCCGGTGAATGTGCAGCTCCAGCAGCTGAAGAAGCACCTGCAGCAGAAGAAGCACCTGCAGCTGAATAATATATTCAGAACTCAGGTGGCAAACTAATTAACGAAACAAACTATTATTTTATTTGGAGGAAATTAAAATGGCAAAATTGTCTACACAGGAATTAATTGATGCTATTAAGGAATTAACTGTTCTTGAGTTAAATGACTTAGTAAAGGCATGTGAAGAAGAATTTGGCGTATCTGCAGCAGCAGGCGTTGTAGTGGCAGCAGCAGGTGCTGGAGATGCAGCAGCAGCTGAAGAAAAGGATTCATTTGATGTTGAACTTTCAGATGTAGGTGCTGAAAAGGTTAAGGTTATCAAGGTTGTTCGTGAAATCACAGGACTTGGATTAAAGGAAGCTAAGGATCTTGTTGATGGCGCTCCTAAGATGGTTAAGGAAGGCGCTTCTAAGGACGAAGCTAATGATATCAAGGCTAAGCTTGAAGAAGTTGGCGCTAAGGTTACTTTAAAGTAATTTTTTCTTACTGACATTATTAATCCCGCGAAGCATCTGGCTTCGCGGGATGTTTTTCTAAAAATAAAAATTCTTTATAAAATCCCAAAATAATCGTTGACATTAGAATATCCGTTGTAGTAGAATGGACAATGCACTATTGTGGTGTAGTAGGTCCCTTTGTGCCCTTTTATGAGCACTGTCGGGAATTAACATCATTAATAAATCTAAAGAACGGGGTGAAGTCAATGGAAAAGAACAGAATACGACCCATTGCCGCTGGCAAGAAAATTCGTATGAGTTATTCAAGACAGAAAGAAGTCTTGGAGATGCCTAACCTGATTGAGGTTCAGAAGAACTCATATCAGTGGTTTTTAACCGATGGACTAAAGGAAGTGTTTGAAGACATTTCTCCTATCGCGGATTACAGCGGTCAGATGAGCTTGGAATTTGTCGATTTCGAGCTGTGTGAAGATGACGTTAAGTATTCTATTGAGAAATGTAAGGAGAGAGATGCTACATATGCAGCTCCTTTGTATGTGAAGGTTCGCTTCTATAAGAAGGACAGCAATGAAATTTCAGAGCACAGAATCTTCATGGGTGATCTGCCTATTATGACAGACACAGGTACCTTTGTAATTAACGGTGCTGAAAGAGTTATTGTCAGCCAGTTGGTTCGTTCGCCGGGTATCTATTATGCAATTGATCACGATAAGCTTGGAAAGAGACTGTTTTCTTCTACAGTTATTCCTAATCGTGGTGCTTGGCTTGAGTATGAAACAGACTCCAATGATATTTTCTATGTACGTGTTGACAGAACACGTAAGGTTCCTATTACAGTTCTTATCAGAGCTCTTGGAATCGGTACAAATGAAGAAATTATTGAGAAGTTTGGTGAAGAGCCCAAAATCAGTGCAAGTTTTGAAAAAGACGTGTCAAATGATTACAAGACAGGTCTGTTAGAGTTATACAAAAAAATTCGTCCGGGCGAGCCTCCGACACCTGAAAGTGCAGAGAGCCTGGTAAATGCCATGTTCTTCGACCCCAGAAGATATGATCTTGCCAAAGTTGGTAGATATAAATTTAATAAAAAGCTTGCATTAAAGAACAGAATCCGTAACCAGATTCTTGCTGAGGATGTTGTTAATACTCTTACAGGTGAGGTAATTGCAACTCAGGGAACCAAGATTACAACTGAAATTGCTGATGCAATTCAGAATGCTGCTGTTCCATATGTTTATATCCAGACTGAAGAAAGAAACGTTAAGGTTCTTTCAAACATGATGGTTGATATTAATGCTTTCATCGAATGTGATGCAAAGGAACTTGGTATTACAGAGAGCGTTTACTATCCTGTACTTCAGGATATTATCAACGAGTTTGGTGATGATGGTGAGGCTCTTGCCGAAGCTATCAAGAGAAATGTTAATGAACTGGTACCTAAGCATATAACCAAGGATGATATCTTTGCATCAATCAACTACAATATCCATCTTGAGTATGGTATTGGAACAGATGATGATATCGACCACCTTGGAAATCGTCGTATCAGATGTGTGGGTGAACTGCTTCAGAATCAGTACAGAATCGGTCTTTCAAGACTTGAAAGAGTTGTACGTGAAAGAATGACAACACATGATGCAGATGATGTTACACCTCAGAACCTTATTAACATCAAGCCTGTTCAGGCAGCTGTTAAGGAATTCTTTGGATCATCTCAGTTGTCACAGTTCATGGATCAGAACAACCCTCTTGGTGAGTTGACTCACAAGAGACGTCTCAGTGCATTGGGACCTGGTGGTTTGTCAAGAGACCGTGCCGGATTCGAGGTTCGAGACGTACACTATTCTCACTATGGACGTATGTGTCCTATTGAAACACCTGAAGGTCCTAACATCGGATTGATTAACTCACTTGCTTCTTATGCAAGAATTAATGAGTATGGATTTGTTGAAGCACCTTACAGAAAGATTGATCATACAGACCCTTCAAATCCTGTTGTAACAGATGAAGTAGTTTATATGACAGCAGATGAAGAAGATAACTATCATGTAGCGCAGGCTAATGAACAGCTTGATGCAGAAGGACATTTTGTTCGTAAGGTAGTTGCAGGTCGTTATAGAGAAGAAACTTCAGAATATCCAAAGGCTATGTTCGAATATATGGACGTATCTCCTAAGATGGTATTCTCAGTTGCTACAGCGCTTATTCCTTTCCTTGAAAACGACGATGCTAACCGTGCCCTCATGGGATCAAACATGCAGCGTCAGGCAGTACCTCTTTTAACAACAGAGGCTCCTGTAGTAGGAACAGGAATGGAACCAAAGGCAGCAGAAGACTCAGGCGTATGTGTTCTTGCCAAGAAGTCGGGTGTTGTTGAATATGTTTCTTCAAAACTCATTAAGATTAAGAATGACGATGGCGAAATCGATGAATATCGTATGACAAAGTTTGCTCGTTCTAACCAGAGTAACTGTTATAACCAGAGACCTATCGTATTCAAGGGCAACAGAGTTAATGCCGGAGAAGTTATCGCCGATGGTCCTTCAACAAGCATGGGTGAACTTGCTCTTGGTAAGAATCCATTAATCGGATTCATGACCTGGGAAGGTTACAACTACGAGGATGCTGTTCTTATTTCAGAAAGACTCGTTCAGGATGATGTATATACATCTGTTCATATTGAAGAATATGAAGCAGAAGCCAGAGATACAAAGCTCGGACCTGAAGACATCACATGTGATGTACCCGGTGTCGGAGAAGAAGCATTAAAGGATCTTGATGAAAGAGGAATTATCAGAATCGGTGCTGAAGTACGTGCCGGAGATATTCTTGTAGGTAAGGTTACTCCTAAGGGAGAGACAGAACTTACAGCAGAAGAAAAGCTCTTGAGAGCTATCTTTGGTGAAAAAGCAAGAGAAGTTAGAGATACTTCATTAAAGGTTCCTCATGGTGAATATGGTATTGTTGTTGATGCCAAAGTATTTACAAGAGAGAACGGAGACGAACTTTCACCCGGTGTAAACCAGGCAGTTCGTATATATATTGCTCAGAAGAGAAAGATATCCGTTGGTGATAAGATGGCTGGTCGTCATGGTAATAAGGGTGTCGTTTCACGTGTATTACCTGTAGAGGATATGCCATATCTTCCTAATGGTCGTCCTTTGGACATCGTTCTTAATCCTTTGGGCGTTCCTTCACGTATGAACATCGGACAGGTATTGGAAATCCACCTTTCACTTGCAGCAAAGGCTCTTGGATTTAATGTAGCTACTCCTGTATTCGATGGCGCAAACGAGCGTGATATTATGGATACTCTTGACCTTGCAAATGATTACGTAAATCTTTCTTGGGAAGAGTTTGAAAGCAAATATAAGAGTGAACTTCTTCCTGAAGTTATGGAATATTTGTCAGAAAACAGAGATCACAGAAAGCTTTGGAAGGGTGTTCCTATAAGCCGTGACGGTAAGGTAAGACTTCGTGATGGTCGTACAGGAGAATATTTCGATTCACCTGTTACTATCGGACACATGCATTATCTGAAGCTTCATCACCTTGTTGATGATAAGATCCATGCCCGTTCAACAGGACCATACTCACTTGTTACTCAGCAGCCTCTCGGTGGTAAAGCACAGTTTGGTGGACAGAGATTCGGAG
>JAKSRY010000070.1 GCA_024403415.1 Lachnospiraceae bacterium
AAGGGAGCTTACGCTCCCTTTCTCATCCTCGACTGTGTAAGGTAAAGGCTTTCATAGCCCTTTGCTGTAGCACAGATATCTGTAATTATTTCCACGCTGTTAGGATCATATGTCCCAAAGTTCTGAATCAAACATCCACCACCACCAATGATATGAAGCTTGACCATCTCAGGATCATATTCATACTCGCTGAGCTTATCAAATATCTCACCCGTATATTTTTCTGCCTCCATCTGCATAACCGATAAGATACGATTTGATGCATCTACCGTCCCTTTTTTAAGGAAATCTTCTATAAGACTTTCGTCTGGAAGCTTTCCACATTCTGCCTGCACTGCGTTATATATTCTCTTCACGCACTGGTGAACGCCAAGCTTGTCCGTAAACATCTTGTCTGATAATGGTCTTCCATTTGTAATCACAAGAGTATTCATAGTTCCATTTCCAATATCAGCTAACATATGAACTCCTTTATAGCCGGATAACGATGAAACTATACCTGCGTACCCCTGTGGATATACACTCACATCACAGATTCTGATATGATAATTTTCTTTGCAAAATCTAAAATCCACTTCCTTTTTTCTCATCAGATAATCCCTAAATTCCTTCTTCTGATTTGCCATCCAGTTGAGTGGAAGTCCAACTGCAAGTATTACATCCGCAGTATTAATTCCCCTAAAGGCTAACTCCTTAGCTATTGCCGCTAATGTGAGAATATAATAATCATCATCCTCGTTCTTATTTGCTATAAATACCTTATGGCTTTCTCCAATCACATAATACTTATCATCATAAGCAAGTACCTCTGACGCAATCGGTGGCTCTGATGGATAGCACTTGACTCCGCTCTTAAATACTGTATGTCTGGTTTTCATGTTTCCATATCCGTGATCAATTCCTATTAAAATTTTTCCGTTAATATTAAATCCTTCCATTATTCATTTACCTCATTCTTTCTAAAATCTGCACTCCGTTTACAAAGTGCGTTTACATTATTTCCAAGAAAATATCTTTTTCTTATTTTCTGTTTACATCGTTTACAAGCCCACAAACCCGCATAAATAAAGGATTCTGCTGTAAACAGATGTGTTTACAATCATGTTTACAACCGCTTGTAAACGAAAACATGTAAACAGAGCTTAAAAACTTTTTAATCAAATGGCACATCACTATTCTCTGGTAAGGTCATAAATCCATTTGCATCTGTTGCCCTTTTCCAGCTGCGTTGCTGACCATACTTTTTGAATCTATGCTGGGGACCAACAGCCCATCCAACAATGGAGTTATTCAAAATATCTCCAATATCTCGGAGTTCCCAAGTCTTTGGTTCTTCAAACTCGTGTCTCAGTGCTTCATGATATATAGTTCTGGTACAAACATATTCCTCCGATGTATCATCGAGCCAAGCCTGAATCATTCCAACCATAGTATCTTCTGGCATAAAATCCTTCTGTAGCTCTTTCAAATATTCCTCCATAGCTTTACTGAGCTTCAGCTTGAAATTCTTATGCTTTCGATAAAACTCCATCATTTCAGCCCATAGCTGTCTGATATATTCTCGGGATTCCTTTTCATCCTCAAGGATATGCTTTTCCACCCGTTCCATGTGTACCATAATAGGTGCAAATCTACGATTGCCAGTTCTATCACGAGGTAGAAAATCAAGTGTATTACTTGTACCAACAAAAACACATTGTCTCGGTCTATCCTCCGGATGCGTTTCATATGGAATCTTATAATTATCCTTTGGGCGGCTTAAAAATGATTTTATCTCTTCAACTGTTTTTGCACTGACTGTTGCAAGCATCTCCGGCATTTCAATAATCCAATGCCCCTGCAATCTCCTATATATATTTTCATCACCAAGCTTACTTAGATCATCAGAAAACCAATCATCATTAAGTGCCAGCAATCTAAAAAAAGAAGATTTTCCAGCGCCCTGACCACCAACCAAGCAAACCATAATTTCATATTTGCATCCTGGTTCATAGACTCTGTGTATTGCTGCCTGCATAAGGAGACGCATCACCTCAGTGGTATATTCCGTTTTGTCCACACCCAGATATTTAGGTAATACATCTGCAATCCGACTGACTCCATCCCATTCCAGATTTTCAAGCATTTCTTTAATAGGATGATAATGATTTTCACTGGCTATAATATTTAGTGCCTTACCAATTGCCTTATAATTTTTAAGACCATAAGTACGCTCCAGATACCAATCAATCTGATCCACATCTACATCTCGAATTCCACCCTGCTTTGGCTTATCCCATCCAAGATTTTTAATAATATCTGTTTTACAGGTTAAATCGTTATGGCATATAGCACCTGATAATACGGGATCATTTTTCATTGCAATCATGCAATTATCAATACTTTGATATATTCGCCCCTTTTCATCATATGAAATCATCCCCTTCACATCCTCAACAGAATACAATTTTCTATCCAGCGCACTGTCGAGTTCTTCCAAGGATTTCATCTCCTGCTCGCTTAATATTTGCTGCAATACGCTTCACCTCCTTCCCATCAATAAGAAAGAACTGTCGCTTATCTTCTTCACTTCCCATGCAAAGTACATCAAGCCAATATCCAATAATAGCTTCATAATGAAGCATATAAGCGAAGCCATTTGATATGAACACAGCTCCAGGTTCCTTTCCTATAAAAGTTTCTCTTGCCTCTTCAATAAGGTTCTCGCACTCCTTAAGCTCATCTATGGTTTCATTAATCCAATTTTTGAATTTCTTCTGGACTTTTGCCACAAAAGCCTTCTGCTCCTGCACTTTCTCAAATGATCTCTTTTCATCCTCTGAAAACTCATGATTCGTATCAATCAGCAAATGAAAATCATCAACAATCTTACATGCAGCCTCATACTGCGATATAGAATACATCTGTGCAACATATCCGATTGCATCTCCATGTGCACCACATCCAAAGCAATGGTAGTGTGTGTCATCAACCTTCATGCTTGGATGCTTATCATTATGAAATGGACAACACGCCATTCCATTTCTGCCAACTTTAAGTCCATAATTTTCTATTACAGCCCTTGCTGACACTGAAGATTTTACTTCTTCAAAAATGTTCACTCTTCTTAACCTCCTGCTAATTTTTTCATTGAAATCAGCCGGAAGCCTTGCTATAATTTTACTGTTAATATATGTATAGAAAGGCTTCGGCTTTTTAGAAAAATTCCTTGTTACCAGCAAGGATTTTTTCTTTTATTACAACCATTCATCATCTCGCTTCATCCCATCTAGCGTCATTGTGATTAGTTGTATTGTTTCCACCATATCCGGATCTACCGTATTCCCAGTAGATATTCTTTTTAGTTCATCCAGCACCTCTCTTAATTCATCTTTAAGTGCCTTAAATACTTTAGGATTCCCTTGTACTACAACCTCCTTATTTTGTAGCCTTTTTATTATGAAATCCTGCTTTGTGAGCCCGGATAGATGTACTGCTTTTTCAATTAACTCGTCTTCCTCAGGTGAAACTCGAAAAGCAACTATCTTGCTCCTGAATCTCCCCCTTTGATCAAGATTTTTAGCTGACATTTTCTTCATCTCCTTTCTTGCCAATCCCACGTTCATTATCAAGGAAATTCGCCATTTCCTCTTGCTTTGTAGGAAACAAATGTGCATATCTATAAGTTATTTTTTCTGATTCATGGCCAACGCGATTTCCAATCTCTAGAGCTGTAAATCCCTTATTGATTAAAAATGATACATGGGAGTGTCTTAGATCATGGATTCTGATACGCTTTATTCCTGTTGCAGCACATCCTCTATCCATTTCCGTAGACAGCACATGCTTCGACAACGACTGGAATATGCGATCTGTTGGCTTTATGTCATAAAACATCTTCAAGCAATCCTGCATTTCATCACATAAAAACTGTGGAAGCTTTATCACACGATTACTTTTCTTGGTCTTTGGAGTTGTAATAACATCCTCACCATGCATTCTCTGGTATGATTTATTAATACGAAGTGTTGCTTTCTCAAAATCAAAATCTGATGGTGTAAGTGCCAGTAACTCGCCTTCACGTATTCCGCACCAGTACAAAACCTCAAATGCATAATAGGAAATTGGTCTATCCATAATTGCTTCAGCAAATTCCAGGTATTCTTCTTTTGTCCAAAATGACATTTCTTTAATTTCCTCCTGTCCCATACAACCAGCATTTCTAGCTGGGTTAAAACTCAAGTGATAATACTTAGCAGCATGATTAAATAAAGCACTAAGTTCTGCATGAATCGTTTTAAGGTAACATGGTGACAGTGGCTCACCTTTTGTATTAGTAAGCTTCATTATTTCATTCTGCCAATCGATTACATCCTTTGCAGTTATCTCAGACAATTTACGTTTTCCTAAATAAGGAAGAATTTTCTTCTCATAAATAACCTGCTTCGTCATCCATGTGTTTTCCTTAAGCCTCGGACGTACATCCTGCTCATACATTTCATAAAATGATTCCAGCGTCATATCGATATCCGACGCTTTCTTCAATTTGAATTGTGCCTCCCACTCCAGCGCCTCACGTCTTGTCGCAAATCCACGCTGACACTTTTGTTTGTTTTCACCAGTCCAATCCCGGTATCGTACCATCGAATACCAGGTACCATTTTTTTCATTTTTATACACAGGCACTACGCATTCCCCCTTTCATAATTCTGAGTCTGGTAGAAATGCTCATAGAAAAACTTGGTATCAATTCTTCCCTGAATGGTAGTAAATCCAAGAGCCTCCATCTCCTTGTTCAACTTGCGAATCAGCTTGTATGCATAGCTTTCTGATACGCCTAAAATCTCTTCAACATCACTCACTCTTAAAAACATTTTTTCCATTTCTTTATTTCCTCCAATTATTATTTGTTGATTATTTATAGTTTCTTAGATGAGGCTTTGCCGTTCTTCCATTTCGTTTCCTGGTGGGCAACCCTGCTCGGCGCTGCACCGTCTCCATAATATGAAGCGCTCCCCCTGTTACGGGATCTTGGCGGTTTATCTCGATTTGGACGGTCATTCAATTTTTATATTAAACATTTTTGTTTAACTTCGATTGTTATAATACTAAACATATTTGTTAAAGTCAAGTGAATAATTAAACTTTTTTGTTTAATTTATCCTTGAGTGTCCTAAACAAATATGTTAAGATATTTATGTCGGACAAATCTTCGACCTAACAGCGAAAGGAGCAAACAATCATGGCAATAGGAGAACGAATTCATTTTTTCCGTACAAAACGCGGAATGACACAAAAATATGTAGGAAATCAAATCGGCTTCGATGAAAAATCTGCTGATGTACGTATGGCTCAATATGAAAGTGAAACGCGTGTCCCAAAGGATAATCTCGTAGAATCACTCGCATCTATATTTGAGGTTGCTCCAGAAGCCTTAAGAGTTCCAGATATTGATTCTTATATTGGCATCATGCATACTCTCTTCACACTTGAAGATCGCTATGGTCTCAAAATAGAGAAGGCTGAAGATGGACAGCCTCGTCTTTACTTGGATATCAGACATTTCCCCCAGAGCAATCAGATATACGACATGATGATGGATTGGATGGATAAAGCCTGTGATCTCGAAGCTGGTACCATCACCCAGGATGAATATGATAATTGGAGATATAACTATCCAATTCCAGAACAGACAACCCATACCCATTTTGCAAAAGTAATTCCGCAAGGCTTAAGCGATATGCTTCTTGATATTGAAAAGCAAATGGATAAATCCAAGAAGAAAAAATCAAAAAAGTAAATTGTATTGTTTCCATCGGCTTACACATACACAAAAAGAAAAAAGGCCTCGCCCAGCTAATTTTCATTAGCTAGGCAAGACCTTTTTAATCTTGTCTGAAACCATACTTGCTAACCACTTGTAATACTTTTCAATAATACAATTTTAGC
>JAKSRY010000071.1 GCA_024403415.1 Lachnospiraceae bacterium
CGGTGGTGTGAGAGGTCGAAATTTCTCTTTATAGAGAAATTTCTCCTACTCGATTGAATTGTTCGTTCATTTTTATACTATTTGTCATTGGTAGGATTAGAAAGAAATATCTCGAGTAGTAACACACTTCATAATTAACTACGATTTTACTACTTTTAGATGCGTGAATATGCCATAATAGGAATAGATTTGCCGAGAAACGTAATAGTTGCAGATGTCAGGATAACATTTGAACATTACTTATACCAAGAGAGAACGCAGAAAATACAGCATTTCACGGTATATTACGGCAATTGAAGGAGGAAGATTATGAGTATTCGCGTGCTTTTTATCTGCCACGGCAACATCTGCCGTTCGCCTATGGCGGAGTTTATGTTTAAGAAAATGGTTGAAGAAAGAGGAATAGCAGATGAATTCATAATTGAATCTGCAGCCACTTCGACAGAAGAGATTTGGAATGGTATAGGTAATCCTGTTTATCCGCCAGCAAGAGACGAACTCAGGCGTCATGGAATTGACTGTAGTGGGAAGCGAGCACGCCAGGTGACAAGAGGCGACTATAATAATTTTGATTATCTTCTTTGCATGGAAAACGTTAATATTCGAAACACCATGCGTATTATTGGCGGTGACCCTGAAGAGAAGATTAAGAGACTTCTGGATTACACCAAGCAGCCACGTGATATTGCAGATCCCTGGTATACCGGTGTTTTTGACAGAACGTACAAAGATATAGATGAGGGGCTAAATGCTTTTTTAGAGTACCTTGGATATTAGAAGGATAGTGAAATGAGAACCAAATCAGCAACAAGTTTTATTATGGTTATTCTCGCAGGAATATTCTGGGGATTAATCAGTATTTTTATTAGGAAACTAAATGCAGTCGGATTCGACTCATTTGATATAATGTTCTTCAGAGCATGGATAGCAGTTATCATTATGTTTATCTTTATGCTGATATTCAAAAGAGAGTTACTGAAAATCAGGCTTAAAGATATTTGGATGTTCCTTGGAACAGGGCTCTTGAGCCTCACATTTTTCTCGTTTTGTTATTTCTCGACAATTGTGAGAAGTGGTGCGTCAGTTGCGGTTGTATTACTTTACACATCGCCTATATTTGTCATGCTGATGAGCGCAGTATTCTTTAAGGAAAAGATAACCGTTAAGAAAATAGTTGCGCTTATCTTGACCTTCGCAGGCTGTGTTATGGTGGCGGGGCTTATAGGCTCCGGTATCAGGATGGATGCAATGTCGATACTTATCGGCCTTGGAGCAGGCTTTGGCTATGCCTTATATTCGATTTTTGGCGGATTCGCAGTCGATAAATATTCATCAATTACGATTACTTTTTATACAATGCTGTTCTCAGGGATAGTATTGCTTTTTGTCTGCAATCCGGTGGAAATAGTGAATAAAGTTACTGCTGAAGGTCCATCTTTGCTCCCGTATGTTATGGGGACAGCAATTGTCTGTACAGTGCTTCCATATCTTTGCTACACATATGGCCTTAAATATATGGAAAAATCAAAGGCCGCAGTACTTGTTACGGTTGAGCCATTGGTTGGAACATTGCTTGGAATTTTTGCCTATGGTGAAGATCACGGAATATTTAAGATAGTTGGTATTGTACTGATTTTTGCCTCAGTTATTATGCTCTCAATTGAGAAGAAAACCAAGTGATATGACAAATATATAGCAAAGAATGATTACTATAAAAATATACGATTTGGTATTATAATATAGTAAGCATTTCGACGATGTATGTTGTCGTGATATGCGCATATCATACAGATTTGTAAAAGTGTCAGACACTAAGTGATCTGTGGTGTAATGTTAGGGGAGATCCCCCTATTAAATATTATGTAAGGGAATGAATATTTTATATTCAGAAAATGGAGGTTACAAATGAAAATTTACAGCGTTATGGATCCTGAATTTGCAGCATATGGTAAGGTTCTTGAGGGTTATGACACAACTTCACTTATGAAGGCTCTTGATGAAGAAACACCACTTCCAGAAGGTGTTGAATATGTTATGAGCTGCGCAGCTCTTGAGTACACAGATATCTTCGGAAAGCTTCAGAACAATGCTTATGGTGGAATGCCTATTCAGGTTGGTTACTGTAATGGACATAACACAAAGCTTAACTGTCTTGAATATCACAGAGACAGCGAATTGAACATCGGATCAACAGATTTCATCCTTCTTCTTGCTAAGGCTGATGACATCGTTGATGGCAAACTTGATACCTCTAAGGTTATGGCTTTCAAGGCACTTAAGGGACAGGTTGTTGAAGTATATGAGACATCACTTCACTATGCACCTTGTTCGGCTAAGAAGGGTGATGGATTCAAGGTTGTTATCGTTCTTCCAAAGGGAACAAACGGAGCAGTTCCTGCCCTTACACCTATCAACGAAGAAGATAAGTGGATGACAGCTTGCAACAAGTGGCTTCTTGCTCATGAAGAAAGTGCAGAAGCAAAAGACGGCGCTTATGTTGGACTTACAGGTGTTAACACAGATATAGCTGATTTGATCTAATTGTTTCAGAACTAAAATTAGATTAAGGTTTAATGTTGGTTAATAGTTTGAGATTTTTACGGTGCCCTGATATTCTTTTCAGGGCACCACATCTTTATTTCTATTTTGTTATTGAACCATTCGGTTCGTATTTTCTTCGTTTATAACTTTATTATTTTTAGGTCACATAGTAGTCATTAGTCGTATTTTGATTATTTTTATGATAGCAAGACTAAAAACGCAGAGTGCTAGGCAGAAGAATTAGTCTATTGATAATGAAGATTATGATGACACGACTAAAAAGTGGGGGGAACGAGAACTCTGATTAGTCTAAGCTTAAGCATAAGAATCAGAACAAGACTAAAAAAGCAGAGTAACAGGTGGGAAAATTAGTCTAAATCTACGAATAAATAGTTGATGATGACTAAAACAGTAAAGGAGGTGCAAATTATATTAGATAGGGAACTTCAAAAACGACTATTAGAACTAAAGCATAATATAGCTATTATTAATTGCAGGATGGAAAAATATCCCGAAGGGGTTTTAGAAATAAAAACTGTTAATGGTAAGTTTTACTATTGCATAGCTGATACGAAAGATAAGAAAATAAAATATGTTAGAAAAGATCACATAGATGTGGTGAGGTGTATAGCTCAGAGGGATTATGATCAGAGTTATCTAAAAATAGGTGAAAAAGAAATTTCAGATATTGAGAATTATTTATCGCAGAACTATTCAAATAAAACACAAGAATGTTATTCCAATTTGCATGCGGGAAGAAAAAGTCTTGTTCAACCACTTGAATTATCTGACGAAGAATATATAGAGAAATGGATGTCAGCTTCTTATATACCTAAAGAATTCAAGGAAAGTGATAGTACACACTATTATACAGAAAAAGGTGAACGGGTTAGGTCAAAATCTGAGGTAATAATAGCCAATGTGCTTAATGCCCTTTCCATTCCTTATAAATATGAATGTCCACTTAAACTGGGTCAAGTAACAATCTATCCGGATTTTACTATTCTGGACGTAAAAAGAAGGAAAGAAAAATATGTGGAACATTTTGGTATGATGGGAGACTCCGATTACGTTTCAAATATGCTATATAAAATGAATTTATATGAACAAAACAATATATATATGGGTGATAGACTTATCTGTTCTTTTGAATCATCCAAACGGACACTTGATATATACACGCTAAAAAATAAACTTAATGCGTTGCTATTTGGTGAGTAAGATTAAAAAGAAATACTCATTATCCGCAGATATCAGATACTTGTTTGGCGTTTGCACATAATGTAAAATAAACAGGAACCAAAGAAAACAGTCAAAGACCCATGTTGACATATGATTCAGTTGCGCAAATGAATCCGCTCGATATGGAAAGGATGAATACAACAGCTCCTATGTGGAATTTGATTGATATAGGTGAGGAAGAAATCGGAAAGGGGAGAATATGCTTTTTAATTCATATATATTCATATTATTGTTCTTCCCTGTAACTCTTCTAATATATTTTATTCTTAACAGATTCAATAAATATCAGATCGCTAAGGTGACACTTATTGCAGCTTCCTTGATTTTCTATGGGTACTTTAACCCGTGGTATCTTCTTATCATAATCTCAAGCATTTTAATAAATTACGGATTCTCAAAGGCGATTTCCAATGGCCGGACACCTACTGAGGACAAAGATAAAGATAACATCCCATCTAATCGTATATCTGATGAAGAAATCCAATCCAAACATATATCTGGTTTGACATGCGCTAATAAAAAGAAAAAACTCATCCTAATCCTTGGAATCGTTATCAACATAGGACTTATTTTCTACTTCAAATACTATGATTTCTTTGTGACGTCAGTGAATGATATCTTTGGCCTTTCAATTCCGGTGTTAAATATTCTTATGCCACTTGGAATCAGCTTCTTCACGCTTCAGCAGGTTTCGTATCTGGTTGATTCGTACAGGGGAGAGACCAGGGATTACAGCTTCATTGACTATGCGCTTTTTGTGAGCTTTTTCCCACAGCTTGTTGCAGGGCCTATTGTGCTTCATAATGAAATGATTCCTCAGTTTCAGGATTCTTCGAAAAAGAGAATCAATGCTGATAACATGATGCTGGGAATACGATTTTTTGCACTGGGTCTTGGTAAGAAGGTTCTGTTGGCAGATACGCTAGCTATGGCAGTTGACTACGGATACTTAAATATTTCTGCGCTTAATTCTATATCAGCAATACTTGTCGCCATATGTTACAGCTTCCAGATATATTTTGATTTTAGCGGATACTGTGATATGGCTTATGGTATCGCAAAATGCTTCAATATCGACATTCCTGTCAACTTTAATTCGCCATACAAGGCTATATCGATAGGCGATTTTTGGAAACGATGGCATATGTCACTCACGAGATTTCTCACAAAGTATATATACATTCCACTTGGCGGAAACAGAAAAGGAAGAGCACGGACATTAATAAATATCATGCTTGTTTTCCTTATAAGCGGTATATGGCATGGTGCCGGCTGGCCCTTTATTGTTTGGGGATTGCTTCATGGACTGGGAAGTGTAGTGCACAGACTGATTAGCAAATCCTGGGACAAACTGCCGAAGATTCTTGCGGGAATCTTTACGTTTATCTTTGTAACCATTGCGTGGGTATTCTTTAGGTCGGACAGCATTCAGACGGCACTTGATATGTGTAAAAATATATTCTGCGGAGGATTCGGAGCAATAAATGAAGGTGTCCTTTCGCAGTTCAATATTATTGAACTAACTTATGTTGAAGAGCATGTTGGCTTCTTGGGAAGACTTGTCGAAAATCATGCCTGGATTAATATGGCTCTGGTACTTGGCGCAGCAGGATTTATTGCATTTATTCCAAAGAATCTTCATGAAAATAAAAAGGTCAGATGTCTGCACGTAATTATTGTGGCGGTTTGGGCTATTTTATCATTAGCAGGATTTTCAAAATTTATATATTTCAATTTTTAAGTGCAAATTACCGGTTAAAACGTGAAAACAGACAAATGTCTGGTAAAAGAGCAACGAGATAATCAAATTATTACCGGTGAAAATGGAAGACACCCTATTCAACAGGTAAAGAAAAGATGG
>JAKSRY010000072.1 GCA_024403415.1 Lachnospiraceae bacterium
TTTTTAGACAAAAATCGAAAAATGGAGGTGCTATTTTTATGGAATTCAAATATTCTTACGAAGAAAAAATTGAAGCAGTATTACGTATTATTAATGATGGTATGTCAGTTAGAGAAAGTGCTAGGATATTAGGTGCTTCACATGCAAATGTGCGTATGTGGAAAGAATTATATCTAAAGAATGGGCCAGATAGTCTTAAATACAAACGAATGACCTATGATGGTGCTTATAAGACTGCTGTTGTAGAATATATGTATCAACATAAACTAACATTGCTTGAAACAGCTATTCATTTTGGAATAACTCAAAGCTCATTAGTTGGAAAGTGGGCAAAACAATATATGGAAAATGGAGGATCTGCAGCATTTTCTGCAGGGAAATCAGTGATAAAAAAAGAATCTGATGAATTAAAAGAAACTATAAGTAAGGAAACGCTTGAGGAAGAAGTCATTCGTCTTCGCATGGAGAATGAATATCTAAAAAAATTGCAGGCCTTAGTTCAGAAAAGAATAGACCAAGAGAATGGGAACGAGCAATCGTAATCAATGAACTAAGGCAAAAATATCCACTTAAAATGATATTATCCTATGATGGAATGAAAAGAAGTACCTTTTATTATCAATTAAAATGCATTCAGAAACCTGATAAATATGCAGAATTAAAAGAAGTAATAAAATCTATCTTTTTAGAAAACAAGAAGAGATATGGCTATCGTAGAATAACTTTGGAATTAAAAAATCGTGGATACAAAACAAATCATAAGTTAGTTTTAAAACTAATAAACCAGCTTGGTTTAAAGTGCGAAAAGAGGAAGCGAAATAAGTATAATTCATATAAGGGAGACGTTGGAAAGGTAGCTCCTAATATACTTAATAGAGATTTTAAGGCTACCAAGCCAAATGAAAAATGGGCTACTGATGTTACTGAATTTCCTGCAATAGAGGACAAAAAAGTTTATCTATCTCCAATATTAGATATGTTTAATGGAGAAATCATAAGCTACAATATATCATTACATCCTACATTTGGTCAGACAATGGATATGCTGGATAAAGCTTTTAATAAAGTACCAGATACAAAAGGAATAATACTCCATTCAGATCAAGGCTGGCAGTACCAAATGAAACAATATAGTAAATGTCTGGAACAGCATGGCATCATACAAAGTATGTCAAGAAAAGGGAATTGCCTAGATAATGCAATGATGGAAAACTTCTTTGGATTATTAAAAACAGAGATGTATTATGGGAAGAAATATACATCAGTAAAACAATTAATATGTGAAATTGAAAAGTATATAGAGTATTATAACAATGAGAGAATAAAATTGAGATTGGGTGGAATGAGCCCAATTCAATATAGATTACATTATAATGATGCCGCATAAACCCTGTTCAAAAAATGGGGTGCAGTTCAAAATGGTGCATCGTTTGAACGAAAGGGGAATAGTGTGAATATAGATGACAAGATATTTTTAAGGTCAATTAAAATATTGGTTCAAGATATGGTTAAAGAATCCGGAGAAGAACGACAAAAAACGGCAGATACAATATCACAGTTGATAGAAGAAGAAATTGAGGCTACGGAATAGTTCGTAGCCTTTTTATTTAGAAGGAATGAATTATGAAAATGCAACCATAATGATCATCTGCCTGTACATAAATATGTACCTTTATGTGCTTGTGTTATTTGATATATTATTTTTAGATGAGGAACAGAAAAAAGGATTAATATGATAAAGTTTTATTTGTTTGATCAATTAGTAATGTCGATAGATGAAAAGTTAATTAAATCGTTAGCAGAACGTGAGGCAATAAGTTTGTTATGGGACAGGATGTGCGATATTGCCACGAAGAAGTATGAAGAAGATATGGGTATTC
This sequence comes from Lachnospiraceae bacterium, assembly GCA_024403415.1. Lineage (GTDB taxonomy): Bacteria > Bacillota > Clostridia > Lachnospirales > Lachnospiraceae > JAILLW01. The sequence goes on from JAKSRY010000072.1 coordinate 1,881, forward strand.
TTACGAAGAAGGAAGAATTATGGAAAGACGAACTCTATCTTAAGAAACGACATGATGAGTTGTTTGGTGAATGTGCCAAGGAGAATGGTATTGAAGGGGTAATGATGATTGCACACTGGGATGAACTTCAGAAATGTGCGGATAGAAAGTTTATAGAAGAGTTTTCAAAAGAGAAGCTAGATTTGTTTAAGTCCCTAATGTTCGTGGAACGGGCAGTTGATAAAAGCGTTGTAGATTTCCTTGATTTACCAGAAGAAGAAAAAATCAAATACCTTTATATAATCGATGAAAAAGGTAAGAAGACTGTCTGGATATGATATCTATTTAATTTATTCCAACGATTTTCCATAAATTATCTTTTCCGTTAAAGAACAACTCAACATTCTTATATTTATCAAAAACCTGTATTCTGCAGGAAAATCTCCAATTTGAAGAATGCGAAATTGTACCATATGGAGTTTTATACTCACCGGGAGATGTAAGTTCCGTGTAGCCTTTGACATTAAACTCATGGTATATGCCATCGTTATCCTGAACGCGGAGACGCATAGGTATGATATTGCCAGTCTTTGTATACTGACAAATTACATCTATGAACTGATTGTCTTCTTTGACTGCTCCCATGCCATGTACCTCTCGTATCTTTATATATAGAACAAATGTTTGGCGTTGTAAAGCGGGATTTACTGATTTGTCCCAAAGAGTCAATTGCCTGTACAAAAATATGTACTTCTAACTGCGCGTGTTATTTGTTATTATCTTTATATGGGGGACATTACTTTATGGAAGAAAAGGATTTAATGAAAAGAGAACCAAGAAGTAATCAGAAATTAAAGATAATGTATCTTATGAAAGTACTTCTTGAGAATACTGATGAGACACATAGTATTACATTGCAGCAGATAATAGAAAAACTTAAGAGCTATAATGTAACCTGTGAGCGTAAGAGTATATATGCGGATATAGAACAGCTACGTCAGTATGGACTTGATATCTATGGAGAGCAGAAGGACAGAACGTATTACTACAGAGTGGTAAACAGACAGTTTGAACTTGCTGAACTTAAACTCCTGGTTGATTCTGTTCAGTCTGCAAAATTCATTACAGCCAAGAAGTCGAATGATCTTATTAAAAAGATAGAAGGTCTTGCAAGTAAATATGAAGCACAGCAGCTTCAACGTCAAGTATATGTTGCAAGCAGAGTAAAAACCATTAATGAAGGAATCCTTATTAATGTAGATGCAATTCATAATGCAATCAATAGCAATACAAAGATAAGGTTTCAGTATTACAGATGGACTCCGGATAAAAATAGGGAATTAAGGCATGATGGCAAGGTTTATGAAATCAGTCCGTGGGCTCTTTCGTGGGATGACGAATATTATTATATGGTAGGATATGACAGTGAAAATGCTATGATTAAGCATTATCGTGTTGATAAGATGCTCAGTATAGATAATACAGAACTGAGACGTGAAGGAAGACAGAGATTTCAATCCTTTGACATGGCAGAATATGCCAAGAAGATGTTTGGAATGTTTGATGCAGATGAAGAGACCGTTAAGATTCTGTGTGATAACCGTTTCGCAGGAGTAATGATAGACCGTTTTGGAAAAGATGTCAGAATGCTCAGAGTTGATGAGGAACATTTCACCGTAGATGTTAAGGTAGCCGTGAGCAAGCACTTCCTTGGATGGATTATGGCACTTGGAAATGGCGTTAAAATCGTTGGTCCTGATAAAGTTGTTGATATGATGAAAGAGGAACTTAAAAGACTGATGGATCAGTATGAAGTAGAATAATCAGAACATAGTTTCGATATAAATGTACCTGCAAGTCCAAACTTTGGGTATACGAAAGATATAAGATAGGAACCAGGATAGGGATTGTTAACCTAATCTGGTTCTTTTCGTACAACCACAGCTTTTAAGGAGAAGATTATTGATATATAGTTTGATTAAAGGGTTCATAAGACATAAA
>JAKSRY010000073.1 GCA_024403415.1 Lachnospiraceae bacterium
AAAGCTTCTCAGTAGACTTTGACTGAGTCTGAACTGTAAGGTTCAACATTCTGTTCGAGTTCATTGCGGTTAAATTGTGCTGTACTACCATAATTGTTTCCTCCTTGAATTTCCCGGTCGCATCCTTGCGACTCATATTTAATTTAGTTATTATAGTTATCGGATATTATTTGTAAAACTTTATAGCTATTTATAGAAAATTTTATTTTTTTACAAACTTCAAAACCGGTTCATATTTATATAACATGCAACTTATAAGCTATCTGTCGAAAGACTTACCGGCATTACCATAGAAGATAGCTTGTAAAAATCATTTAAGTCATATTTATATTCTTCATACAAACACTTTCTGAAATCTTCGTCCACATACCATTCATAAAATAACATCATCGCAGCCATTTTATATACCGGCAAATCCATTCGTTTTAAAAGAAAATATTTTTCGCACCGAATCTCGCTCTCACTACTAATATCTTTCTTATTAAGATAGGGTTCAAAAGCCTTTACAAACACATCGGCCTTCATATTCTTAATTTCCGAATACCATATGCTCATTGTTTCGTTCATACTTCTATAGTTGTTTTCAACAGATGCAGCACTGGTATTTTTTCGTCCTTCCATATCATATCTGCGCATTTTGACTTTTGCATCCGGTAACACATATAAGTTCTCACGTTGAACCAGTTTAACCCACATATAAAAATCCGGAAGTTGCCTGTATCTTCCATTTTCAGGAATAATCAAACCTTTGTAAATAGCGTTCTTTATCATTATAGAAGGATGGCACAGGCAGTTTCCCTGAAGGAAAAATTTGCGTAACCATTCATACTGTGTTCTGTTTTCTACCATAAAAATATCGGATTCCATCATTTCCAGATCTTCATTAACATACTCACACCAGGTAAAGCATGCGCCATAATCCGGATTGTTTTCCATAAATCTGACTTGCTTTTCTATCTTGTCAGGTTCCCATATATCATCAGAATTCATTAAACAAATATATTTCCCTTTTGCCTTGGGAATTAAAATTCCTTCTAAACCGTGATAATTCACATCACTATATAATTCATATGCAAAGAACTCTGAGTATTTTTTCATAATCTCTGCCGTACCATCCGGCGAGCAGTCATCTCCCACTATAAATTCAATATTTTTATAGGTTTGATTTAATACACTCAAAATTGCTTCTTCTACGAATGGCTCATGATTATATGCTGACATACATACACTAACCAGCGGTGCATCATCTTTAGATAATTCGTTTTCTTTTTGGAATCTTTCAAATATTTCTTCCAATGTAACTTTTTGTTTTGTCAAAATATACAAAGTACTTGTCTCGACGAAAGCATTTAAGTCAAATATTTCTTCACTAATGAAATCTTTATTATACTCATTTACACAAAATCCGCATTCCTCAAGCCTTTTTACAAGTGCCTGTTTTCCATACATTCTGCAGTGATCATTTTGCCCAAAGCGTCTCCAATTTTCGCTTTCGTCAAGTCCCCATTCTTCGTCTATATAATCGACATCAATACTAATCGGAACCAAAAAAATACCAATTCCATCATCCTTCAATATTCTGCGCATCTCACGCATAGCCTTTTTGTCATCTTGAACATGTTCCAGAACATGCGAAGAAATCCAGAAATCATAAGTTTCATCTTCAATATCACTTAGATCCTGCACATCCGCCTTAAAGCTTACGCCATCCATAAATAAATCAGTAGATTCATATTTAATCTTTGTACAGTTATTAATAATCCATTTTTCGATTGACTGCGCAGGAGCAAATTGAAGCAGACGCTTTTCCGATGAAAATAAATTTGCCTCTATTTCTCGCAAAAATTGTATAATTAATCTATCGCGGTCTGATGCTCCACACTTTCTGCAAGTATAGTGTTCAACATTCAAAGTCTCAGAAATATGCTCTATTGCATTATATTTTTTACTCATATCAGTATAATATGAAGCAAGTGGAGCAAAACCTGCTCTGCTTCCACAACACGAGCACCTATATTGTCCTTTTTCAGCATATTTTGCCAAAGTATCAATCAATGGTTTGAGTGATTCAAAAAACATCGTCAAATTATCGTCATTTAGTTCTATCTGTCTGAATTTATCACAAAAACGCTTAATGGATATAATATAATCTTCATACTGCTCTTTATCCTGATTATCCAACAAAGAAATAACTACAGGAAGTACCCTCCCCAATGTTTCCACCTGTTCGAACAATACCGGCATATCCAGACTTTTTTCGAGATTTTCTCTTATCTGTTTAACAAATGCCAATATTTCTTTACATGTTTCCTGCTTTTCATTTGCCATCTATTTTCCTCCTAATAGATAAATACCAATTAATGTATATATCGTCATAAATTTGACTATATTTAACTAAAATACAACTCACATATTTTGAAGACAATTCTGAAAAAGAGCAAATAAGGCGAAATTAGAAATCGATAAGCGAATTCAGCAATTCAAATCGATTACTCCAAGTGTGATTTTGTGCTGACATATAACCATTTTCAGCTATCTGCGATGATATTTGGGGATTTTCAAGCAGCCAAACCACATTCTCCTTTAAGGCTTTCAAATCGTTTATCGAATAAAAAACTATATCTTCACCATTTTTAAAATTCTCTGACAAATAGGGATTTATATCTGTCAGGCATACCGCCCCGTTCAGCATAGAGTTGAACACTCTCTCACTGGAACCATCTTTAAACCAAGGCATACAATTTAAGCTGATTTTGGACTGCCCTATTAATTCTAAGCATTGTTCAGATGTTACTCTTTCATGAATCTTAACATTACTATTCCACGGCCGTTCCTTGTCCTCCCAATTTTTACCATATATATGAATGCAAGCCCCTGTACTTTCCAGTGTGTGCATTATATTAAGCTTAGTATAACGTCTGATCATATTTAATAGATATGGGCCATATTCAAAAATTAGTTTCTCACGCAGCGACTTATCATTGTCCTCTAAAAAATGAACACAGTACTGTTCTATAATCTTCTCTATTGGAAGTTCAATATACTCCATTTGCAGCTGAAAGCATATGTTGTAAAATGCATATCCTTTATCTTCCAGTTCCATTATTGGTTTTAATGGCACCTCAGGTTGGCAGCTTCCACCATAAAATATGTCTATTTTTCTTTCGGAATATGGTATGTATTTATCATTGATTATGCCAGCTGAATTCCCCCCATTAGGAATAAAATATATTTTATTCTGAAATCCATAATACTTTTCTATAAACTCTTTATGATATCTATCCAGTACTATAATCTCCATATTTTCAATTGGATTTTCAAAGTATTCCTTAAAATTCCAAGGATGATCCACCAAAAAATTTAACAATCTGACTTCTTTATTTTTCCAATAATTACCATTCTCATCTTCTAAACTCAATCCAATATTGTTAAACATAAAAACAATACATTTATCTTCTGAAATAAATGTGTCTAGCAGTTTTTTATCATATGAATTTTTATCCGCAACATCAATCACATGATATTTTATATTAGCTCCTTCAATAGCTAATATAATCTGATCCATAAAATAATCCAAAGCTTCATTTATCCCTTTAATCACTATCATTTTATGAATTGCCATTAGCCCCCTCTATCCTTCCCTATGAAAAAGGACTCGGAAAACCGAGCCCTTTGGTAGTTTGCAATGATAACTGTAATTAGCCAAGTAATGAAAGAACACCCTGGTTAGACTGGTTAGCCTGTGCAAGCATAGCCTGACCTGCCTGAGCAAGAATGTTGT
>JAKSRY010000074.1 GCA_024403415.1 Lachnospiraceae bacterium
ACCATTTCTTTTAGCCTTTTTATTTCAAATCATATACAGCTAATTCCTGATACGGATTATCTTCTTCCCACTTAATCAGCGCCATCCTGTCAATCTCGGCGCAAAAAGGAGTAAATATGTCAGACAGTCGTTCAAAACTCCTATATAAACCTTCTTTGTCCATTTTCATAGCTACAGCCATATGTGGAACCCAATTATTAGGAATATATCTTCCCTTGTTTCCAATCTCTGATACCCTTAACATATGATCATTTGCTTTTTGACTGGACTCAATCAAATAAGAATCTACTACCGGCGAAAGAAACAAAACAAACGGATTAAAAACACCTATAACTCCTACATTAATTTCACCTTTTTTCAAAATCCTGCTAAGTTTTTCAGCTTCTTCTTTAATCAGTTCTTCATCGTCTGCTATAATGGCTGAAATAGTAATATGTGGCTCAGTTTCTAAACAATAATCACTTCCACACACTGGTGCCAGCTCCTTAATCCATTCTTTAACCATAGCAGACTTTTCATCTTTCATATATAAAACAATTGCATAGTTTATAGGTTCCATTTATTATCTCTCCTTTTGTTTATGAAATTTGAATTTATCATCCCTACAAACTGGGATTTGTATTATAAAGCTTTATTCATAAACATTTCCATTGGCTGTTAGGTGATTTCAATTTCAGTTGGTGACAATTTGTCACCAACTCATTTCCTTCCTCCACCATTCTCTGTTTTGTCTTATTCCAATACTTTCTAGAAGTGTCAAAATCTGACGATTCGGTTAATGCCCCGACAACATCAACAATAGAGAAATACCACTCTTCATTTTCCTCATCCCAGGCAGTTCTTATTCGTTGATCTTCAAATATCAGCTGTGGAAGCTTGCTTACAAACGGCTGTATTTTGGACTGGATGCATAGGGCGAGTAAGTACTAATCATTTAGTACAATCCATTTTCCATTTCTTTTGCCATTTTCACGGCTGATCAATCCCTTTTCTTGCATTTCTACAGTTCGTCGTTTTATTGTTCTCTCTGACTTTCCTGTTGCTTCAGCTATTTGCTTTTGCGTAGCTGTAGGATTATTTTTTAGCACATTTATTATTGCAAGTTCCTCTAAGGATAACTTCAAAGTGCCATTTTGGCACTTTGAAGTGTTGTCTTTGGCACTTTTAGTGGCACTTTCAGTTTCGTAATCAATATGCATATACCTATTCTTAAGTTCATGTCCTGCATTCATCAATAGATTTTCAAAAAATAATTCTAAAAACTCTGTAGTCGCATGAATTCCATTTTGCCAATTGTTATAATTAGCTCTAACCAATGCATTTCTGAAGTACCATGAATTTTGTGCAAAAGCCTCATTACTTACATCGAAGCCAAATGTCTTCAAATATTTGATGATAAAAACAGCTGTTGATCTGGTATTTCCTTCTCCAAAAGGGTGAATCTGCCAAATACCTGACGTGAATTTGGCAATATGTCTTACTGATTCCTCTAGTGTCAGTCCTTCATAATTAAAGTCCTTTTCTTGTGTAAAATCATAATCAAGAGTATCTCTTATACTGTCATAAGAAGCATACATTACCGTATCCCCCTTAAGCACCCATTCTTCTTTTGTAATATTATAGTCACGTATTTTCCCAGCATGACCAAACACTCCCTCAAAAAGCTTACGATGTATGTTTTGCCAGGTGACAGGAGAAAACTGAAATGTCTTCTCACCAAGTAATTCTGCAATTCTTACTGAAACAATATCCGCCTCTTTTGTATCACTCTCTATTTCAGCCCTGTCTCCACGTTCTTCATAATAGCTACGAATACGCTTGTTCGCTTCGGATATTGTAATTTTTCCTTCAATATGTTCTTTAGCTGTTTCGAGTAGATATTTAGAAGTCTTAAGGCCATCAACATCCTGAAGGCCAATTGCAGTTTTCCAAGCATTACTTTTATCGACTTTGCCTGGTTCCCCCTGACGTATATATTCATTTAGCTCTAACTCCCAATTGTTATCCGCCATATATTTTCTCCTATTTCATCTACGATTTTGCTTACCTCGGTAAAATCGTCAACAACTTGTTGATAACTTAAAATAATATATTTATTAATGCTATTATAGTGCTAACTCATATATCTTATCTCACAAAACGATTATACTAAAATTTGTTACTGCATTCTTTGATAATTCTTCCAAAATGAAATCGTTTCGTGAAGATCCTCTTCATCCTTGAAAAGATCCATTTTTTTTGCAACTTCAATTGCAAAATCCACGTATCCATTTGCTCGCGACGTTATGACCTTATCTGATACAGCTACATCTAATTCAGAGGAATGTGTTGAAAGAATGCCTTCCAGTATTCCTGCATGATCAAGTACATCCACTCCGGCACATATAGCTGCAATAAGCTTATCATTTGCATAAATATTTTTGAGAGAATCCCATACACAAGGAACATCGATTTCCTGTATATTTCCGCCCGGAACAACAAGAAGTTCAATGTCATCTGCGTCTATGTCACTTAACTTACCATCAACATTGATAGAATAACCTTCCATAGCTTTTATGGGTTTTCCATCAATTGATATAAACCTGACTTTTTTTCCCGTAAACTGAAGAAAATAATTCAGAATTACTATTTCATATATACAACTTGTATTATACAAAAGTACAACAGTATCCATCACTTAACCTCCATATTAAATTATAATTTGTTATTGTTCACTAAATTTGAATTTCTTTAGCCTGAATAACCATATGGTCATGATTCACACTATACATTACAGTTCTTTAATCATTAAGTATCGAGAACTCTGTTCTTCATTTATTGTGTAGTCAAGTCTTTTGTATAGTCTAAATGCAGAATCGTTTGTTTTTTCAACATGAAAATAAATGCTATGAATACCAAGCTCTTTTGCATATTCTTCTGCTCGCTTAATTAATGAAGTACCAATTCCTTTATTACGATAATTTTTTGTCACTGAAAGATCGTCAAGATATATGTATTCCTCTTCTTCATGGTGTACTTCTATGGATAAAAAAGCTACTATCTTATCATTATCTGTGACCTTACATACCCAGTCATCTCTCCCATCGAAAAAACGATCCATATATCCGGCTTCGTATCCATCAACCTGCTCAGTATTGTATATAGTCATCAGCATTTCAATAAATAGTTCATTTAATCTATCAAAATCATCGTTTTGTGCTTTGCAATATTTCAAATTCATTAGTTTCCCACCTTCACTGTAAAACTATAATCTATCTGCTTTCCCATTGCTCTTTCGTCATAATATTTGTATGACCAACTCTT
>JAKSRY010000075.1 GCA_024403415.1 Lachnospiraceae bacterium
TTTCTCCGGAGATACACGGCTCTTCAAAATGATGTAATCCTACTCTTGCTACTCTAATCATATTGTTTCCTGCCTCTCTGGATTATCTTCATCCATAAATCTTAACTCCATCTTTTAATATTTCCCTGATTATTTCCATCTTATCTTTTAAATCAGAGAACCTGAGTATATCTACCTTTTTATTTAAGGCAATGTGTAATTCTTCACTTAAACCGACAAAGCTAAGACCTGTTAAAGATGTTGAAACCATTAAATCAACATCGCTTGCATCTTTAGCATACCCTTTTGCATAACTGCCAAACAAATAACAAAAATCTATCTCATCACTATGTCTGGAAACGACATCAGTTACTGCACTTATGATTTGTTCTCTGCTGAGTATACCGCGTTCTTCTGTAATGGTATATTTTTCTTCAAACTTTTTAAGAATTGCCTGCCTTTTAATAGAATCGCCATATGTTGAATCGCTCTCATACCTTATATAAGTCCTGAGAGGAATTCCCGCTATTGTACTGGCAGCTTTCTGTGTCAAATTATACTTTTTCCTGTAATCTAAAAAATCCATAGCGATTACCTCACTATGGATTATAAATAATTTGGCATAATATGTCAATTTAGTTATGCCATTTTGGCATACTGCATATCAGTGCATATGCCAATAATGATCCTCATTTATTCTTCTTTGCTAGTTTCTTTTCCCACTTCTCCTCATACTTATCTGAGATGTTATTATACTTCTTTACCCACTTGTCTATATTCTTCTGAGAATACTTCTTAGGGATGGAGTTTGCCTTGATAAGTGACGGAAGTGCATAGTTTACCATACCGAAAATGCTAAATAAAAGCCTCGGTTTGGTTAAAAGAAGGATTGGCTTAGCAAGAACTGAGAAGATATTGAGGTGTCCTTTAAGCGGGTTTCCTTTCTCCGTTACAAGGTATGCAACGTTGTGATCTGTTAAGAACTTCCCAAGCAGCCAGTTGACATGTTTTTCATCCTGTCTTAAGCCCCATCTTCTTACGATATCAAGAAGAACAAAGCCGGCGCCAAGTTTCTTCATATATGTATGATAGAATCCCCACATGGATGCTGCGGTGAAATCCTCGACCTTATTATTAATGATGTGCTCTGCAAAAATTGCACCGCCCTTCATACCTGCTTCGATGCCGGATCCCATAATAGGGATTGTCATGAAGGCTGAATCACCTATACATACAAAGCCGTCTGCTACAGGAGTTGCAATACCGGCTCTGAGACAGATAGGAACTCTCTTATCGTAAAGTTTTTCATCTCCTAAGATTTCAAACTTTTCCTTAAAGTCATTAAGCATTAAGGTAATGTCTTCGTCCTTTAAGTTCTGCATACGGCAGATAAGAACATCTACATCATTTTCAGGAGATACGTTACACCATGAGATTCCCTCACCGCCAAGCTGTTTAAAGGTAAGTGTACAGTTATATCCTTCCCTTCTTGTCTTGGATCCTTCTCTTCTCTTGAAGAATGCTCTGTATGCAAAGAGAGTATCTGTTTTCTTGGGCTCTGCCTGGATACCGAACTTTGAAGGAACCTGTTTACGAAGCTGTGAATACATTCCTGTTCCGTCTATAACAAGGTCGTATTTTTTTACACCTTCAGGAGTTTCGATTCCGACTACCCTGTCGTTTTCAACGATAAGTTTTTCAATCTTTGTCTCAAAGAAGCACTTTGCACCTGCGCTTCTGGCAAGGTCCACAAAATAATCATTGAATTTATGTCTGTATACGGAAATATCTTTTCTTGGAAGTCTTGCAGGACAGATGACTTCTCCCTTGTTATCCGGAGCCACAAAAAGCCATGATGGCTTCTGTGCCCATACACTTTCATCCGGGAACGGCATCTTGGTGATATCAAAAACTTCAGTTGCAATATCATCAGTCCAGTCATAAGAAACAAAGTGTTCCTTTGCCTGCTCGTATATATCCACACTGTAACCTGCCTTTGCAAGTTTATAAGCTGCTGTCATGGCACCCTGGCCCATTCCTACTACTGCAATAGTTCCTTTCATAGCGAACCTCCAAATATTAACTAAATCATTATAGCATAAAATACTTATATTGAAATATTTTTTCATAACACGATACTATATATCTCAAAATAATTGACTTATCCGGTGAGTTTGATATTATAAAATCATCAAAAAAAGTGAGGTGTATTTTCTATGAAAACTGTAAAATGTCCGAATTGCGGTAATGATATCGTAATTGACGAATCCAACCCTGAATTACGTTGTTCATGCGGAAAGGTTTATAAAAACAAATATTATGTTGCCCCTGAAGCACTTACCGAAATCAGTCCTTCTCAAAATGTCAGTAGTGGTGTAAAAATCGAACACAAGAGTGTCGGTATGGCAATTCTTCTTACATTTATAACATGTGGAATCTATGGAATTGTATGGTTCATCAAACTTACAAATGATGCCAATGCTGCAAGCAGAACCAGCTCAACATCGGGTGGAATGGCATTCTTATTTTCATTACTTACATGTGGAATCTATGATCTTTACTGGGCTTACAAACAGGGAGAGAAACTTGATACTGCAAGAAAGGAATTAGGAATGAGTTCTGAAAGCAGTTCCGTTCTTTTCCTTGTTCTTTCAATATTTGGTTTAGGCCTTATTGCTATGGCGATCATGCAAAGCCAGCTTAATGATATCGCAGATCATCAGTAATCAGATCAACTATCAGAAACAGGAAAGACTGTTAAAAATCATCAGACCTATTGTCATCATCCTGGCAATAGGTCTGCTTTATTGGGCGACAATTAACACTTTCAACATCGGCATTCCTTGTCTGTTTCATCTTATTACAGGTCTATACTGCCCTGGCTGTGGCATAAGTCGTATGTGTATATGCCTGTTATCATTCGATTTTACCGGAGCATTATCTGCTAATATTTTTATATTTTCATTAATTCCTTTATTTGCAGGCGGATTTATGTACCACGCCAGCGAATATGTTGCATACGGAAAATATTCAATCACTAAAGCAGAGAATATAATTATATGGTGCCTAATAATTTTTGCAATCACATTTGCTGTTTTTAGAAACATGTTTCCGATTGATATTCTTGTCCCTTAGTCTGGAATTTTCTTTTACAATTAACTTTATTAAAAATAATTAAAATATTAGTTGATTTTCTCATAAACATCCATTATAATAGCGTATCCAAGGCAGTGATTAGCGTTTTTGGTCTCTGCTTTACGGGGATGTACTGGATTCGACAGTTGATTGGAGCC
>JAKSRY010000076.1 GCA_024403415.1 Lachnospiraceae bacterium
TTTACGGCATAATAGCCTCTTCCCTGGAAGTTGCCTGAAAAAACCACCCAAAATGGTGCATCGTTCAACAAAAAAAGGAGTGATAAAATGGAAAATAAAGATACTGCACAATACATAATGCAAGAATTAGCAAAATTTCTTACACCGGAAGAATTAGTAAAGATATCTGTAAATGAGATAGCGAATAAAACAAATAGTATAGGTTTCTTCAAAAAAAACAATTATTGGTTTATATATGAAAATGATGATAGAATGTATACATCATATTCTGGACCATACGATCCAGAACACCTTGTATATGATGAGCCTAGGGGGACGGGGTTAGTGGTTCATTTTAAAAGGTTAATTAACGATGAAATGGGAGAAAAGACGATCATATTTTGATAGTCTTTTCTTTTTTTATAGCAGTCAAAAGCAATAATGGCAGTTATAAGCAATAAAGTAGTCATAAGCATAATGTGAGTCGAAAACATATTACGTACATGTATTGACAGCTAATTTAAATTAGCTTACAATAAGGCTAATTCGAATTAGCCAAAAATGAGAGGAATATTATGAATGGATACTAAACATAGAATTATAGATGAATCATTAACATTGTTTTCGCAAAAGGGTTATGCAAATGTTTATGTTGGTGAGATAGCGGATAGAGTTGGGATAAAAGCACCTTCTCTTTATAAGCATTTTAAGAATAAACAGGCAATTTTTGATGCAATAATCGATGAGATGAATAGAAGATATGAAGAGCAGGCCGGAGCATTAGATATTAGTGGTATTAATCCCGTAGAGGATGCATCTGTATATAGAAATATTTCAGAAGATAAGTTGGTGGAAATTGGGACAGGTTTATTTTTATATTTTTTACATGATGATTATACAAGTCGGTTTAGAAAAATACTGACTATAGAGCAATTCCATAATAAAGAATTTGCCAATATTTATTCTTCACAATACATGGATGGACCAATTGCTTATCAGAAAATGTTGTTTCAATTAATGGTTACAAATGGAGTGTTTAAAGAGGAAGATGTAGATATGATGACTCTTCAGTTTTATTCGCCTATCTATATGTTATTGACCCTATGTGATAGAGAACCTGCCAGAGAAGCGGAAGCCTTGGAACTACTAAAAAAGCATATTAGACAGTTTAGTAAAATATATGGAGGGACACATTAATGAAGATAGTAATGCTGAATGGGCAAAGTCATAAAGGGAGTACTTATAATATTGGTAGGCTGATTGCAAATAAGATAGAAGGGGAGACAGAGATTACAGAGTTTTTCTTCCCTAAAGATTTAAAGCATTTTTGTGTAGGGTGTTATAATTGTATAGAAGATGCTTCAGACTGTCCATATTATGATGAAAAGAAGCTGATAATTGATGCTATAGATAAGGCTGATATATTAATTGTGACAACCCCGACATATTGCATGCATATGTCAGCTCCTTTAAAATCATTTTTTGATCTTACTTTTGATTTATGGATGTCTCATAGACCTATGGAATCTATGTTTAAGAAGAAGGCCATTATTGTTTCTACAGCTGCTGGTACAGGAACTAAGTCGGCAATAAAGGATGTAGAGGACTGTTTATTCTATCTAGGAATTCCAAAGATTTATAAGTTTGGTATAGCAGTACAGGCAATGAATTGGGATGGTGTGGCTCCAAATAAGAAGGAAAAGATAGAGAAAAAAGCAGATATGTTAGCGCTAAAGATAAGTAAAACCACAGTTCCTGCTGTTGGAATAAAGACCAGATTTATGTTTAGTATGATGAAAATGATGCAAAAGAAAGGTTGGAATTCCTCGCCAATAGAAACCCAGTATTGGAAAGAAAAAGGATGGCTTGATGGAAAGAAACCATGGGGACGGGGTTAGTGGCTCATTTTGGGTAAGAGCCATGGGGACGGAGGTTATGGCTCATTTTGGGTAATATGTCAGTGAGGTAGTAATATGGTAAAAGCAATAGTGAAGGATCCGTTATTTTTGGCGCAAAAGTCAGAACCGGCAACTGAATCAGATAAACAGGTTATTACAGATTTGCTGGATACACTTCGTGCAAATCTTGATTATTGTGTAGGTATGGCCGCTAATATGATTGGAGTAAAGAAAAATATAATTGTTGTGGCAGCAGGCCCTTTTCAATTTGCAATGGTCAATGCTGTTATTACCAGAAAAACAGGAGCCTTTCAGACAGAGGAAGGCTGTCTGTCGTTAGAAGGTGTCAGACCATGCACAAGATATAAAGAAATAGAAGTTGATTATCTGGATCATAATTTTAAGAAACAGCATGGTAAGTATACAGGATGGACTGCTCAGATAATTCAGCATGAACTTGATCATGTAGCAGGCATAGTGATATAGCAAGTACTTCTGGGGATTCTAAACTTATATTAAGAATGAAAACAGAAACATATAGGTAGATGGATAGTTAGCACCATCTACAAAAGAATATTTTGATATGGAATTGCGGGAAATTAGCGTAGAAGCAGATAAGCCTTTGGCTGAAATAATAAGATACAATTTAAGAAAGAATCATTTGGATATACCGGGAACCGTCTATTTTGATCCGGAGCTTGACCACTTAAGCGAATTCTATCTGGCAGCACCGGATAGAAGGAAATACTTTATTTTGTGGGATAATGATAAGGTTTGTGGTGGAGTGGGGTTTGCTGAGTTTGGTGGATTTGAAAAATGTGCCGAGATTCAAAAACTATATCTTTCTGATGAAAAGAAAGGTATGGGGCTTGGGAAAATGTTGTTGCAGTATGCAGAAAATGAGGCGAGGAAGCTTGGATACACGACAGCATATATCGAAACTCATACAAATCTGGACGTGGCACTTAAAATGTATTATAAA
>JAKSRY010000077.1 GCA_024403415.1 Lachnospiraceae bacterium
GCAATATATTCAAGCGTCAACGGCTCCATATATATTTTGTCAGCAATTGACGTATCTGTCATAATTGTTGCGGGATTTGAATTACAAAGAATAACCTCATAACCTTCTTCTCGTAAAGCAAGGCATGCCTGTGTTCCTGCATAGTCAAACTCTGCCGCCTGTCCGATAACGATAGGACCGGAGCCAATGACAAGTATTCTCTTAATCTCTGTATTCTTTGGCATTTATTTGTCCTCCATCATCATTAAAAAATCTTTAAAGAGGTATTTGCTATCCTCAGGACCCGGAGCACTTTCAGGATGATACTGTACACTGAATACCTTGTCCTTTTCAGATTTAATACCTTCCACCGTATTATCAAGAAGATTCATATGAGTAATTTTAAGCGGAGTATTCTTAATGCTCTCAACATCAACTGCATATGAATGATTCTGGCTCGTAATTTCAACTTTATCTGTTAAGAGGTTCTTTACCGGATGATTTCCTCCTCTGTGACCGAATTTAAGCTTATAGGTTTTAGCACCATAAGCCAGTGATATAAGCTGATGTCCAAGACAGATTCCAAAAATAGGATACTTTCTTATAAGCATTCTCAATGTATCAATAACCTCCGGCACATCTGTCGGATCTCCCGGACCATTTGACACAAATATACCATCAGGCTCAAATTCTATTATTCTGTCTGCGGGTGTATTGTATGGCACAATTATCACATCACAGCCTGCTGCATTAAGACTTCTTACAATATTAAGTTTCATACCGCAGTCAATGGCTACAACCTTAAAATAATTTTTCTCGGTAATTGTTGAGTCAGCTGTTCTCTTTGATTCCCAGATTCGTTTACAGCTAACTTTTGAAACCGCGTCTGTTTTCACATTTTCGGTATTTAATATCTTCATTCCCTCTTCCAATGTGACACTAGCGTCAGTTATTAATCCCTTACAGGTTCCAAAATCTCGGATTATTCTTGCAAGTTTTCTTGTATCAATTCCGGATATACCTGAAATATTAAATTCCTTCATAACCTCATCCAAAGTCCTGTTTGATCTGAAATTCGAAGGAAAATCATTATATTCTCTTACAATCAGGCCGCTTACTGTAGGCTGCTTTGATTCATAATCCTCATCGTTGGTGCCATAATTACCGATAAGCGGATAGGTCATAACTACTGCCTGATATGTGTATGAAGGATCTGAAATAATTTCCTGATATCCCGCCATAGAAGTATTGAATACCACTTCACATATCTTATTTTCATTACTTCCAAAACCTTCACCAATAAATTCCTGGCCATTTTCAAGTATTAGTTTTTTTTGCATTATTAACTCCATTCTGCGTGAATTAAATAATTATCCCTGATATACTCACGCCTGGTATAAAGAGCGAAATCTCTTCATAACTCCACTCTAATAACTATACCACTTTTTCCCTTATTACATAACATTAAGCGAGCGAAAGATTTTCTTCCGCTCGCCTTAATTATTAATTTGAATCAGTTATTCAACATCCTGTAATGCTGCAAAGTCTTCTTCACCTGTTCTGATCTTAACAACCTTATCAACATTGTAAACGAAAATCTTTCCATCTCCAATATGACCGGTGTAAAGAGCTTTCTTAGCAGCTTCGATAACTGCATCAACTGGAATAGCACTTATTACAACATCAACCTGTACCTTAGGAAGAAGCGTAGCATCCATTTCAACACCACGATATCTTTCGCCGGCACCCTTCTGAATACCACAACCCATAACCTGAGTTACTGTCATACCTGTTACACCAAGTTCATTCA
>JAKSRY010000008.1 GCA_024403415.1 Lachnospiraceae bacterium
ATTTAAATGAGTTTTGTAAAAAAGAATATGGGTCAAAACTGTATAAACTAAGCTTTAACGCACATATGTCATGTCCAAACAGGGACGGGACTATTGGTGTCGGTGGATGTATCTTTTGTTCAGAAGGCGGATCAGGAGATTTTGCGATAGATATCGATGTGGATGAAAATGATAGTAATGTCGATGTTCAGAACGGTGACACAGAACGTAACGATACTGCAAAGAAAAGCTTAGACAAAAGTATTTGTCAGGCCAAAAGTCTGGTATCCAATAAATATAAAGGTGACAGATTTATAGCATATTTTCAGGCGTACACCAACACATATGCGCCTGTTGAAAGATTGAGAAAAATCTATGAAAAGATTATTAGCCGTGAGGATATAGCAGTTTTGTCAATAGCGACAAGACCTGACTGCCTTCCGGATGAAACTATAGCCTTATTAAAAGAACTGAATGAAATCAAACCGGTATGGGTTGAACTTGGATTACAGACAACAAAGGAAGAAAGCATTAAACTCATCAACAGAGGATATAATAACGAAGTATATGATGCCTGCGTCACTAAATTAAAAGCTATAGGAGTGCATGTTATTACACATGTGATTCTGTATTTGCCCGGAGAGAGCGAAGAAGACATGCAAGATACAGTAAGGCATGTTGTCGAAATGAAAAGCGATGGAATAAAACTTCAGCTGCTTCACGTATTAAAAAATACGAAGCTTGCAAAAATGTATGAAGAAGAACCATTTTATATTCCATCTATGGAAGAATATGTTTCTACTGTTAAAAAGTGTGTGCATCTGTTGCCGGAGGAAATGGTTATTCACAGACTAACCGGTGATGCACCTAAGAGTCTCTTGATTGAGCCTAAATGGTCAGGTAATAAGAAAGCAGTAATGAATGCCATAAAAGAAGCTATTAATCCATCAGGACCATATTATGTATATATTTTGCAATGCGAGGACGGATCATTATATACAGGAAGTACAAATGATATTGAAAAGCGATATGAGAAGCATCTTAATGGAACAGGGGCCAAATATACAAGGGCACATAAACCGGTCAGAATAGCCTATTCTGAATGCTTCAAAACAAAGGGTGAGGCGCTTAGGCGAGAGATACAGATAAAGAAGCTTAAAAGGAGCGAGAAACTTGAACTTATCAGGTAAGTAATCTTGCGTTAAATCTTGCAAAATGCTAAATTTAGTAAGGTGGTTTTAATACATTTTTTATAAATTTTAAAGGATGGAAAAGTGATGAAAACTTTTTTGGATAAAGATTTTTTATTGAATTCAGCTACGGCTCAAAAGTTGTTTGATGAAGATGCGACAATGAAAAAGATACCTGTAATTGATTACCATTGTCATATCAATCCAAGAGAAATATATGAGGATATTCAGTTTAAGAATATTACAGAGGTTTGGCTTGGCGGAGATCATTACAAGTGGCGTCAGATGAGAACCTTTGGAATAGAGGAAAAATATATAACCGGTGATGCTACAGATTACGAAAAGTTTGAAAAATGGGCAGAATGCATGCCAATGTTAATTGGTAATCCTTTATATCACTGGTCACATTATGAATTGAAGTATTATTTTGGATATGAAGGAACACTAAAGCCTGAAACAGCAAAAGAAGTATGGGATTTTGTTAATGCGAAGTTAAATACTCCGGAGTTTTCAGTAAGAAATTTGATAAAGAAGTCTAATGTTAAGCTTATCTGTACAACAGATGATCCGATAGATTCTCTTGAGTGGCATCAGAAGATTAAAGCAGATGCCGGTTTCGATGTTCAGGTACTTCCTGCCTGGAGACCGGACAAGGCTGTTGCCATTGAAAAGAAGGATTTTAAGGATTATATAGCTAAGCTTTCTGAAGTGTCCGGAGTTGAGATTACAGACTATGAAACATTAAAGTCTGCACTTATTAAAAGACTTGATTATTTTAGTGAAAACGGAGCTTCAGTATCCGACCATGGACTTGAATATGTAATGTATGAACCTGCAACAGATAATGACATTGATGTCATCTTAAAGAAAGCGCTTTCAAATCAGTCGCTTACAGAAAAGGAAGTTCTTCAGTATGCAACAGGAGTTTTACTTTTCCTGTCAGAAGAATATTATAAGCGTAACTGGGTTATGCAGTTACATTATGGATGTACGAGAAACAATAATACGTATATGTTTGAACTTACAGGTCCCGATACCGGATTTGATGCAATCAGTGCAGGTACACCATCAAAGCATCTTCCGCAGTTTCTTAATGCGATGGCTAAGAACAATGCTATTCCAAAGACAATTGTTTACTCACTTAATCCTGTTGAAAATGCAGCTATTGGTACTATTATCGGATGTTTCCAGGGTGGAAATATAAGAAGCAGAATTCAGCAGGGAAGCGCCTGGTGGTTTAACGATCATTATGAAGGAATTAAGGAACAGCTTAAATCTTTAGCCGCAACAAGCATGCTTGGAAATTTTGTCGGTATGCTTACTGATTCGAGATCATTTTTATCTTATACAAGACATGATTACTTCAGACGAATATTGTGTGATCTGATAGGTGATTATGTTGAAAAAGGTGAGTATCCAAATGATGAGGATTATTTGAAGAAGATAACAAGAGGTATTGCATATAACAATGCAGTTGATTATTTTGGCTTTGACCTTGATAAGGTCTAAAATGCCTATTTATTGTGATAAATTGTATATTTGTCCAACAATAGATGAGTAGATTATTAATGAGTAAGTAATAAAATATTAATTTGAAAATACGTATAAGTGGGAGAGTTTGATTTATGAATGATATTTTAACTAAAATTCAAAAAATTGGAATCGTTCCGGTAGTAGTTATTGATGATGTGAAGGATGCTAAGCCTGTTGCCAAGGCTTTGATTGATGGTGGACTTCCGGTGGCTGAGGTGACCTTTAGAACAGATGCTGCTGAAGAGTCAATAAAAGTTATGAGCCAGGAATATCCCGACATGCTTGTGGGAGCAGGAACAGTACTTACGCCTGAACAGGTTGACAGAGCGGTTGCTGCAGGGGCTAAGTTCATTGTGAGTCCGGGATTTAATGCAGATGTAGTTAAGCATTGTCTTGATATAAATATACCGGTTGCTCCCGGATGTAATAATCCATCGCAGATGGAACAGGCTCTTGCCCTGGGGCTTGATGTGGTTAAGTTCTTCCCTGCAGAGCAGTCAGGAGGAATTAAGGCAATTAAGGCAATGGCAGCGCCGTATGTTAATCTGAAGTTTATGCCTACAGGTGGAATTAATGCTGATAACATCAATGATTATCTTGCTTTCGATAAGGTCATTGCATGTGGCGGAAGCTGGATGGTATCATCAAAGCTTATAAATGAAGGAAATTTTGAAAAAATTACCGAGCTTACAAGAGAAGCAGTTATGAAGGTACAGGGCTTTGAACTTAGTCATATTGGAATTAATTGTATGAACGAGAATGAAGCATCATTTACAGCTAATTACTTTGAAAGACTGTTTGATTTTAAGGTAAAAGAAGGTAATTCCTCTATATTTGCAGGCAAATTCATTGAAGCCATGAAAACTCCTTATCTTGGACAGAAGGGACACATAGCAATCAGCTGCAACAACATTGAGAGAGCAGTAAGTTATCTTGATGACATTGTCGGTATGAAGGCAGACATGTCTACTGCAAAATATGATGCTAAGGGTAAGCTTAAGGCTGTATATCTGCCGGGAGAAATCGGTGGATTCGCAGTGCATCTTGTACAGAAGTAATAGAATAATAGCTAAAAGGAGATTTAGTCATAATGAGTAAAAAAGTAGTAACAATGGGAGAAATAATGCTCCGTTTATCTACGCCGAATAATGAAAGAATCATTCAGGCAGATGAGTTTGATATTAATTACGGTGGCGGAGAAGCTAACGTTGCAGTATCACTTTCAAATTACGGATATGATACAGAATTTGTGACAGCAGTACCTGCCAATCCTATCGGAGATGCAGCTGTTGCAGCATTAAGAAAATACAATGTCGGAACAGAATTTATTTCACGTTCCGGTGAAAGACTTGGAATATATTATCTCGAAACAGGCTCAGCAATGAGAGCATCAAATGTAATTTATGACAGAGCTCACAGTTCTATTTCAACAGCTACAGAAGATGAGTTTGATTTTGATAAAATATTTGAAAATGCATGTTGGTTCCATGTTACAGGAATAACACCTGCAGTATCTGATTCTGCCGCAATTCTTACTAAAAAAGCTCTTATTGCTGCTAAAAAGGCGGGTGTAACCGTATCTTGTGACTTGAACTTCAGAAAGAAACTTTGGACAAGTGAAAAGGCAAAGACAGTTATGACTGATCTTATGCAGTATGTTGATGTCTGTATTGGAAATGAAGAGGATGCAGAAAAGGTTCTTGGATTTAAGGCTAAGGAGACTGATGTTACTAAAGGAGACCTCAACCTTGAAGGCTATAAGGATATATTTAACCAGATGGCTGACAAGTTTGGCTTCAAATATATCTTTTCATCATTGAGACAGTCTGTTTCAGCTTCAAACAATGGATGGTCAGCCTGCGTTATGAATGGAGAAACCAGAGAATTCTATCATTCAAAGACTTATACCATTACTCCTATTGTTGACAGAGTTGGTGGCGGAGATGCTTTTGCAGCAGGATGTATTACAGGACTTCTTGATGGTAAAGATATGAAGGATGCAATAGAATTTGCTGTTGCTGCTTCGGCATTAAAGCATACAATCCCCGGAGATTTTAATCTTGTAAGCAGAGCAGAGGTTGAAAATCTTGCCGGTGGAGATGGATCGGGAAGAGTACAAAGATAAAGTATAAATATAAATATGAGTATAAGCATAAGTATAAGTGCAAGTGACCTCAAAAAACTTAATATTTATTAATATAACGGATTATTAGATAAAGGAAATATAACAGGAGAACTATGAAAGACGTAAAAGATTATATAAGAAGTATACCCAATTTCCCCAAGGAAGGAGTTATCTTCAGAGATATCACAACAGTTATTCAGAATCCTGAAGGATTTAAGCTTGCAGTTGATAAACTGCAGGAGTGTCTTGAAGGAGTTGACTTTGATGTAATAGCTGCAGCTGAAGCAAGAGGTTTTATTTTTGCATCACCGATTGCTTACAATATGAGTAAGGGAATTTCGCTTGTTCGTAAGAAGGGGAAACTTCCGTGCGATACAGTTGAACAAAGTTATGACCTCGAGTATGGTTCAGCTACCGTTGAGATGCATACTGATTCTATTAAGCCGGGTGACAAGGTTGTGCTTGTGGATGATCTTATTGCAACAGGCGGAACACTGGAGGCGGCTGCTAAACTGGTTGAAAAGCTTGGCGGAGAAGTAGTGATGGTACTTTGCATAGTTGAACTTCCTGCACTTAAAGGAAGAGAGAGACTTAAAGGATACAATATTAAAACCATCGTAGAGTATGATGGAGACTAAAAAAGACGTATATTTAGATATTTGTAATGAATGTTTTTGCAGATGAATTTACAGTTCTGCTTCGCGGACCTTTGAAAAACATCAGCACTTAATGAGCAATTTATTGCGAATTTAGTACTGCTATGTTTTTCAACAGAGTGAGAACGTGTCCGCGACAGAATTTGTAAATTCATATATTAAGTAAGTTATAATTAGGTTAGTGTTTAATATTGAATAGATAGGAGAATTAAAATGGAAAGTTATAAGTCAGAATTTGTTCAGTTTATGGTAGACAGTAATGTATTAAAGTTTGGAGATTTTACATTAAAGTCAGGAAGAAAATCTCCATTTTTCATGAATGCCGGTGCGTATGTTACAGGTACTCAGCTGACCAAGCTTGGCGAATATTATGCTAAGGCAATACATGATAACTTCGGATTGGATTTCGATGTTCTTTTTGGACCAGCATATAAAGGAATTCCGCTTGCAGTAGCTACAGCAATGGCAATCAGCAGATTGTATGGCAAGGATGTTGATTACTGTGCAAACAGAAAAGAAGTTAAAGACCACGGTGATGTTGGAATTCTTCTTGGTCATAAGCTTAAGGACGGAGACAGAGTTGTAATGATAGAGGATGTTACCACTTCAGGAAAATCTATTGAAGAAACATATCCTATTCTTAAGGGACAGGCTGATGTAGAGATAAAAGGACTTATTGTATCTCTTAACAGAATGGAAAAGGGACTTGGAACAGATAAGTCTGCGCTTGAAGATATTAAAGATAAGTATGGCATTGAAGCTCGTTCCATCGTTGATATGAAGGAAGTTGTTGAGTGTCTTTATAACAAGGAAGTCGATGGAAAGATTATTATCGACGATGAATTAAAGAAAGCTATTGATGCATACTATGAGCAGTATGGTGCTAAATAAATATGGCTATTCGTAAAAACTATGTTTATACAGATAAAAAGCATTCCACATTCGGAATAATGAGCTGCGTATTCGGACTGATTACGCTTGTTACATTTATCATATGTATCAGCGGGTCATATAAAGTTGCCGGTATCGGAGTGGAAAGATATGGGACGGCAGCTTTCCTTGCGGCAATATTCAATTTCGTAGGATTGGGGCTTGGCATATATTCAATTCTTGAAACCGAGAGGTTTAAGCTTTTTAGAATTGCAGGAATGGTTATTAATGTAATAGATATCATTTTTTTGGGTGTCATTATGTATATTAATATTGCGTTGTAAAACGTTCAGAATAAAGATTTTAGTAAGAAGGGCTACTGTCAGATTTGCAATATCATCCGAAAGTAGAACGAGGATTAATATGGAAGAAAGATATGAGCTTTCTGTTGAGAGAATATCGCAGATTGCAGAAGATAAGTTATTATCAGGTAAAGTAAATGATTTCTTTGTTAATGAAGCAGGATTCTTGAATCTTGTTTATGAAGTGTTGGATTTGGTAAATAATAACAAGTTATGTAAACTGACGCTCGATGAACTCAGAGCTATAAACAAAAAATTATATGAATATCCGTTTGCGGAGACTGGAAACATGTATCTTTCTGCCTTGGCTGCTGAGATGAGAGCTGTGATTCCATATATTTTTGAAAAAGATATAAGAAATGTACTCATCAGAATGGAACTGTTCCTCGAAGTCTATTCTGCCTTTGTGGCTGCAAAGGATGGAAGTGATGAGGACATAGAGCCTAAAACAGAAGAACTCAAAGATATCCTCTACTACTATGTTTGTGATTATGCACCGGAAGCAATTAAAGAAAAGGTTAATGAAATGCTTCCAGAAGAGGAAGATTTCGCGACAAAAATTGTAAAGTATGAAGATATTACAGATTTGAAGACATTATATCTTTATGGTGAAAAGATAACTGAAGTTGAAGAAAAGACTTTAGAATACTTAAATAAATTACCTGAAACAACCATCAGAAAAATGGCAGATACTTTCACAGAAGGTTATCGTATTGGATTTGAAGTAACCGGTAAAGATATAAATAAAAAGAAATTGGCTGAGATAAGATATCATATCGGATTCGAACCTGTTGTTAAAATTGCAATTGATAATTTCGAAAAGATGGGTATGAAGGTCTCATTAAGGCGTGGAAGAATGAATCTTTTGGCTGGAAGAGGGCTTGAACGAATTGGATTTGAGGGCGCGTGCCCAGGAAGACAGTTTGAATTTGAACATAAAGATGATCTGGCGCTTGTGCTTGATAAACATATCAATACAATCAGATTGAATGCATGGAAGAATGCATTTGAGAAGAAAAAGAATATTGCTTCTTTGTATGGTGGCCCTGCAGTAATGGAAGTGTTTGGTGAAAAACCAACCGATTATGTAACTAAAGAAGGCATGCCAAGATATTCAGATAAACAGCAGGTTCTTTTGAGAAAGTATTCCTCAGAATGTATGGCGATTAGAACGCAGTATATTCTTGAAGAAGAAAGAAGCTTTACTATTATTGCATTTCCCACAATCGAAATCGGCGAAAATTTCGAGAAGATTTTTGATGAAGTAATAGAACTTAATACACTTGATTATATTAAGTATAGAGATGTTCAGCAGAAGATTATCGACACACTTGATAAAGGTGATTATGTAATTATTAAGGGTTCCGGAAATAATAAGACTAATATTAAGGTTAATCTTCATGAGTTAAAGAACCCAGAAAAAGAGACTAATTTTGAAAACTGCGTTGCAGATGTGAATATACCTGTTGGAGAGGTGTTTACTTCACCGGTCTTAAATGGCACTGATGGTGTATTGCATGTCAGTCGTGTTTTTCTTGAAGGACTGGAATATAAGAATCTTAAAATAACTGTTAAAGACGGAATGATAACGGAGTATTCTCTTGATAATTTCCCAACAAAGGAAGAAAATGAGAGATTCTTTAAGGATAATGTGCTATATCATCATGAAAGTCTTCCTATTGGAGAATTTGCCATTGGAACTAATACCACAGCGTATGCTATGGCAAAGAAATATGATATAGGAAATATTCTTCCTATTCTTATTGCAGAAAAGACCGGTCCACATTTTGCATTTGGTGACACCTGCTACTCAAGATGTGAGGACACTAAGGTTTATAATCCTGATGGAAAAGAGATTATAGCAAGAGAGAATGAAAAGTCAGCTCTTAGAAATGAAGATCCAATGAAAGCGTATTTTGACTGTCATACGGATATAACACTTCCGTTTGATGAATTGTCAGAAATCAGTGTTGTTACTTATGATAATGAAGTTATTACTATAATTGAGGATGGAAGATTTGTTCTTGAGGGAACGGATTTCTTGAATGAGCCTTTATGAATAAAACCCATATTAGCGACTATAAGAGTATGTTACATAAGTGATAAATAAAAAATGAGTAAATGAATATTAGGAGGAGAGTTATGGAAGAAAAGACTACAGTTGTTGAAGAGAATTCAACAGAAACTAAAAAAAGAAAATCACTTAGTGAAAAGCAGTTAGAAATTATTATTGCTATTTTTCTTGCTTTGACGGCATTCTTAACAGCTTGGGCCGGATGGATTGGTTCATTGCATGGAGGAAACCAGGCAACCAACTATGCGAACAGTAATAATGTTGCTTCTGATGGTAATTCAAGATATAACGAAGCTGAACAGAAGATAATGCAGGATATGTTGCTTTGGAATAATATCAGCGACCTTCAGATGGAGATTCTGTATGCTGATGCATGCCTTCAGGAAGATCCAAATAATGAAACATATGTTGATGAAAAATCACTTGCTGCATATAAGTTATATTATTTATGTGTAGATAATCTTTCCGACGAAATGGCAGCACATTTAGCCTTTGATAAGGAAGAAGCTATGGCAGCTAATGACAATGCTACATATATGATTGATTGGTTGTACAATAATTCGGGTGCATCTGACGTTTCACCATTTGCAGATGAGGAATTTGTAAATGCATATTATGAAGATGCAATGGCTGTTATTGCTCAGTCAGAGGAACTTTTGCAGGAAGGTAAGAAGGATAATGCTAATGGTGATGCATTTAATCTTGTTACAGTTATTTATTCAGTAGTTTTATTCCTCCTTGGTATTTGCGGAACATTAAAGAGGTTGCCTAACAGAACTATTATTGTTTTTGCTGCAATAGCGGTGTTCGTTTTTGCAACTGTTTATATGTTTACAATTCCTATGCCTACAGGATTTAGTTTGGGTAGCTTTTTTAGCCACTAATTTTTAAGTATTAATTAAAGAATACTTTGATATTACTGTGGATGGGCTGATTTAGAAAGCAATAAAGGTTGTAATATGGTTAAAATTAAAAAACTAGTTGATAGTCAAATATTTCAAAATGTAATATTAGGAGTGATAGTCTTAAATGCAATCCTTATGGGACTTGCTACTTCTTCAGAGATAATGTCATCACCAAGTGGTGTAATTATTACGACAATTGACTATATTTGTCTTGGAATATTTGTAATAGAAGTTATACTCAAAATAATTGCCTATAACAAAGACTTCTTGAGAAGTGGATGGAATATATTTGATTTCATCATTGTTGCTATAAGTTTGGTTCCTAACCTTCAGTTCTTTGCTGCACTAAGAACACTCAGAGTATTGAGAGTATTGAGAACTCTTCGCTCGCTTAGAGTCTTAAGAATGGTTTCGGGATTTAAGAAACTTCGTATTATTGCAACATCAATTATAGATTCAATTCCGGGAATATTGTGGACAGGGTTTTTGTTGCTTATAGAGTTCTATGTTTTTGCTATCTTAGGAACAACATTGTTTGCTAAAGAATTCCCTGAATGGTTTGGTTCTATAGGAAGCAGCTTCTATACTTTATTCCAGGTAATGACACTGGAGAGCTGGTCAATGGGAATTTCAAGACCGGTTATGGAAGTATATTCCTGGGCATGGCTATATTTTGTTCCATTCGTTATATGTTCAGCTTTTATAGTTATGAATGTTGTAGTCGGAATTGTTGTTAATACAATTAGTGAGACTACAGATAAAATAGCAGCAGAAGATATGGCTCACGCAGCAGAGATCAAGAACAAACTTAAGGAACGTAAGAGAAAAGGAAAACTTACGAAGGCGGAAGAAAGTGAACTTGAAGAATTGGAAAAGGAATCGGATAGTAAGGAAATCAACATGGCAGAATTGTCAGTTGAACTGGAGAATCTAAAAAAACAGATTTCAAAGATTGAGTCTATGATTGGCACAGGAAAGACTGAGAAAGAATAATTTGATAGTTATTCGTATATTTACCCTTCGTCATTTTGCACAATCGCTGTGAACTCAGTATTCATATGGGATTGCAGGACGAAGAACGATTTTTGATATCAAAAACACCTTGAAATTTCTACAAATTCGATACCAATAAATGCACCTGTATGTATTGAATAATCACTTAAATGGGGATTATGATGAATGCGTACAGGTGCTTTTTATATTTTAAAGTACGATTCGTGCATTCCGGCAGTTTCTGCCACTAATCACATATTCATTAATTTTAGATGGCAGGAATTACCAAATCCAATAAGTGTTTCTTAATCCTGCCTAAAAGTAAGGTCATTAATGGTTGATATACAGTATGTATTTTTGTAGTCATATATCTAATGTATGTAATGACCATTATGCTGTAAAGGAAGGGAGAACTACTTAGTTGGGCAAAAAGGATGTTAGGTGTAAGGAATATATATCAAATCCTGCGGTATTTGCAGATTTAGTGAATCAGGTGGTGTTTGATGGTAAACAGATTGTAAATTCTAAGGAATTGGAAGATGGGCCAACAGAATATGTTTCGGATGATATGCAGATATTTTCAGATGTAGTAAAGGTCTGGAAACAAGAGGGAATAGCATTTGCAATCATAGCTGTAGAGAACCAATCATATACAGATTATGGAATGGTTGTTAGGAATCTATTGTCAGAAGGTATGATGTATCATTCAGAATTAAACCGAATAGCTGCATTAAATAAGGAAAGACCGGGATCTTTTTTGGATAAAAATGAATTCTTAAGTGGGATAACCAAGGATGACAGGTTAACTCCGGTTATAACAATAGTAGTGAATTTTAGTGAGGAAGGATGGAAAGGCGCACGGAACCTTCACGATATTTTAAGGATGGATGAAAGCATTAAAAAATATGTACATGATTATAGGATGAATCTATATGATTATCATGATTACGATAACTTTGATGCTTTCAAGACAGAATTAGGAGTTGTATTTAAGGTGTTAAGTGCCAGCGTAGGGAAAATGGAACTTCAAAAAATAGCCAAAGAAACAGGAAATATAGAGGGAAATACCGCCAGACTGATAGCCAGTCTTATCAATATAAAGAGTGTAGAAGACTATATTGAGGAAGACGAAGATGGGAAGGAGAATGTAAAGATGTGGAAAGGGTTACAGGAGTATTTTGATAATATTAGGGCAGAAGCTAGACAAGAGGGTCTACTTGAAGGAAAACGCGAAGGAAGGCTTATGGGAGAAAGAGAAGGAAGGATAGCAGGAGAACGCGAAGGAAGAATAGCTGGGGAAAGAGCGGGAATGATTGCGGGAGAAATCAAAGGAGAAATCAAAGGAGAAATCAAAGGAGAAATTAAAATACTTAAAACTTTGATAAGTGATGGTATTCTTACTATTCAGGAGGCTGCTCAAAAAATAGGAAAAACTGAGAAGGAATTTAAGAAACTTATGTCTGATGTATAGTAATATATGCTTGATAAAGCCCTACATATTGTAGGGCTTTTTGTTATTTTGACCTAAATATTGTTGCATTTATATACATATTTTAGTATATTAAATGTGTATGATTTTGTGCAAAAGGAGATGGAAATATGGCACAGGTTGGTATAGTTATGGGTTCGGATTCTGATATGCCTGTTATGTCTAAGGCAGCAGAAATCCTTGATAAATTAGGAATTTCATATGAAATGAGAATTATTTCGGCACATAGAGAACCTGATGTGTTCTTTGAGTATGCTTCTACTGCTGAAGAAAAGGGATTTAAGGTTATTATTGCGGGCGCTGGAATGGCAGCTCATCTTCCGGGTATGTGTGCAGCTATTTTCCCTATGCCGGTTATTGGTATTCCAATGCATACAACATCACTTGGTGGACGTGATTCATTATATTCAATAGTTCAGATGCCGTCAGGTATCCCTGTTGCAACTGTTGCTATCAATGGTGGAGCTAACGCAGGGCTCCTTGCTGCTAAAATACTGGCAACTTCGGATGACGCACTGCTGGCAAAATTAAAAGAATATTCTACAACATTGAAGGAACAGGTTGAGAAGAAGGATGCACGCCTTCAGGAAGTAGGATATAAAAATTACTAAATTTTGATAAATAGCGATTAATTATATAAAGAATATATTTTTATAAAATTACAATATAGACGAGAAGACAAGGAGAACATGCGATGGATTACAAGACAGCCGGAGTAGATATCGAAGCCGGATACAAATCAGTTGAATTGATGAAAGGATATGTTAAAGAAACAATGAGACCTGAGGTTTTGGGTTCTCTTGGAGGTTTTTCTGGAGCATTTTCTTTAAAAGATATTAAGAATATGGATGATCCTGTACTTTTGTCAGGAACCGATGGCTGTGGAACCAAGGTTAAGGTTGCGTTTGTTATGGACAAACATGACACAATCGGTATTGATGCTGTTGCTATGTGCGTTAATGACGTGGCGTGTGCCGGCGGAGAACCATTGTTCTTCCTTGATTACATCGCATGTGGAAAGAACTATCCGGAAAAGATAGCATCTATCGTTAAAGGTGTTGCTGAAGGATGCAAGATGTCAGAATGTGCTCTTGTAGGTGGAGAGACAGCTGAACATCCGGGATTGATGGAAGAAGATGAATATGACCTTGCAGGTTTTTCTGTTGGAGTTGTTGACAAGAAGGATTTGATTGACGGACACGAGATAGCAGAAGGTGATGCGCTTGTTGGAATTGCTTCATCAGGTGTACACAGTAATGGTTTTTCACTTGTTCGTAAGGTTTTTGATATGACTAAGGAAAGCCTTAATACATATTATGATGAACTTGGAAAGACACTTGGAGAGGCATTAATCGAGCCTACAAGAATTTATGTTAAAGCTATGAAAGCCATTAAGAAGGCAGGCGTAAGAGTTAAAGGATGCAGTCATATCACAGGTGGAGGTTTCTATGAGAATGTTCCAAGAATGCTTCCTGAAGGTGCTAATGCTGTAATTAAACTTGACAGCTTTGATAAGCCTCCTATTTTTGGAATGATCCAAAAAAATGGAAAGATTGAAGATAAGATGATGTATAACACCTTCAATATGGGACTTGGAATGGTTCTTGCTGTTGATAAGAAGGACGTTGAAGCAACTATGAAGGCTATTGAAGAAGCCGGTGAAAAAGCATTCCTTGTTGGACATATCGAAAAGGGTGAAAAGGGAGTGACCTTATGTTAAGAGTTGCTGTTTGCGTGTCAGGTGGAGGAACTAATCTTCAGGCAATTATTGATGCAGTTCAAAATGGTGTAATAACAAATACCGAAATTGTTGGTGTATTCAGCAATAATCCCAATGCATATGCACTTGAAAGGGCAAAAAGCGCAGGCATTCAGGCGGTTTCATGCAGCCCCAAGGAATATGCTACAAGAGATGAGTTTAACAAGGCTTTCTTAAATCAAATGGATGCGTGGAATCCGGATTTGATTGTACTTGCAGGATTTCTTGTTATTATTCCACCGGCATTGATTAAAAAGTATGAAAATAAGATTATTAATATTCATCCATCACTTATTCCTTCGTTCTGTGGGACGGGTTTTTATGGACTTAAGGTTCATGAGGAGGCTCTTAAGCGAGGTGTTAAAGTTACAGGTGCAACTGTCCATTTTGTAGATGAGGGAACAGACACGGGACGTATTATTAATCAGAAAGCAGTATACATTGAGGAGGGTGATACTCCCGAAGTGTTGCAAAGAAGAGTTATGGAACAGGCTGAATGGGTTATTCTTCCCAAAGCCATTAATGATATAGCTAATCATATTATTTGATAAGGAGAAAAATATGAAGGTTTTAATTGTTGGCGGTGGCGGTCGTGAACATGCAATTGCTACAGCAGTTAAGAAAAGTCCTAAAGTGTCAAAGCTTTACTGTGCACCAGGCAATGCAGGAATCGGTCAGATTGCCGAATGTGTTCCAATTGGTGTTATGGAATTTGACAAAATGGCAGAATTTGCCAAAGAAAAGGCTATAGATTTAGTAATTGTAGGACCGGATGATCCGTTGGTTGGCGGAATTGTGGATGTTCTTAAAGCAGCAGGACTTAAAGTATTTGGACCAGATAAGAAGGCGGCAATACTTGAGGGATCTAAAGCATTTTCAAAGGATTTAATGAAGAAATATAATATTCCTTCTGCAGAATATGAAACATTCGAGGATCCTGATAAGGCAATTGAATATCTGAAAACGGCATCTATGCCAATAGTATTAAAGGCTGATGGCCTTGCCCTTGGAAAGGGTGTTCTTATATGTAACACTTATGAAGAGGCCTGCGAAGGAGTTAAATCCATTATGATGGATAAACAATTTGGTTCAGCAGGTAATAAGATGGTAATAGAGGAATTCCTCGAAGGAAGAGAAGTTTCTGTACTCTCATTTGTTGATGGAAAGACAATTAAGATTATGTCTTCGGCTCAGGACCATAAGCGTGCCGGAGACGGAGATACCGGTCTGAATACCGGAGGAATGGGTAATTTTTCACCAAGTCCATTCTTCACAAAAGAGGTTGAAGAATTCTGCAACAGAAATATTTTCCAGGCAACGGTTGACGCCATGAAGTCAGAAGGCAGAGAATTTAAGGGAGTTATTTTCTTTGGTCTGATGCTTACTGCAAAAGGACCAAAGGTTTTGGAGTTTAATGCAAGATTCGGAGATCCTGAGGCACAGGTTGTTCTTCCGAGACTTGAAAATGATATCATAGATGTTTTTGAGGCATGTATTGATGGAACATTGGATAAAATCGATCTTAAATTCGAAGATAAGGCAGCTGTTTGTGTAATTCTTGCATCAGATGGTTATCCAGTTAAATATGAAAAGGGTTATCCGATTACCGGATTAGAGAATTTTGAAGGTAAGGATGATTATTTCTGCTTTCATTCAGGAACTGCACTTAAGGATGATAAAGTGGTAACAAATGGCGGAAGAGTCCTTGGTGTTACTGCTAAAGCAGCTACACTGAAAGAAGCTAGAGCAAAAGCTTATGAAGCAGTTGAATGGGTTGATTTTGATAATAAATATATGCGTCATGATATAGGACGTGCAATTGATGAGGCATAGTTAGTTAAAGAAAGGTCGATGAAAACATGAAAAAAGGATTTATTAAATCATTTATATGTGTATTAACAGCCGGAATACTTACGGTTGGTTTGGCACTCAGTGCATTTGCATCGAATGCGGTTATTAAAGAAGATGGAGTAAGAGTTCGTTCTGAAGCATCGACAAGTGGTGCTGTTGTAACTACCGGAACTTCCGGACAGAAATTTGAAATTGTTGAATCAGTAACAGGATCAGATGGACAGACCTGGTATAAGGTTAATGCAAACGGACAGACAGGTTTCATCAGAGGAGACCTTGTAAAGGTTGAAGAAACTGCATCAACTGCTGAAACAGCAACATCTCAGGCTCCCACAGAAGTAGAAGCAATGGCAGAAACACAGGCTAAGATTAAAGGTCATGCAGCTGTTAACATTAGATCAGGAGCAGGAACTTCATTCAAGGCAGTTGCATCTCTTGATCCTGATACAGTGATTGTTCTTATCGGACAGGCAAAGGATTCAGCAGGAGAGACATGGTATCAGTTAAGATGTGAGTCTAAAAATGTTGAAGGTTTCGTAAGACACGATCTTATCGAAATAACTCAGCCTATCGAGGAAACTCCGGAAGAACCTGAAGAAACGGAAGAAACATATACAGAACCTGAAGAAGAAGTCGCACCTGAAGTACCTACTGCTGCTCAGAATAATAATGATTATGAAGTAGTTTATGCAGAGGATGCAGATGGTGTATATACATATTATTTAGATGACCATATCAAGAATCAGAGAATTGAAGTTACTAAGATTCTTGATGCTCTTGAGGAATTGAAGGTTAAATATCCTGAAGCAACATCATCATTAAGTACTTACAGAATTATTGCAATAATTGCAGGAATTCTTGCTCTTGCATTCCTTGGAGGTATGATTTTCTTCATTTTCAAGAGCAGAAATAATGATGATGAGGAATATTATGAGGAAGATTTCGAGGAGCCAAATCCAAATGCTTCAAGAAAATCATATGAAGCAGAGCGTACTCCATCAAATCAGACTAGACAGCCTGTTGAAAGAAATAACAGACCTAATACTCAGGAATATTACAACAGAAGAGAAAGTTCTAATCCTCCTGTTCGTTCTACAAGCAGACCTTCCGGAAATCCGGGTCGTCCTACTGCTTATAATAATGAGAATCAGAGACCTGCTCAGGCAACTGTTTCTCGTCCGAGAAAGCCTCAGAATTTCTTGGCAGATGATGATGAATTCGAATTTGAATTCTTAAATATGGATGATAAGGATTGATAAATAAATGAAGTCAGATGGCTTTACTAATAATGCCAGTCAGGTATTGGCATATGCTGCACAAATTTCAAAAAAATTAAGAATAGGTTATATCGGAACCGAACATATACTGGTAGGCATGCTCCAGGAAGGCAATGGAGTTGCAGGGAAGGTGCTGACCGATAATGGCGTAACTCTGGACAAGATTCTGGATATGATGAAGGAACTGATAGTTCCTGAAAAAGGAACTGTGGTCAAGGACAGAGATGGCTATTCACCAAGAGCAAAAGAATTGATTGAGACGGCCGTTGATCAGGCAGAAAGATTTAACTCTAAAGAAATCGGAACAGAACATTTACTTCTGGCGATGCTTTTGATAGGAGACAATGTTGCAGTTAGACTTCTTAACACATTGGGAG
This sequence comes from Lachnospiraceae bacterium, assembly GCA_024403415.1. GTDB lineage: Bacteria > Bacillota > Clostridia > Lachnospirales > Lachnospiraceae > JAILLW01. The sequence goes on from JAKSRY010000008.1 coordinate 17,441, forward strand.
TTTCGATTCACAAATTATATCTTGATACGCTTGTGGCAATGGGGGAAAATCCTTCCATTATTAAGCAGGAGATGGCAAAGAAAAAGTCTGTACCAAAAGGGTCTACAGAAACTTTGGATGAATATAGCCGAGACCTGACGAAACTTGCCGCAGAGAATAAATTAGATCCGGTCATTGGTCGCGATGCAGAGATTAAAAGAGTAATTGAAATTCTTAGTAGAAGAACAAAGAACAACCCTTGTCTTATAGGTGAGCCGGGAGTAGGTAAAACTGCTGTAGTAGAAGGTTTGGCTACCAGAATTGTTAATGGAGATGTTCCTTTTTCAGTTCGTGATAAGAGATTGCTTACACTGGATTTGTCAGGCATGGTTGCAGGATCAAAATACAGAGGTGAGTTTGAAGAGAGAATTAAAAAGGTTATTAATGAAGTTATAAATGCCGGAAATATAATTCTTTTTGTTGATGAGATGCATACTCTAATAGGTGCAGGCGGCGCTGAGGGTGCTATTGATGCATCTAATATTCTTAAGCCGTCTTTGGCAAGAGGAGAATTGCAGCTTATTGGCGCGACAACGATATCTGAATATCATAAATATGTTGAAAAAGATGCTGCACTTGAAAGAAGATTTCAACAGGTACATGTTGAAGAACCTACTAAAGATGAGGCTTATAATATATTAAAGGGAATTGCGCATAAGTATGAAGAGCATCACAGAGTTACTATATCGGATGAAGCACTTCTTGCCTGTGTCGAATTATCAGAAAGATATATTAATGACAGAAATCTTCCGGATAAAGCAATTGACCTGATGGATGAAGCATCTGCGGCAGTTAGACTTAAGGTTCCTGTCAAGGCGTCAACAAAGGCTGCATTGAAAAAAGAATATGAAAGAATATCTTTGGATCTTGAAGATGCTTTGCGTGAAGGTGATATAGCAAAAGCTTCAGAACTTAAAAAGCTTCAAAGTGCTACATATAAGAAGCTTGAGAAGGCGATTCAAAAGGAAAAAGATAAAAAGCAGAATGATGTAGTGCCGGTAACCGAGAATGATATTGCCAATGTTGTATCGATGTGGACTAAAGTTCCGGTTAATAAATTAACGGAGAGGGAGTCTGACAGACTTCTGAAACTTGAGAAAGTTCTTCATAAGAGGGTTATTGGACAAAATGAAGCAGTCGAGGCTGTAGCTAAGGCAATTAGAAGAGGAAGAGTAGGACTTCAGGATCCTAACAGACCTATCGGGTCTTTTCTGTTCCTTGGACCAACCGGTGTCGGAAAGACTGAACTTAGTAAAGCATTGGCTGAAGCAGTATTTGGCTCTGAACAGGCACTTATCAGAGTAGATATGTCCGAATATATGGAAGGACATTCTGTTTCTAAAATGATTGGTTCTCCACCGGGATATGTTGGATTTGACGAGGGCGGACAACTTAGTGAAAAGATCAGAAAGAATCCATATTCTGTTGTTCTTTTTGATGAGATAGAGAAGGCGCATCCGGATGTGTTTAATGTTCTTCTTCAGGTTTTGGATGATGGACATATTACTGACTCTAAAGGAAGAAAAGTTTCCTTTAAGAATACGATTCTGATTATGACATCCAATGCCGGTGCCCAGAGAATTGTAGCACCTAAAAATCTTGGTTTTGTTTTTGATGCATCGGCAAAAGCTGATTATGAAAAAATGAAGTCAGGAGTTCTTGAAGAAGTAAAGAAGTTATTTAAGCCTGAGTTTATCAACAGAATAGATGACATGATTGTATTCAGAACTCTTGATAAGTCTGAAATGCTTAAAATTGCAACACTTCTTTTAAGTATTATTGCTAAAAGGTGCAAGGAACGAATGGATATTAAAATATCTTTTTCGGCTTCACTTAAAAATTATATTGTAGATAAATATGCTGACTACAAGATGGGTGCAAGACCTATAAAGAGAGCTCTGCAAAGTGTTGTAGAGGATGCGTTGGCAGAAGAAATTCTTCAGGGAAATATTAAGGCCGGAGATGTCGTTAATGTTACCATGAAGAATGAAAAGGTTATTTTTGAGAATAAGAGTATTGTCTGATTCTTGTTAGGAGCAAAAGTATTTAGTAAAAATGTTGTTATAATGGGAGGTTTTTATGGCATACGTAGAAGAGGTTCTTCGTAGTGAGGAAAATGGAAAGGTTAGTTTTGGAAATCACTCACTTCCTTCAAAGACAAAAGTAGAAAATTTCAAGGTGGGTAATGATATTCTTAAATGCAAGAGCTTTAAGGAAATGACCAGACTTGAGAAGAATGATTTGTTTGTATATGAATCAGAACCAGGTACATCAGTATTCAATTTTGCAGAGACAGATAAAGGAGTTTCCTTTGATGTATGTGCTGATGAAGATGTTCAGATTACTTTGGGACTTTGTGAGGATACAGAATATTCAGTTTATATAGATGATGTGAACACTGGAAAGATGAAGACTAATTTGTCAGGTAAACTTAGTATTTCTGTAGAACTTTCATCAAATAAGACGGCATCTGTTAAGATTGTTAAGTAGTATGGCAAAAGGTAAAGATACTGTATTTTTTTGTAATAATTGTGGTCATGAATCTTCTAAATGGATGGGACAGTGCCCCGGATGCAAAGAATGGAACACATTTGTTGAAGAGAAAAAAATTAATGTGGGAAATAAGTCATCGTTGTTGTCCGGTAAAATCGTATCCAGACCAATGCAGATTAATGATATTTCTGTAGAAGCAGAAGACAGAATATCCACTAATATAGGTGAACTTGACCGAGTTTTGGGAGGCGGCCTGATGGCTGGCTCCTTAACTTTAGTAGGAGGAGATCCGGGTATAGGTAAATCAACTCTTTTGCTTCAGGTCTGCAGAAATCTTTCGCTCGCAAATCAAAAGGTTCTGTATATTTCCGGAGAAGAATCGCTTAAACAGATTAAACTTCGTGCGGACAGAATAGGTTCTTTTGATGAAAATATGCTTTTGTTATGCGATACTTCGCTGGCTAATATTGCAGAGAATATAAAAGAAACAAAACCTGCAATTGTTGTTATTGATTCCATCCAGACTATGTACGACGAGGAGATTTCTTCAGCACCGGGATCGGTTTCACAGGTCAGACAGGCCACTTCGGTTTTTCTTGAGCTTGCGAAAGGTATGGGGATATCCATCTTTATTGTTGGGCATGTTACGAAAGAGGGAACTGTTGCAGGACCAAGAGTTCTTGAACATATGGTAGATACGGTTCTATACTTTGAAGGTGATCGTCATGCCTCATACAGAGTTCTGAGGGGTGTGAAAAACAGATTTGGATCAACCAATGAAATTGGTGTTTTCAGAATGGATAATGATGGACTTAAAGAGGTTACCAATCCGTCAGAATATATGTTAAGTGGAAAACCGGAAGATGCAGCGGGATCTGTGGTTGTGTGCTCTTTGGAAGGAACACGGCCGATGCTGGTGGAAATACAGGCACTTGTCTCAACTTCGGGTTTTGGAATTCCAAGAAGACAGGCAATCGGAACAGACCTCAATAAAGTTAATCTTTTGATAGCCGTACTTGAAAAAAGACTTGGACTTCAGATGACAAATTGCGATGCATATGTTAATATCGCAGGTGGACTTAAAATTAGTGAGCCGGGCATAGATATGGGAATAGCTCTCAGCATTATCAGTAGTTTTAAGAATAAAGTTATTCCCGATGATATAGTATGTGTCGGAGAAATAGGCCTGAGTGGTGAAGTAAGGGCAGTAAGTATGATTAATGAGAGGGTAAATGAAGCATTGAAACTTGGCTTCAAATGCTGTATTGTCCCGAAAGTCTGTGAGTCACAGATTAAAATCAAAAAAGATATAAAATTGATTTTTGTTTCTAATATATCAGATATTATGAGTTTAGATTTTTGAAATGGATGAGAATAAAAAGGTAAGTGACAACAACATAAATATGGATCCTGCCGAAGGTACTGAGAAAAAAGAACAGAAGAACTTAAAAGAATCGGAAGGTACCACAAAAATAAAGAAGAGACATATATTCCTTTATGCGCTTGAAGGGATTGTTTTTCTTGCGGTTCTTATTTGTACAATCTTTATTTTTAAGCTGACAAGAGCTGAAAAGCTTAATATAGCAAAATCAGAGATTAAGATTAATACAAATTATTCAGGTGGAGAGGAGACAGATATTTCAGCTGAAGAAGAAAGCAATAGTGAGTCAGAAGGCGAGAAGACCCCCAAAAGAGCAGAAGAGGTTGAGGCACAAAAACTAAAAGAAGCTGAGCAAAGAGCGCAGATTGAAAAAGAAATGTATGAAAAGTCCGGCGGAAAGTTTATGTTGGCTTTTTTTGGTGTTGATTCCAGAGAAGGAGACCTTGGTAAGGGAACACGTTCTGACTCTATGATGATATGTTCTATTGATATGGATACACATGAGGTCAGACTTGTTTCGATATACAGAGATGCTTATCTTAACCTTGGAAACGGAAGTTATAATAAATGTAATGCAGCCTATGCAATCGGTGGACCGGTACAGGCTATGAGCATGATTAATGTTAATACCGATTTATATGTCTCTGATTATGTGACAGTCGGGTTTGAGGGACTGGTTGACGCTATAGATGCGTTGGGAGGTGTCCCTATTGAAGTTACCGAAGAGGAGATGTTTCATCTGAACAATTATCAGATGACTATGGCTGAACAGCTTGGTGTCGAATATAAGCCTGTAGTATTTCCTGGTATGCAGGTTTTGAATGGCCTTCAGGCAACTGCATATTGTAGAATCAGATATACAAAAGGATATGATTTCAAGAGAACCGAAAGACAAAGGACTGTCCTTACGGCAATGCTTGAACGTTGCTCGCATGTATCTCTGTCAGCACTGACTTCTGCAATTACATCAATTATGCCAAACGTATCAACATCACTTAGTCTAAACGATATTATATCAATGCTTAGTCTTGCTTCGGACTATGAAGTTACTGTATCTGATGGATTTCCATTTACCGACAAGGTGCTGGGGGCTACAGTGGGAGAGAAAGGATCGTGTATAATTCCGAACGATCTTACCACTAATGTTAAGAAATTGCATAAAGTTTTATTTGATGATGATAATTATGAGCCATCTGCAGAGGTTAAAAAATATAGTAATCAGATAAAGGAAAATGTGGCAGAGTATATTCCGTAAAACATGCATCTGATTTGATTAGTTCATTTAGTTGAAGTTATATATCAATTGGGTATTGACAGATAAATATACAATAATATATAATTTCATTCGTTGATTAAATATGAATAGGGGCATAGTTCAAAGGTAGAACAGTGGTCTCCAAAACCATCGATGTGGGTTCGATTCCTACTGCCCCTGCTAAAGTGCAAGATGACGTTTTCGTCATCTTTTTTTGTTATACTCGATTTATGTTTCTCCATGTGTACTTTTTTTGATTTTAGTGCTAATATATTATGGAATATGTGTAGGAGGATTTATGGATACTCAAAAAGCTTATAGAAATAGTGTAATTGCAGATTATTTGGGAAAACTGGATCCACTGTTTAAGTATATTCCGTACTTGAAGAGCAAGGAAGGGGCACAGACCAGAAGTTTATATACCGGAGATAATAACAGCCTTAAGTCAATTGCTGTTCCCGTTTATGATTCAAATGTTTTGGCATTTGTAAAGGATGCTCAGAAAACAGGTTTAATGAACAGAAATTATATTTATGCATATCGTAAGGTTGGCATGAACACTCCGGATAACGAGAGATTGTTTATTTCAGGAGCTACTTTTGAAGATCTTAGTGCAATTACGGATATTATTACACGATATGTTCTTGAGGGAATGAGCAGATCAACCATGTGGCAGATAGCCGTTGAAGAGGGAGTTTGGCTTCATGCACTCCTTAAACTGAAAGAACTGCTTGAAATTCATGAAGGACCATTAGCTTAATTGGTGATGGATTATTTGGTTTGTAGATAAGATTATTGACGGAGGAACTTTTTATGGGAGAAAAATCTGCGAATAAGAGATTGATGATTCTTGAAAAAGCCAGAGATATTTTTTCAAAACAGGGATATTCACGGACGACGATGAATGATGTTGTCAGTGCATGTGAAATCAGCCGTGGAGGAGTGTATCTTTATTTTGATAATATTAAAGATCTTTTCGAGGCAGTTATGAACTATGAATATGATAATCAGGAAGATTTGTCAGAGAAGATTCCGGAGGATGCTTCTTTTGCAGATGTTCTGGCTCTTATCGTTAAGGAAAAGAAGAAAGAAATACTTGGTAAAAAGAATAATCTTTCGACTGCCATTTATGAATATTATTTTGAAAATAAAATTGCCGGCAAGAAAAATCTTCTTAAAAATGACTTTGATTCAACATTATATGTTTTGGAGCAGGTTATTCAGGGAGGAATTGATGCCGGAGAGTTTTATGATATAGATGCTCATCGTGCTGCAAGTAATCTTATGTATGTTTTTGAGGGATTGAAGATTTCTGCAAGAACCAGAAATATATCTGAGAGCGTAGTAGATGAAGAAATTATGTATGTAATGCAAGGAATTATTGCGGAGGATTAATTGTAATGGAAAGTGTCAAACGTGTTTACGTAGAAAAGAAGGACCCTTACTCGGTCAAGGCTGCTGAGTTAAAGGAAGAGGTCAAGGGTTATCTTGGTATCAACGGGGTAACAAATGTAAGAATTTTTATCACATATGATGTTCAGAATCTTTCAGAGGCAACATTTAATGAAGCTCTTACTACTGTTTTTTCTGAACCGCCGGTAGATAATTATTTTTTGGATAAAATTGATATTCCCGAAAATGACAGAGTATTTTCGGTTCAGTTTCTTCCCGGACAATTTGACCAGAGAGCTGATTCAGCAGTCCAGTGTGTTAAATTCTTAAAGGCTGATGAGGATCCTGTAATACAGACTTCAACTACTTATGTGATTGAAGGAAATATTACTGATGATGAGTTTGCACGTATTAAAGCATATTGTATTAATCCGGTTGACTCAAGAGAAATAGGACTTGAAGTACCGGAAACACTTATTATGGATTATGAAGAGCCAAAGGATGTTATTATCTTTGATGGCTTTAAGGATTTGGAAGAGGATGAACTAAAGAAGTTATATGACAGTCTTGAACTTGCAATGACATTTAAGGATTTCCTTCATATCCAGAATTATTTTAAGAATGATGAGAATCGTGATCCTTCAATGACTGAAATCAGAGTACTTGATACTTATTGGTCAGATCACTGTCGTCACACTACATTTTCAACGGAGCTTGTTGATATCTCATTTGAGGATGGATATTACAGAACGCCTATTGAAACTGCTTTTGAAAGTTACAAAGATACACGTGAGGAGATATATAAGGACAGAGATGATAAGTTTATCTGCCTTATGGACCTTGCCCTCATGGGAATGAAAAAGTTAAAGTCAGCAGGAATGCTTGATGATATGGAGCAGTCTGACGAGATTAATGCCTGCTCTGTAGTTGTCCCGGTTTCTATTGATTATGGCAATGGCCCTGAAAAGGAAGAATGGCTTGTATTCTTTAAGAATGAGACACATAATCATCCTACAGAAATAGAACCTTTTGGTGGTGCTGCTACATGTCTTGGAGGAGCAATCAGAGATCCGCTTTCAGGACGTGGATATGTATATCAGGCTATGCGTATCACAGGAGCAGCAGACCCTACAGTACCTGTAGCAGATACTATTAAGGGAAAACTCTCACAGAAGAAGCTTGTAAGAGGCGCCGCTTCCGGTTATTCATCATATGGTAACCAAATTGGTCTTGCAACAGGTTTTGTTAAGGAGATATATCATCCGAATTATGTTGCAAAGAGAATGGAAATTGGTGCAGTAATGGGTGCGGCACCAAGAAAGAATGTTAAGAGACTTACTTCTGATCCCGGAGATATCATTATTCTTCTTGGTGGAAGAACAGGCCGTGATGGTTGTGGTGGTGCGACCGGTTCATCAAAAGTACACACAGAAAGCTCAATAGAAAAATGTGGTGCTGAAGTTCAGAAGGGTAATGCACCTACCGAAAGAAAGATACAGAGACTCTTCAGACGTGGCGAAGTCAGCAGACTTATTAAGAAGTGTAATGACTTTGGTGCGGGTGGTGTTTCAGTTGCAATCGGTGAACTTGCAGACGGACTCGTAGTAGATTTGGATCTTGTACCTAAAAAGTATGCAGGTCTTGACGGAACTGAACTTGCTATTTCTGAATCACAGGAAAGAATGGCAGTGGTTGTAGATCCTTCAGATGTTGATGAATTCCTTAAATATGCTGCAGAGGAAAACCTTGAGGCTATTTCAGTTGCTACAGTAACAAAAGAACCCAGACTTGTCCTTAAATGGAGAGGTAAGGAAATTGTTAACTTAAAGAGAGCTTTCCTTGACACAAATGGTGCTCATCAGGAAACAGAAGTTGTAGTTGAAGTTCCAAGTGAAGAAGAAAACTACTTTAAGAAAAACGCAATCTCAAAGGTTAAAGAGGCACTTGATAATGGTGATGTTAAGAGTGCATTTGTAAATGAACTTGAGGACCTTAACGTATGTTCACAGAAGGGTCTTGTAGAAATGTTTGATGCATCAATCGGAGCAGGCTCGGTATTTATGCCATATGGTGGTGTTAATCAGCTTACCGAAACTCAGACCATGGTTGCCAAACTTCCTACACTTAAAGGAAAGACTGATGTTGTGACAATGATGAGTTATGGTTTTGATCCATATCTTTCTTCATGGAGTCCATATCATGGAGCTATCTATGCTGTTACGGAATCAATGGCAAAGATTGTTGCTTCAGGTGGTTATCATAAAGGAATAAGATTTACTTTCCAGGAATATTTTAAGAGAATGACTCAGGATCCAAAGAGATGGTCACAGCCTTTCTCAGCACTTCTTGGTGCATATGATGCACAGATTGGTTTTGGACTTCCTTCTATTGGCGGTAAGGATTCAATGTCAGGAACCTTTAATGATATTGATGTTCCGCCTACACTTGTTTCATTTGCGGTTGATATTGCGGAAGGAAAGAATATTATTACTCCTGAACTTAAGGAAGCAGGAGACAGCCTTGTTCAGTTCTGGTTTGATAAAGATGAATATGATGTGCCTGTATATAAGCATGCATCACATACATTCACTTTCATTCATGAACTTATTAAGAGTGGAAAAGTAAAGGCTGCTTACGCACTTGATTCATACGGACTGTTCAAGGGGGCTGCAAAGATGGCATTCGGAAACGGTCTTGGAGTTGAATTTGATTCAAATCTTCAGGCTGCTGAACTTTTTGAAAATGCTCTTTGTGATATCGTGATTGAAGTTAGTGATATCTCAGTTATTGATGATATTGTTAAGGAGAATGAAGAGTATTCAGAACTCAATTACAGATTAGTTGGTAAGGTTACCAAAGAAGCTGTATTTAAGTATGCAGATGCTGTTCTGACAATGGAAGAAGCGCTTGCTTCTTGGAAGAAGCCTCTTGAAAAGGTATTTCCTACCAAAGCGTCAAAGGATACAACAAAGATTGATATGCCTTTGTATGATTCTAAAGACATATATATTTGCAAGAATAAAGTTGCAAGACCTAAGGTATTTATTCCTGTAATGCCGGGTACAAACTGTGAATATGATACGACGAAGGCATTTGAGAGAGCGGGAGCAGATGTTGTAACAGGTATCTTTAGAAACAACTCTGTATCAGATATTGTTGATTCAGTTGATTTCTTTGTTAAGAACATTAATGATTCACAGATTATCATGTTCCCCGGTGGATTCTCAGCAGGTGATGAACCTGATGGATCAGCTAAATTCTTTGCAACTGCGTTCAGAAATGAAAAGCTTAAGGAAGCAGTAACTAAGTTGCTCAATGAGCGTGACGGACTTGCTCTTGGTATTTGTAATGGTTTCCAGGCACTTATAAAGCTTGGTCTTGTGCCATATGGTGATATAGTAGGACAGAATAGTGATTCGCCTACACTTACATTCAATACCATAAATCGTCACATATCTAAGATGGCATATACGAAGGTTGTTTCAAATAAGTCACCATGGCTTAAGAAGGCAGAACTTGGAGCAACATACTGCAGTCCGGCATCTCATGGAGAAGGACGTTTCGTAGCACCGAAGGAGTGGCTCGACAAGCTTGTAGCCAATGGTCAGGTTGCTACTGTATATGCAGATCCTGATGGTAATGTTTCAATGGATGAAGAGTGGAATATTAATGGCTCTTATATGTCAATTGAAGGTATTACTTCACCTGATGGAAGAGTGCTTGGAAAGATGGCACACGCAGAAAGAAGAGATGATCTTGTTGCTATGAATATATATGGTGAGCAGGATCTTAAGATATTTGAAGCAGGCGTTGAATATTTCCTGTAATAGAGTATCTGACGAATATAAAAAAGGCATCAGTAATGATGCCTTTTTATTATTTTATTCGGATAACGATTCAACAATTATTTCGTTATTATGGATTCTGAAGGTAACTTCTTTGACAGCTTCCGTAACAAGGTATGGTATAGAGCCGATGTATATTCGTACATTATCGTATACGGTTCCTGTTATATTAATAAATGAGTTGGTTCTGTCGGCTTTGATTTTTTCATTCAGAACAGACAATTCATCTGAATATTCCTTTCTTGATGAGGAAAGCACAATTTTTGCCCGGGTAATCTGCATTTTGGTGTCATTGTACTTTTCCGGGTCCGAGGCCATGGCTGATTCAAGTGTTTCGAGATGATGATTAAAAGAATTAATCTTTTGGTCTATTTCCTGAATCGCTTTGGTAAGTTCATTTGCTCTTAAGTAATATTCATGTGGGAGACCCGTACGAAGAAGAGTAGGTGTTCCAACATTATTTCCGGCTTCTTTTACAATCACACCGCACATGCCATAGACTTCACTGTTTACTACATTTCCCACCTTTGATGTTACGATTATCTGATTTTCGGCAATTAATGTGGAATCCAGAACAGAATCAGCATATATATTACCCGCAGAATTAATCTTGCATCTTTCAACAAATTTGCAGGCAACATTTTCACCGGCTTTTATTTCACAGGAATCTTTTCCCTGTACTCCTTTTTCGATTGTTATGCATTTGCCGGCCTCAAGTTTGCAGGCACCAACATGGCCATGTATATAGATGTTGCCGGTGGTTATTATTTCAAGACCGCTTCTTACATCTCCCGATACGTCAACGTCGCCGTCAAAATGTATATTACCTGTTTCCAAATCAAGGTCGCCGTTAATCTGATACAGCTTTTCGATGGATATTCTGGAGCCATCCATTACAATATGCCCACTGAATTCGGCATAATAATTTATTTTGGAATCATCACTTTTAATACCCTTGCCGCGAAGAGGCATTAATTCTTTGCCGCGACCTAAAGCCGGCTGGATTTTACCATATATATCAATTCCGGGCTTTCCTTCTGTGGGTGGGATATAGGTAGCCAGAAGTTCTCCTTCCTTCACAAGGGCAAGACTTAGTGAATTTTTGTAATCCACTGAACCATCTGCATTAATCAGAGGTTTCTTTTTCATGTCATGCATATCTTTTTTGAAATCATAATAACCATTTTCGCCACGAGTGGCTGCGGTTCCTTTTGCAACACAGACATACTGCTCATACATGACATGCTCAATCATGGCATTTATTGCAACCTGACTTATTCCGGATGTGATTTTTTGTGACGTGAGGAACTCCATGACCATATTTTCCGTAATGAGATGATCTTCATCCTGATCTGAGGCATGAAGACACATAAGCGCATGCATTCCGCTGTTATCAACTTTTAGAGTGCACCAGCTACAGTCAATTGTCATAGCAATCCCTCCTTATAGAATATATATCGGTTTGAATTACTGAATTATTTATCGCCTAAAGACCGACGATTATGCTGCCTGTCTGAAAGCCAGATTAATACGAAGGCCACAACAGGGACAACCAGAGTAAGATAGATGCACATCATAAACATGCTATCTTTATAGGATGCTCCGAGTAAAGCTATAATCAGTGTAGAAAGATATAGAAGCACTAATAAAGCAAGGGACACCCAGGCAACTATTTTTTTGAATAAACGGTTGCTTTTGGCGGGAGCAGAAACGGTTTCACATCCTGACATTTCGTTGGTATCAGGAATGTTTACATTGTTATTTTCATTTTCATTTATCTTTGGCATATATTTTCCCCTGTTGCTTTATTATTGAAAGTTTCTTATAAATGCATTATACTAAATAATATTGTTTTGGACACTACTATTTTAAAATATAGGTTTGAAAGGAGTATTATTACTATGGCTTTACTTGAACAGTGGCGCGATATGGCGTATTCAGATAAAGTTCCTCAGCAGAAATTACAGAAATTATGGCAGGACTATTTTGCTAAAGAAAAGGAAATTTATGAGCAGTTACTTGAGAACCCTACTGAGGTTGTAACAGGTACAGTTAAGGAACTTGCTGACAAATATAAAGTTGATATTATGACAATGACAGGTTTCCTTGATGGAATCAATGATTCTCTTAAGGAAGCAAATCCCATTGAAGAGATGGAAGAAGATACCAAGGTAAATCTTGGATTTGAATTAGAACTTCTTTACAAGAACATGGTTGCCGCTGATGCTGACTGGCTCTATGGACTTACTCAGTGGGAAAAGATTTTTGATGAAGAAAAGCGTAAGGCTCTTTATACAGAACAGAAGAGATCTTCAATTATTGTTAAAGAAGCTAAAGTTTATCCCAACGATCCCTGCCCATGTGGTTCAGGAAAAAAATATAAAAAATGTTGTGGTAAAAAATAAGAATTAAGAAAGGGAAAGAATCATGAAAGTAACATTGAAGGACGGAAGTAGTAAAGAATACGCGTCTGCCATGAGTATTTATGATATCGCTATGGATATTAGCGAAGGTCTTGCTCGTGTTGCAGTTGCAGGTGAAGTTGATGGAGAAGTTAAGGATCTTCGAACTACCCTGACTACAGACTGTACCTTGAATATACTTACAGCCAACGATCAGGAAGGTCTCAGAGTATTAAGACATACATGCTCGCATGTTCTTGCAGAAGCCGTTAAGGTGCTTCGCCCAAATGCAAAGCTTGCAATTGGACCGGCTATTGATGAAGGCTTTTATTATGATTTTGATACAGAACCTTTTTCACGCGAGGATTTGGATGCCATTGAAGCCGAAATGAAGAAAATCATTAAGGCCGGTAACAGATTAGAGCGTTTCGAACTTCCACGAGCAGAAGCGATTAAGTTTATGGCAGACAGAGAGGAGCCTTATAAGGTTGAACTTATTGAGGACCTCCCCGAGGATGCGATTATTTCATTCTATTCACAGGGCGATGCCTTTACAGATTTGTGTGCAGGTCCGCACCTTATGAATACTAAGGGAATTAAGGCATTTAAGCTTACATCAAGTTCAATGGCATACTGGAGAGGAGATTCCAATAAAGCTCGTCTTCAGAGAATATATGGATCGGCTTTTGCAAATAAAGATGATTTGAATGCATATCTTGCACATCTTGAAGATATTAAGATGCGTGATCATAATAAGCTCGGAAGAGAAATGAAATTATTCCTTACAGCTGACGTTATCGGACAGGGATTGCCTTTGTTTACCCCTAAGGGAACAAAGATGATCATGAAACTTCAGCGCTGGATAGAAGATCTTGAAGATAATGAGTGGGGTTATGTACGTACCAGAACTCCTCTTATGGCTAAATCAGATCTTTATAAGATTTCAGGACACTGGGATCATTACCAGGATGGTATGTTTATACTTAATGAAGGTAATGAAGATAAGGAAGTTATGGCACTTCGTCCAATGACATGTCCGTTCCAGTATTATGTATATATGAATGAACAGCATTCATACAGAGATCTTCCATACAGAATGGCAGAGACATCTACACTCTTCAGAAATGAAGATTCCGGAGAAATGCATGGACTTACAAGAGTTCGTCAGTTCACAATTACAGAGGCTCATATTATATTGAGACCTGACCAGGCAGAAGAAGAGCTTACGAAGTGTGTTGAACTTTGTAATTATGTTATGAAGACTCTCGGAATTGATGGAGATGTAACATACAGACTCTCAAAATGGGATCCCAATAATAAGACAAAGTACCTCGGTGATGATAAATACTGGGATGAAACCCAGGCATATCTCAGAAATGTAATGCAGAAGAACAATATTACATTTACAGAAGCCGATGGAGAAGCTGCATTCTATGGACCAAAGATTGATATACAGGCTAAGAATGTATACGGTAAGGAAGATACAATGGTTACAATTCAGCTTGACTGTGCTGCAGCAGAAAAGTTTGGAATGTATTATATTGATGAAAATGGTGAAAAGGTCAGACCATGGATTATTCATAGAACATCAATGGGATGCTATGAAAGAACACTTGCCTGGCTTATTGAGCATTATGCAGGTAAGTTCCCTACATGGATGTGCGCGGAGCAGGTTAGAATTCTTCCTATTTCGGACAAATATATCGATTATGCAAATAAGGTAGCTGCTGCTTTGAAGAAGGCAAAGGTTGATGTGACTGTTGATTCAAGATCTGAAAAGATTGGTTACAAGATTAGAGAGGCACGACTTGATAAGCTTCCATATATGTTAGTTGTAGGTGAAAAGGAGGAAGCTGATTCAACTGTTTCTGTAAGAAGCCGTTTCGCCGGTGATGAAGGTATCAAGACACTCGATGAATTTGTTGCTCAGATTGTAGAAGAAATCGAAAACAAGACAATCCGTGAGGAGATTCCCGAGGATGAGCGTAAGTAAATTTAAGAACGTAATTATTATGATTGCCGTTACCGTTATGGTAGCGGCAATTACAATAGGATGTAGTGAAAAGCATACAACTGTTGCCGATAATATTAAAGATGCGACATCTGCAGATGATTATATTGAAATTGGTCATTTTCAGGTTAAGAGCTCCGAAAAGAATGATAACGAGGAAATTGATTATTGTGCAATAATGATTCCGGAAGGATATCATAAAATTGAAGGCAACAATGGAATGTATGTGAGTGATATTTATCCTTTAGATGCCTCGAATGTATATTATACGATTCAGGAATTATCAGAGGGCGGAACAGTTAGCGATGATTTGAACCGGGATGACTATAAGCAGACAGTTGAGAACGCCTATTCAGAGATGGGTAAGAATATATCACTTATAATCGATGATTTCCAAAAAGAAGATATGCAGGGCGTCCCTGTATACAGAATAAGAAGTCACTATTCGTATGAAAATAATGAGGTTCAGCAGTTAGCATATATTATTAAAGCAAAGCAGACACATGTTATTACGTATACGCAGCTGAATGATGATGATTTATTTGCAGATTTTGAGACTTTCGAAGGTAATATCAGACTTGTCAGAAAAGCTTCATATTAATATTTGATGTAAATGTGTTGACACTATAGTATTTTAATGATATTCTATACAAGGTTTATGAGTAAAGAAAGTAGAGTATCCACTCTCACCTTACAGCGATTGGGCTCGTAAGTGTTAATACTTATAACACTTTCTTTGATTGTGTTTGTGTATGTTGGTGGATTGCGTATGCTTTCCACCTTTTTTTGATTTTGGAGGGTACGGAGATTAGCGACTTATTAATTAATGAGGAAATTAAAGACAAGGAAGTCAGAGTTATTGGCGAAGATGGCGAGCAGCTTGGAATTATGTCTGTGAAAGAAGCACTGGCATTAGCTGATGAAGCCGGAGTAGATTTAGTTAAGATTGCACCTACTGCTAAACCACCGGTGTGCAGAATAGTTGATTATGGCAAGCTTAAGTATGAACAGACAAGAAAAGAAAAAGAAGCTAAGAAAAAGCAGCATGTTGTCGAAGTAAAAGAAATTAGACTTACACCTAATATTGATACTAATGATATTAATACAAAGGCCAATTCTGCAAGAAAGTTCCTTCAGAAGGGTGACAGAGTTAAGGTAACACTTCGTTTCAGAGGACGTGAGATGGCGCATATGGCAGCTTCCAAGCATATCCTTGATGATTTTGCCGAGATGCTTTCTGATTGTGCTGTTGTTGATAAGGCTCCTAAAGTTGAAGGAAGAGCAATGACAATGTTTTTGACTGAGAAGAAATAAATTCAAATTCAGTTAAGATAAATATTTGAGAGAACCAGGAGGAAATTGTTATGCCAAAAATGAAAACAAACAGATCCGCTGCAAAGCGTTTCACAAAGACCGGTACAGGTAAGTTAAAGAGAAATAAGGCTAATAAGTCACACATCTTGACAAAGAAAACTACTAAGAGAAAACGTAATCTTCGTCAGAGCGCTATGACTGATTTGACAAACGAGAAGAACATGAAGAAGATTATGCCTTACATCTAAGGTGCTTTGTAGGAGGAAATTGAAATGGCTAGAATTAAAGGTGGCTTAAATGCCAAGAAAAAGCATAATAGAGTATTAAAGTTAGCAAAAGGTTACAGAGGAGCTCGTTCTAAGCAGTATAGAGTTGCTAAGCAGTCAGTTATGAGAGCACTTGCTTCTGCATATGCAGGACGTAAGGAAAGAAAGCGTCAGATGAGACAGCTTTGGATTGCTCGTATCAATGCAGCTGCCAGACTTAATGGTCTTTCATACAGCAAATTTATGTATGGACTTAAGCTTGCAGAAGTAACACTTAACAGAAAGATGCTTGCTGAAATGGCAGTTAATGATGCTGCTGGTTTTGCAGCTCTTGCAGAAATCGCTAAGTCTAAGCTTGCTTAATAAGTAGTACTTTGATTTAGAAATTGAATTATAATTTTGTTATTAAAGACCGGGAACATTAATCCCGGTCTTTTTAAGAATAATATGGAAAAGTTGCTATGAAAAATGATATTGAATTGAGACATATTTTAGATCTTGCAGAAAAATCCTACAGGAACAATCAATACACTTTTACCGATTTTCTGAATACAGCACAATTATCGGATTTTTATGATAATCTATCAAATATTCCACCTTGCGGTTTTGCTGTTTTTGGTGGCTATGACGGCGCTGAAAGAGTATTAATCAGATTTGGAAAAGAAGAGGATCTTGGATATGTTGAAGATTTTCCTATAACATACGTAAATATCCGTCCCGTTGCTGAAAAATTCGCTGATTCACTGAATCATAGAGATGTTTTGGGAACCATAATGAATCTGGGAATGGATAGAGAAAAACTTGGTGACATTCTTATAAAAGATAATAAGATATGGATTATAGCAACTAAAACACTGGCTGAACTGATAGTAAGCGAAATAACCCGAATTAAGCACACAACTGTGATATGCCAAATAGAAGATACGATGCCTGAGATGTTAAAAGCCGAATTTGAAACACTGATAATTCAGGCTTCCAGCGAGAGAATTGATGGTGTTGTTGCAAAAGTATGCAAACTTTCAAGAAATGAAGTCGCCAAAATGTTTGTCGAGGGCAAAATTGCAATTAACGGACGCAGTATGTCAAATCACAGTTATACTCTGAAGGATAACGATATAATATCGGTCAGAGGATATGGCAAATATCTTTATCGCGGTGTAGATAGAACAACGAAAAAAGGAAAACTTAATATAGTAGTAGATAAGTACGTCTAATATTCTTCTTGGACATTATGTCTTTCATTGAAATCTTTGAAACATCTTGAAACTTCTGCGTGAAATTCGCGTGAGGATATTATGTGTCCTCCATTACCGAGAACCACAACCTGTTCAAGCCCATCCGAAGTGATAACAGTTATATCATATTTTTTAGAATTGTCGTGAGCATATTTTTCGATATACCGGTCTGCGGTCTGAGCTTCTTTTGTATAGACTACGGTAATATTGTTAAAAGGAATTATTTCTGTGGAGTGTCCCTTGACTTTATAGGCATCATAGACAACCATTATTGGAATATCGACAATTGCCTGATAACTGCAGATAATATCATTAAGTCGTCCTGCAGCACCATCCAGAGTGACACCGGCTATATCATTTAATTCATCCCATGCATGTATAAGATTGTACCCATCTATAAGTATATATTTTGGTTTTGAAGCAGTACCCTTATATTCTGTTTTAGTAGAAGCAGAGAGGTTCTGATTACGTCTGTATTCTCTCATTGAGGCTGAAATTCCTTTGAAAGAACCTTGCCTGCCTTTTTCGTTTGCATGAGTGGAAGCATGCAGAATGTTATCAATTTCTTCAAGTGAAATTGAAATGTCTGAAGATGATTCACGAAGTCGCCTTATGCGATTCGCATTATTTATTTCTGTCTCCTCGAGTTTTGACGATAAGTCAGATATTTCCGAATAATCAGTACCAAGAGCTCCTTCTGAAGAGGCATATGAAATGTGCATATATTCCGGGACCGCATCCCAGGGAATAACCGTTCCGGCACCATGAGAGCAGAAGACGGACGAGGAAGGATTTCTGACATCAGCATCAGGATCATAGTATGAACCAAGAAGAACCTCTTCTTCATTATGACAAAAATCATATCCTGCCAAAGTATAGGACAATTGTCCTAATCCTCTTGTATATGCATTAACTTCCTTAATGTAACCATTCATGGTAGAAACGGGAGCTTTTCCACATAAAACAGTAAGATTATTGGAATTATCTGTTTCGGTTATCTCGCAACTTCCTGATAACTGATTTATATCGGTCATAGCTCTTCCGACATATTCACTTGGAAGGATAAGTGTATAGTTATAATATGGTTCCAAAAGTCTGCAGGCACCAATTTCCCGAAGGGTCATAAGGCCCTGGCGGATAGATCTGTAAGTAGCCTGCCTGAAATCACCGCCTTCAGTGTGCTTGTTATGTGCACGACCGGATACAAGAGTATATTTAATATCAGTTAATGGAGCACCGGTCAAAACACCTCTGTGTGAACGTTCCATGAGGTGGGTTAAAATCAGTCGCTGCCAGTTTTTTGCAAGCAAATCTTCACTAATATTACATTCATATTGGATGCCGGAACCTGTTTCTAATGGTTCCATTTTTATATGTACTTCAGAATAATGTCTTAATGGCTCAAAATGACCAACGCCTTCAACCTGATGAGAGATTGTCTCTTTATAAACTACTTTGCCATCAGTGAATTTGACAGGAACATTATATTTTTCTCTGAGAGTACGCTGGAGAACCTCTGCCTGAATATCACCCATGAGAGAAATCTGTATCTCTTTTGTCTGTTCATTAAAGCTGACATTAAGTGATGGATCTTCATCCTCGAGCTTTTTTAGTATATCAAGCACAGTGTTGTTATCAAAGTCACGCGTGAAATGAACCGCATAATTAAGTGCCGGAGTGAGAAAAGACGAGAGAGACTTTGAGGCATTTCCGAAAGTATCCTTAATATGTGTATCATTTAATCCGGCAACTATACATAAGTCACCGGCCTGAACGGAATTAACACTTGCATATTTGTCTCCGGAATATATTCTTATATCATTTACTTTTTCTTCCCCAATATAATCTTTTATATTTAAAGTCCCAGACATGATTTTAAGGTGGGTAAGCCTTTTGCCCAGCTCATCATATGAAATCTTATAGGAAAAGGCACCAAAAGGCCCATTGGGGTCATGAGAGATGACAGGAAGATATTTTTGAAGTCCGGAGGTAAATTCAATTATTCCTTCGTTTTTTAATGCAGATCCAAAGTAAACAGGAAAAAGCTCCCTGGTTTGGATTGAATCGGATATTTTATCAGCAGTAATAAATTCATTTTCAAGAAAATCGTTAAGAAAGTCTTCTTTTACTGTTGCAATGTTTTCATAAAAATCTTTTTGGTTATCCGCAGTAAAATCAATGGCATTGTCTGAAAAAACAGATTTTATACTTTTCAAAAGAACATTTTTATCGCAATCAGGCATATCCATCTTGTTAACAAATATAAAAACCGGAATATTATATCTTTTTAATAATGACCAAAGGGTTTTTGTATGTGACTGAATTCCTGAACTGCCGCTTATAAGAAGAACAGCTATATCAAGGATAGGAAGGACTCTTTCCATTTCCGTAGAAAAATCTACATGACCCGGAGTGTCTACCAGTATAATTTCCTTGTCACCCAGATGGAAACGAGCATCTTTAGAATATATTGTTATTCCTCGTTCTTTTTCAAAAGAATCTGTATCAAGAAAGGTATCTTTTGAATCTACACGACCTATTTTTTTAATGGCACCGCTGTTATATAGAACACTTTCAGATAAAGTTGTTTTGCCGGTATCAACATGGGCAACAAAACCCATGACAAGTTTATTATTATGCATAAACAATTCTTTCTAATAATTAAAAATCAGATTAACAATTTTTATATTCTGCATTGATTTTGTATTGCTTTCTTAAGTATAACAAAATGGCAGACAGCTATCAAATTTAGAAAAATAGTATAGGATAAATTAGTGTATGAAATTGTTGAAAATTGAAGTAAATTAGTGGTTTGAATTGAAGTTTTTATTATAAAGTGATAGTATAAACGTAATAGTGATAAGTAATACTCTTTTTACAGAAATTTGTGTATTTTGGATATTTATTAGTAGGTGGTAAAATGAAAAATGTATTAAAATATGCGGTTGCAGTTATAATTATGTCTGCATTAATCATATGTCTTCCGGAATTGTCTTTTACAGCCAAGGCAGATTCTTCTCCATCTGCAAATACTATTTCAGGAAACGAAGCATACAATGCTATGATTGCAGAGGGCTCAAAGCCTGAAAGAAGGACTGTATGTGGATTCAGATCAGTAGTGCCGGGTTTATATTTTGAAAAGAAGGTTGCAGGAGTGGGATTCTATAATCTTCCGGGAACTAAAATTACTGATACCAAAGTTAAGGTCTATGATGCTGATAATGTAAACTGCCCATATGCACTTGCAGTAGCTAATTATGTTGCCCTTACAGAAAAAAGAATCGTTGGTCCATGCATCAATGTAATGTTCAATAAGATGAATGATCAGAAGGGTAATCTTAATGAAATATTTACAATGTGTATCGGTCTTCCCGAAGGGCTGAAGGTTGACGGAATTAAATATGGCGTTATAGCAGTTATGCCGGGCGGAGCATTTAAGTATATTGCTGACACAGGAATCCTTCCCGGAGCAGTAACAATACCATTAGAGAGTCTTAAAAATTATGATACTTCTTCAGTGTTCTTTGCTATTGTAATGAATGTGTAAGAAGGGATGATTATAAGTTGAATTATGGCGTTTATAAAACGCATAATATATTTATTAGGAGGTTATTAAAATGATTTGTAAAAATTGTGGAACAGAGATGGGAAATAATGTTTTCTGCCCAAACTGTGGAGCTAAAGCAGAGGGCGCAGCACCACAGCAGGCGCCTTTTCAGCAGGCACCACAGCAGGCACCTTTTCAGCAGGCACCACAGCAGGCACCTTATCAGCAGATGCCACCGCAGGGAGGATATCAGCAGCCACCAGTATATACTCCACAGCCTGCAGGACCACCTGCACATACCTTTAAGTCTAAAATCGGCGTTTCTACAGGTATGTTTCTTGGATTAATT
This sequence comes from Lachnospiraceae bacterium, assembly GCA_024403415.1. Classification (GTDB taxonomy): domain Bacteria; phylum Bacillota; class Clostridia; order Lachnospirales; family Lachnospiraceae; genus JAILLW01. The sequence continues at coordinate 38,970 of JAKSRY010000008.1, forward strand.
TATTTAATCTTTTTAATTGGTTCATCTTTAGGACCTGTAGTATGTTATATCCCTGCAGTTCTTATTGCTGGATATGTGCTTATTAAGGAAGAAGACAGATGGCTTAGAATCAATGCTCTTAAGGCAATTCTTGTTGTAGGTACAATTGATTTTGTTGTAGCAGTAATCAACTTTTTACCTCATTTTATTGTTGACTGGATTGATTATGGTTTTGTTAACGCATTTAGTCATCCATTTGGTGTAGGAGTATTTACCTCAGTAATCAACATCTTTACAACAGGTATTGATTTAGCTAAGGAAATTATTCTTATTATCTTAATTATTATGTCTCTTATGCATAAGTCACTTTTCAACGGTCTTGACAGAAAAATTGACAAGCACGTTTAATTGCAGAATAAGTAGTATATTTAATTAATAATATGTAATGCATTCATCCGACAGTACTCTATTGGTATTGTCGGATGAATTGCGTAATCAGTATGAAATTATTAAAGGAGAAAACACATGTACTGTACAAAATGTGGTACTCAAATTGATGGAAAATTCTGTTATATCTGTGGAACAAAGATTGACGATGCGGATAATGTAGCGAATGCAAAAACTGCAAAAGATAATTCAGATGTATCTGCAAATGTAACTTCTTCAATCACTAAAATTGATGAAGATAATCCGGATAATACTTCAACCAATGGACAAACAACTGATAAAAGTGCAAGGGATACCACATCCACCATGCCAACAGCAGGTGGAGCAGTAAATGCTGAGTCAAATGCTGAAGATGACGCTGAAGGTACCACTCCGGATGAAAATGATCTTGAAGGAAAAGCTTATCTTAAAAGTAAGCTTAAGGAAATAGTAGCATTATTAAAGAAACCAAAGGTTCTCCTTATTACAATAGGAGCGTTTCTTGCTATTGTTATCGTTTCTCTTTTAATAATTTTTTACAAGCCATCCATTAAACTTGACAAATATGTTCAATGTAAGTTTTCCGGTTATGATTTAGTCGGCAGTGCAAAAATTGTATTTGATTATGATGCTTTTAACGAAGAATACAAAGAGACCATTGCTAAGCATATTGATGAATCAGAACTGAAAAAGAAGTTTGAGACTGAAAATAAAGATTCAGATAAAGACACTGCAGCCGAGGTGGAATTTTTAAAGTTTAAGGAAGACTGTGCAAGAGAACTCCTTAGATATATTGCAGGCAGTCTGGATAAAACAGAATATTTAAGCAATGGAGATGAAATTGTCTATGAGTGGAAGATTGATGAAGAGTTTATAGATGACTGTTTCGATATTAAACTTAAATATGATGAAGACGGAATTAAATTTGAGGTCGAAGGTCTCAAAGAGGTTTCTTCTTTCAATCCTTTTGAAGGAGTAGAACTTGTATTTAAGGGAGTGGCTCCGGAAGGAAGAGCTTCATTTAAGTTTAATAATAATATCCCTGAATTATATGCATTAAACTATGCACTTGATGTTTCAGAAGACCTTAGTAATGGAGATGTCATTACGGCAACGGTTACTATAAGTGGTTCACCGACCAATTTCGTTGAAGAATTTGGCAGAGCACCATCACCATGTACGAAGAGTTTTACGGTAAACAGTCTTGAAAATGTTGTTGAATCAATGAATAATGCGCCAAAGGCTTTGATTGATGAAATTGACAGGAAAGCTGTGAAGAGAATTAATGATGATATGATGGCATATCTTCCGGGAAATCAGCAGGTGGTCGACGTGGCTTATCTTGGTAATGTTTTCCTGAATAAGAAAAAGGACAGTGATAGTGATGGAAGCAAAACCATATGCTTTATGGTATATGAACTTACAATATCATCTTCATTGAAAACCGACGAAGAAGGCTGGGTTAAAGATGAATCGAAGGTCTACACCTATGTTCAGTTTAATGATCTGTCATATAAAGATAATGGTGGTATTCAGATTAGTGTCGGGGAGACTAAAGTTCCCAATGAGACATTTGAAATTGATTCCAAATATAAAGATCCAGACAGATGGTTTGGCGGAAAATATGAATTAAAATTCAAGGGATATGAGAAGGCAGAAAGTATATATGATAATGTTATCAAAGCTTTCTATGATGACTATGATTACGAGGAGAACCTTAATAAATAACGGAGTTTTTTATTTATGAAAACATATATGGACTATTTTGAACAACTGTGTAAAATTCCGCATGGATCAGGAAATACAAAAAGAATCAGCGATTTTTTGAAAAAGTTTGCCGAAGAAAGAAATCTTTATAGTCGACAGGATGCCATGAACAATGTTGTCATTATTAAAGAAGCCAGTCAGGGATATGAAAATCATGAACCGGTTATTCTGCAGGGACATATGGACATGGTTGCTGTAAAAACTTCTAAATGCAATAAAAACATGCAGGAAGAAGGCCTGGATCTGTTTGTAGAAGATAACTGTCTAAAAGCTCGAAATACTTCTCTTGGCGGAGATGATGGGATTGCTGTTGCCTATATTATGGCTATTATGGATTCGGATGTTAAAGCGCCGAGGATAGAAGCTGTTATCACTGTTGACGAAGAAGTTGGTATGCTTGGTGCAAGCGGTATCGAAGTGAATGATATAACTGCTAAGAGAATGATAAATATTGACCAGGAAGAAGAGGGCGTTTTTGTTGTAAGCTGTGCCGGTGGTGCGGGCATTGATTTTAATATTCCTGTCAGAAGAAAAGAGCAGGAAGGTCACGTATTCAGAATTGAACTATCAGGCTTAAAAGGTGGTCATTCAGGCGTTGATATTAATAAAAACAGAGGAAATGCCATTAAACTTATGGCAGAAGTTCTATCAGAAATATATAAAGAGACAGGTTTTTCTCTTATCTCATTTGATGGTGGTGATGCAGATAATGCCATTCCTAACAGAGTAACTTCTGAAATAATGGTAATTAACGGTTCTGCAAGTGAATGTAATGATATTAATGAAAAAATCAAAGAAATGCTTGATGGAAGAAGGGTATTTCTTGATGATGGAATAAACACAGATGAAGGAATATTTAGTGTTTGCTCTATAGGATATGAAAAAAGATCTGTGTTTGATAAAAAATCAACAGAATGCCTCCTGGCCTTACTAAACAGACATAGGTACGGAATTGTTGCCATGGATGAAGCTAATCCTGATTTTGTAAAAACATCACTCAATCCCGGTAAGATAACCACTACTGAAAACGAAGTGGTTCTGCTTTCGTCAGTTAGAAGCAGTAATTCAGCCGAAAAACAGAATCTAATAGAAGAATTATGTGATTTAGCTAAAGAACTTGAGATAGATTACAAAGTAAGTGGTGTTTATGACGGATGGGATTATGATCCAGATTCCAAACTTAGAGAACTAATGGTTTCTGCTTATGAAGATATGTTCAATAAGAAACCTGAGCTGGAAGCAATTCATGCCGGTCTCGAGTGCGGAGTGTTTGCATCAAAAATAGAAGGTCTTGACTGTATATCGATTGGTCCTGATATTATTAATATTCATAGTGTAAATGAGTATTTGCCGATTGATTCAGCTCAAAGAACCTATGAATACTTATTAAAAGTACTTGAAATATTGTGATTTTTCACACAAAAAGCCCTGTTAAGGGCTTTTTTTCTTGTCTTATGCAGGACTCTTTAGTACAATAAAGCAGTATTGTGTTATTAAATCAAAGTGAGGAGAGAGAAAAATGAATACAATTACCTTTTGTATTGTGGCAGCGATTGTAGTATATCTTCTTGTTATGCTAGCCATAGGTTTTGTTTTTAGCTTTAAGAATGAAAGCAGTTCCGATTTCTATCTGGGTGGAAGAAAGATGGGACCGATAGTAACTGCTATGTCAGCCGAGGCTTCGGATATGTCCAGCTGGCTATTAATGGGACTTCCGGGTGTTGCATATCTTTCAGGTCTTGCTGATGCAGCATGGACAGCGATAGGACTTGGTGTTGGAACATATTTGAACTGGTTGTTTGTTTCAAAGAGACTTCGCAGATATTCAAGTCATTTGAATGCGATTACTGTGCCTGAATTCTTTTCTAAGAGATTCAATGATAAAAAGTATATTTTGTCAGCAGTGGCAGGTATTGTAATAGTTATTTTCTTTATACCATATACTGCATCAGGATTTGCAGCATGTGGTAAGTTATTTAATACATTATTTGATGTGGATTATACAACTGCCATGATTATCGCAGCAGTTATTATTTCAGCATATACCATCCTGGGTGGATTTAAGGCTGTATGTACTACAGACCTTATCCAGAGTATTGTTATGACGATTGCTCTTGTCGTTATCGTTGTGTTTGGTATCTCTCAGGCAGGAGGTGTTGATGCCGTTATTGACAACGCAAAGGAATTACCGGGGTACCTTGCCATGTCAGCTACGCATAATGCTGAAACCGGAGCATCTGCTCCATATGGATTTATTACCATTATTTCAACAGCAGCGTGGGGCCTTGGATATTTTGGTATGCCACATATTTTGTTAAGATTTATGGCTATCAAAGATGAAAAGAAGCTTGTTCTTTCAAGAAGAATAGCAACAGTATGGGTATTTATAGCTATGTTTGTTGCTATATTTATCGGAATTATTGGCTCTGCGATGACTAAAGCAGGAAATCTTGAAAACTTAGAGGATTCTGAAACAATTATTGTTAAGATAGCAGATATTATCAGCCAGAACGGAATTCTCGCAGCTCTTCTTGCCGGAGTTATTCTTGCGGGAATCCTGGCAGCTACAATGTCAACAGCTGACTCACAGATGCTTGCAGCAGCATCAGGAATTTCACAGAATGTATTGGTTGAATTCTTTGGAATTAAGCTTTCCAAGAAGATGAATGTATTGATTGCAAGATTAACAATACTTGCTATTAGTACAATAGCAGTATTCCTTGCATTAAATCCTGAATCAAGTGTATTTAAGATTGTTTCATTTGCATGGGCAGGTTTTGGAGGTGCATTTGGTGCAGTTGTAATTCTTGCATTATTCTGGAAGAGAATGAATCTTGCAGGTGCTATTGCAGGAATGGTTTCAGGTGGTGCTATGGTATTCATATGGAAATTCGTAGTAAGACCATTAGGTGGTTCATGGGATATATATGAACTGCTTCCGGCATTTATAGTTTCATTTATTATTTCTGTCGTTGTAAGTCTTCTTACAAAAGCTCCTGATAAGGAGATAGTTGATACATTCGAAGCAGTTAAGACAGGGAAGTTAGAAGTAACTGAATAAGAAAATACTTAATGATTTATTAAGATTTGATTAAATTAGAGCTTAAGGGTTTGACCTTAAGCTCTTTTTGGCATAATATTACCTTTATGAAAAAAGGATTTATCGCTTTGGCAATTATATTATGGATTTTGTTTTTGGGATGTCTGGGGGCTGTTTTTTACCTTTCATTTCAGGACGGGGAGGCAGCTAAAGAATTCGGTTCTGATATTATTAAAAGTACTGCAAAATGGTACTATGGAACTGAAGATATAGCGCCTGATATAATGCTTGAATTTACATATAGGTTTAGACAGATAGGAAGAATTTTAATCTTCACCCTGCTTGGAATAATCGGTACGGCAACAATCCATGCGACTTTTTACAGACTTCATTGGGTTTTCAGGACACTGATATCCATAACTTTACTAATTTTAGTGGCAGTATTTACAGAAAGATATAAAGTATATCTGCCCACAAGACATTTCAGTGAACGGGAAATGCTATACAGTATTTATGGAGTTCTTATCGGATTTGGAATAGTATCGATTATAACCAGTATATATACATTTGCCCACTATCTTAGTGGTAGAATTGCTAATACTAAAGTAAATGCATAAAGAGTTAAAGATGAACCGATAATTCAATGATGTACCGAAGTTACCAGTGAAAGGCATAGAAAGACAGATTAACTGGTATATATAAAATATATAAATTAAAAAATACCAGTAGAAAGCCATGAATGGAAAATCTACTGGTATTTTTTTGATAATGATGTGAATAATTACCTGTGATTCTAGAGTTTTTGATTCGATGCATGGCAATGATTCAATGGTAATTATTTTATTTCTGAATATTTCTCTTCACAATACTTACATCTGTAAATCTCTTTTTCTTCATCAGCAAGGACAAAGACATGTGGTAAGCCCTGCTCGATAGATGTTATACAACGGGGGTTCTTACAGTGTATGACATTTTTAATTTCCTTTGGAAGGAATAAATCCTTCTTATCTACTATTTCTCCATCTTTAATTACATTAACGGTTATATTGTGATCAATAAATGCAAGTACATCGAGGTCTAACTGGTTGATGTCACATTCAACCTTGAGGATGTCCTTCTTACCCATCTTATTTGATTTTGCGTTTCGTATGATTGCAACTGTACAGTCAAGTTTATCAAGGCCAAGATGATGATATATCTGCATTGATTTTCCGGCTTTAATATGATCAAGTACAAAGCCTTCTTCGATTTTTCCTATATTAAGCATTTTGAGTCCTTTCTATTTTGTGCTAATTAAACCTCTATTTCTAATAAAGTAAGTATTAATGCCATTCGAACATATACCCCGTACTGAACCTGCTTGAAATATGCTGCACGGGGGTCTTCATCTACTTCAACAGAGATTTCGTTTACTCTCGGAAGAGGGTGGAGCACAAGCATATCTTTCTTTGCATTTTCCATTTTGTTTTTGTCGAGAATATAGAAATCTTTTAATCTTACATAGTCCTCTTCATTAAAGAAACGTTCTCTTTGAACTCGTGTCATATATAGGAAATCAAGTTCAGGCATTACCTCATCAAGAGAAATGACCTGTTTATAAGGAATTTTACGTTCCTTTAACTGCTCCTTAATATAACTTGGAACCTTCAATTCCGGAGGTGAGATAAATACGAAGTTGATATTTGGATATCTCATCAATGCATTTATGAGAGAATGAACTGTTCGGCCGAATTTAAGGTCACCGCAGAGACCGATTGTGAAATCTTTAATGTCTCCTTTAAGGGATCTGATGGTCATTAGGTCAGTAAGCGTCTGGGTCGGATGCTGATGCCCTCCGTCACCGGCATTGATTACTGGAATCGACGATTTACTGGCAGCTACCATAGGTGCACCTTCTTTTGGATGTCTCATGGCACATATATTTGCAAAACAGGAAATGACTCTTATTGTATCTGAAACGCTTTCACCCTTTGAAGCAGAAGAGGAGTTGGCATCAGAAAAACCAATAACACTTCCACCCAGATTCAGCATGGCACTTTCAAAAGATAAACGAGTTCTTGTACTAGGTTCATAAAAACAGGTGGCAAGAATTTTTCCTTTGCAGGCATTGGCATATTTGGGCATGTTATGTTCAATGTCTGTGGCAAGAGTAAAAAGCTGTTCAAGCTCTTCGGTAGTAAAGTCCAAAGGACTCATCAAATGTCTCATAGAAGACCTCCTTTATTTATAGTCATGCAGTTAATTTAATAATTTATAATAACTGCCAATATTAATTATCGATAAAATAGCACCGTTTCAAATCTATTTATTTACGAAAAGGAAGAAAAAGATACCTGATGGTATTTCCTTAAAAAAAGGACGAGTAAATACTCGTCCCTTGGAATTATTTAAATGTAAGTAAATCAGAAACTTCTTTACGTTTTGGAGCAGTAGGTGCTTCGTCAGGATATCCAATAGGAATAAGACAAGCGACCTCTTGAGTGTCAGGAATTTCGAGAATAGAAGAAACAACAGCATCATCAAATATTCCCATAATAACTGTTCCAAGACCGGCTTCGTGAGCTGCAAGAGTAAAACTCTGAGTTGCTATGCCGGTATCAAACATTTGCCAACCATCTTTTTTATTTGTTGTATATGAACCATCTCTTTCAAAACCAGAACGGGATTTTACGAAAGCCATAACAACAAGCATTGGCGCCTGCTTAATAATTTCTCCGTTATGAGGAAAGGCTAATGTGCTTTCAGAAGCAACTTTGTCTTTTAAATCACCTTCAACAATATAATATCTTGCGATCTGGGTATTTTTCCATGATGGTGAAAATGAAGCTGCTTCAACAATATTTTCAATAATGGAATGATCTACCGCAACCGGCTTAAACTTACGAATACTGCGTCTGCCCTTAATACATTCAATTGCTTCCATAAGTACACCTCCTAAATTTTTAATAATTTTATCATACCCCTAAATGAGTTTGCAATAGGGATTCGTTTTTAGTATACTTTATTATAGTTATTAATGAATCTAACTCTGAAAGGAGCAAACATATGAAGAAAGAAGATGCAGTATATTTTGAAAGAAAAAGATGGGGATTTTTTGGATTGCCATTTACTTTTACAACCTATCTGATTAACGAAGAGTTTCTGACTGTGGATAAAGGTTTTTTTAATAGAATTGAAGATGACTGTTATCTTTATAAAATTCAGGATGTAAAGCTTAAGAGAACCTTTTGGAACAGATTATTCAAGATAGGTTCAGTCATCTGTTATACAGGTGATTTTACAGATAATACACTGATTATTAAAAATGTTAAGCGTTCAAGAGAAATTAAGGATTATATTTTAGTTAAATCAGAGGAATGCAGACTTAAAAGAAGAACACTTAATACACAGAATATCGGTATACATCCGGATATGTTTGAGGAATTGGATTCTGATGGAATTCCGGAGGATATTTAATTAAATAGTTTTATGGCTATGGGCGTGTGATGCACGCCCATTTACTATGATTATAGTAATATAGGTGATATCGTGATAAGACTTGGTTTGGAGAGCATAGCCAATTTATGCGAACAACTAAATAATCCCCAGAATAATTTACAGTTTATACATGTTGCCGGGACTAATGGAAAAGGCTCTACTTGCGCTTTTATTGAAAGCATATTGAAGGAGGCAGGGATCAAGGTTGGTGTATTTACATCGCCGGCTGTGTTTTCGAGAGAAGAAGTCATTAGAATAAATAAGCACCCAATAACAAAGGCAAGGTACGATAAAGAATATGATATAGTTATGCATGCCTGTGATGAAATTGTCAAAAAAGGCGCATACAGACCTACAGAATTTGAAATAGAAACTGCGCTTGCATTAAATTATTTTAATGAAGAAGGCTGTGAAGTTGTTGTAATTGAATGTGGAATGGGTGGGGAAACTGATGCCACGAATGTAATCAGTAATACCGGAGTTTGTGTGTTTACATCCATATCGATTGACCATACGGATTATCTTGGAGCGACCATTGAAGATATAGCTAAAATTAAAGCGGGGATAATTAAACATAATTCAAGAGTAGTTATTTCTGAAAATAATAAGAATGCAATATCTGTAATTAAAGAAAAAGCAGAAGACAACGAAAGTCACGTTATAATATCAAAAGTTCGTTCTTTTAAGAAAGGAGAGCTTGGGTTAACGGGAATCTGTCAAAATGAAAATGCTTCGTTAGCTTTTGATGCAGTTAATGCATTTGTTTCATATGCTAAAGGTAATTTGAAAAAGATTAATCCTGTATTGGTCGAAAAATTAACTGCTATAGATGATAAGATAATTAGAAAAGGATTAAAGAATACACAAAATCCCGGAAGATTTGAGAAAATCTGGGATAAGCCAGTTGTTATTATTGATGGAGCACATAACAAAGGGGCAGCTATTGCACTTAAAGATAATTTATTGAAGTATTATGCCGGAAAAGATATATATATGATAAGCGGTATGCTGGTAAATAAAGATCATAAAAGTGTTATGGAAGAACTTGCTCCACTTGCTAAAAATTTATTTACTGTATCAACGTCCGGTGGCAGGTGCTATGGTGCAGAAGAACTGGCCAGAGATGTTCTTGAATATAACCATAATGTTACAGCAATAGGCGGCGTGGAGGAAGCGCTGGAATTGTCGTTAGTGCTTGCCAATAAAAGTGGTGTTATAGTGGTTTTTGGAACATTCACAATTCTTGAAAAGGTTAAGAAAAAGATAAAATTATGGAAAAATATGAAGTAATATTAAAAGATGCTGAATATATTGAGCATATAAGAAGAATAGAAGAGCTTGAGGCTGAAAGGATATTTGACAGGCATAATATAAGCCATTTTCTTGATGTTGCAAGAATTGGAATGTTAATAAATCTAACAGAAGAATATGGTATCGAAAAAGATATGATATATGCAGCGGCATTACTTCATGATGTCGGCCGTGATGTGCAGTATATTGATGGCACTCCTCATGAAAAGGCCTCAGTACCTATTGCAAAAGAAATTCTTTCAAGAACTGAGTACTCGACTAAAGAAATTGAACTGATACTGAAAGCAATAAATGATCACAGAACTAAAGAGATTAAAGACGAAAAATCACTCTCAGGACTTATTTATCGAGCTGACAAGATGTCCAGACCGTGCTACCTGTGTAATGTCGAGAAGGACTGCAACTGGACAGATGAAAAGAAAAATAAGAGATTGATTTGGTAAGCTATTTGTGCCGCAGCTTGCATACTACATGAAAATTAGTACGAAAAATATAATGGAGATAAGTATGAAAACATCTATAATGGGAATTTTGAATGTCACTCCGGATTCATTTTCAGATGGTGGCAAATATGAAAATAAAAGTGGTTTACTGGATATTGATATTGCTCTTAAACATGTCGAAAGAATGATAGCAGATGGAGCCGCAATAATCGATGTTGGAGGTGAGTCCACTCGTCCGGGATTTACTATCGTTGAAGCCGAAGATGAGATGCAAAGAGTATTACCCGTGATTGAAGCGATAAAACAACGTTTTGATATCAAGATTTCAATCGATACATATAAACCGCAGGTTGCGGTTGCAGCTGTCAGAGCAGGGGCAGATATCATCAATGATGTGAGAATTAATGGATTTGATATCGAAATGGCTAAAGCAATTAGTGAAACTGGGGCAGAATATATTCTTACGCATAATAGCCCTTCATATCAAAATTTAAATGTTGATATACTTGAGACAACTAATATGTATATAAATGCCGGCGTGGACAAAAATAAAATTATCCTTGATCCGGGCATAGGATTTAATAAGTCTTATGAGCAAAATATAGAAGCACTTCGTGAACTTAATAGCTTTTGCAATTTAGGTTATCCAGTATTACTTGGAACATCTAATAAATCTGTTATTGGTAATGCTCTTGATTTGCCTGTGGGAGAGCGCCTTGAGGGTACAATTGCAACATCAGTTCTTGCTGTTAAGGCTGGAGTTAAATATATAAGAGTGCATGATGTGAAAGCAAACTATAGGGCTGTTAAAATGGCAGAAGCTATTTTATTTAGTTAGTTCCAAAATGCAATTGTTGTGCTGAAATAGTCGATTAACATTTATAAATGGCATTACTTGTTAAAACTATAGATGGTTGTTTTTCTCAAAGGAGAAGAAAATGAAAAGGAATATTATTAAAATTATAAAAAGAAGCTTTGTTACAGCTATTATGAGCGTAGTGATAATTGGCACTGGTGTTATTAACAGTACTGTAGTAACTTATGCATCAACCTCACTACCAATCAGCGATATATCTGAGAATGCAAAAAATACTTCAAAAAACAATAATTCTAAAAAGAAATCTGAAGATGATGTGTTCAAAGCTGAATACTTTGTGGATGATAATTTTCGCCAGTTAAATGTTGCTGTTTATGTTCCTGAACTTTATGCCTTAAACTCTTTTAAGAGAGAAGTAAAAGCTACTGGTAAATATACCGCATATGATAATTCTGTGGATCTTTCTCATATCGAAACAGCTTATATTGCTCCAGTGCTAAAGGATGGCACGACATATATGTCAATCTATGACTATACCTATATATATTCAGATGATAATATGACGGCTGCATTCATGGATTTATTAGCTAAAAATTCTGCTATCAGAAAAAAACTTATGCCTGATTCAGAATATAAAGAGCTGGTCGAAGTGTATGATAAATATCGAAATAGTGAATATGATGTAAACGCATATGTTTATCATTATATTGCTGATTATCTTGACTTAAAGTATGGTAAAATGCTTTTTGACTATGATTTCTATTGTGAAACATATCCTATACTTGCTCTTTTATTCAATTATGATGAAGAAGCTTTAAAGCAGCATTTCTATAGTATCGGTATGTTTGAAGGCCGTCAGGGTTCAAAATTATTCAATGTAGATAACTACAATACAAGTGATGATGATACTGATTTAGCTTCATACTATATCGAATACATTACTAGTGCGCCAACATTTAAGCCCCCTGTAAGAACTGATGCTGATAGAGTTCAGGTCAAATTATATGACCCTGCTTTTGAATCATATGTTCTTGATGTAACACCTGACCATCATGCACCAGCTTTTGAACATCATTTACCTTCAGCTTATGTTCAAAGTGAGCTTAATGCAGTTGCATGTGCTAGAGCACGTTATGAACTTGGATCTTATGACGTTGTTGCACATGAATTAATGTGTGAATTCACAGATACTTATTTGAATAAAGTCATTGATGCTCATGATTATATTATTAATCATTATGGTGAATGTAAATATACAGCATCTAGTTATATTGACATTAATTCACTTAACAATGCACGTATTCAAAAAGAATCTGACACTATGATTGCTTGGAGACAATGCGAAAGTCATTATAAAATGTCTACTAATGCAAGGTGGTTGTATGTAGGTCAAGGACATGTTTATACAGACTATAATCCAACAGCATCTTCACCTATAAAGTGTAAGGCGAGTAAGATGTATACTATGACATTCGCCCTTTACTGGGACGAAAATTCATATTTTGATATCTTCAATAAGGAGCATAAAGGATTCTAAGTTTACACTTTGGGATAGGAATTATTAAATATGAGAAATGATTTTATAGAATTAAATGGATTAACTGTATTTGCAAATCATGGGGTTCTTGATGAAGAAAAGAAGAATGGCCAGAATTTTTTTGTAGATATCAGAATGTATTTTGATCTTAGTAAAGCTGGAAAATCAGACGATTTGAATAAAACAGTCAACTATGCTGAACTTGCAGTATTAGTTAATGACTTTATGAAGAATAATACATTTAATCTCATTGAAACAGTTGCTGAAAAGCTGGCCGATGAGATACTTCACAAATATTCATTGATTGAAAAAGTAGATCTTTCTATTCATAAGCCAGAGGCTCCAATTCCACTTGAGTTTGGAGATGTATCGGTTAACATAACAAGACAATGGAGTGAGGTTTATTTAAGTGTAGGTTCCAATATCGGTGATAAGGAAAAATATATTAGGGAAGCAGTATCTAAATTAGCAGAATGTAAGGATATCAGAGATGTAGTCTGCTCTAATCTTATTACTACCAAACCTTATGGTGGAGTAGAGCAGGATGACTTTGTAAATGGTGCAATAGCTCTTAAAACCTTGTATTCGCCATATGAACTGCTCGACTTTTTGCATGAGATAGAAAAGGAAGCTAAAAGAGAACGTAAGATTCACTGGGGACCGAGAACACTTGATATTGATATAGTATTTTATGATGATCTGGTAATGAGTAAAAAAGATCTTACAGTTCCACATATAGATATGCAGAATCGTAATTTCGTATTAGAACCACTTAAGGAATTATGTCCTTATTATATTCATCCAGTCTTAGGGAAGAGTGTATTGAGTCTGTATAACGAACTGGACTCAAAACAGCTAAAATGATACTTGCAGATAATGATAAAAGTGAAAAGGTGAATGATGAATGATGAATGACTATAAAGGATAGCTACATTTGGTGTCTTACTACAAGATATTCATCTCCTGGGATGTAGTACGGACAATCACTAAAAGAATATGACATAAATTTTGCCATTTCGTCTTCATCCAGGTCCATTTCGCAGCAGTATTCTTCATAATCTTCATCATATACATAGTAATTACAGTCTTCACATCTGCTCATATTATCTCCATTCTGTGAGTAAGCCATAGCACAAATACTGCTTAAAGGTTAATATTCCTTCACGCTAATCTCAATAAAAGGTGGCGACATTAGCCACATTATATTTTTATCATTACTTTTCAACAGCATCTTTTGCACTTGTGAATTCGGATACATTGACTGATCCGTATACCGGTGTTCTGAACATTCTTGCATCGTCATCGAAAGGCATAAAGTAACAATATTCACTGGTTAAATTGATATTTTTATAAATTCCGGTTGCAACAACTTCAGGGTTTGAACCATCAAGCTCGATACGCATAAGAGCAGGGGAAGATGAACTGCTCTTTTGGTAATAAATATATTTTTGACCGACGTTATAGCAGTCAAGGCGGTCTTTTGTAAGTATTTCGACTGAATTATTACTCAAGTTGTAGCGGCACAGTCTATAGTTTGATGAAACATCCATAAAATAGACAAATCCATTGGAATACTGAGGATACCAGATATCACCCTTGTATATTGTACTTATATTGCCGGACGCTGTGTCGTAACAGTAGAGGTAATGATCTTTTTCGGTTCCGTTAAAGTAGATTTTTCCGTTATATGCACAGTTAGGACTGATAAGAACTTCGGAAGCCTGTCCATTATCGGTTTTATCCGTTTTGATTTTATAGAATTGAGTGAAGTCCTTATTTGTGTAACGAAGATAATAGATATAGTCACCCAAAAGCTGCATGGCAACTGATGCATCCTTTTCAATACACACAGCATTGGAGCCATTTGTCTTATATCTGTATATTCCGTAGGTCTTTCTAACATATCCAAGTCCCTTGCCACCGCTTCCGGTATCAATATAGCAGTATATGTTATCACCACCACACAGAATTGATGATGATGGAGTTCCGGTAACCTTTTTAATGTCGCCTTCGTTTGGATTCATGGAATACAGACAGCCATTATCATATATGTTTGAAAAATAAACACGTCCGTCAGCAGGATTTTCAGCAAAAAGCCCAGAATTATCCAAATTTCCGGCAGTATTGCCAATAGTATCGGGTGGGTTTGGAGCTACACGTGAACCGATAACGGAATAAATGCTCACACCTGCAATGATAAGCACAATTGATATAAGAACAATAATTGTTTTAATGTTTTTCTTCATATAAATCTCCATCCTATATACGGACGACAGCGCAAAAAGTAATGAAGGCCCTGTTTTTTACATTAAATGTTATTAAAAACATTTGAGTTACGTATGATATTTTAGCATTTTGGAATATCTTTCTCAAGGCGAACAAATGAAGGAGAAGGGGAAGCGCATACAGACGAAATTTTGAACGATTTATGCTGTATGTTTTTGTACATTTTGGTACCAATATTTGCATAAAAATGATAAAATAAATATTTATGGAAGACTATATATTTGTATTTATCATAATAGGAATAATTGTAGTTCTTGCAGGAATAATTGCCTTTATTTTTTTACGAAGAGCTAATACTAAAAGACAAGGACTAGATATAATTGAAGGACACGAATTTGAACATTTTTGTGCAGAACTTTTGATGGACAGAGGTTTCATTGAAGTCGAGGTTACACCCGGGAGTGGAGATTATGGTGTAGATGTTCTTGCGGAAAAGGATGGTGTTACTTATGCGATTCAGTGTAAAGCTTATTCAACACCTGTTGGCGTTAAGGCAGTGCAGGAAGCGTATGCCGGGCGTGATTATTATGACAGAATGGTCGGAGTTGTGATGACTAACCAGTATTTTACAAGACCGGCTGTTGATGCTGCCAAAAAGTTAAAAATACTTCTTTGGGACAGAGGCTATCTTGATGAAATGATAGCGGAGGGTAACAAAGAATATAAATATTAGGAGGAGGCGCAAATGCGCGAACAAATATGAGAGATACGGAACTGATAGTATATAAGGATTTTCAGGAAGAAGGACAGCTTTTATTTGATATGTCATGGCTCATGGAGCATTATGATGATTCTTTTTACATGAAAGAAGATTTGAGTGCACTAATGTATGAGAATATTCATAAGCTTCTTGAACTTGCAGGCAATCATGGATTTTATGGTAATCTGTGGCATTGTTATCTTGCAAATCTTCTTGTTAACAATGAGAATGCATACTCAAGAGCCTGTGAAGTAAAAGGAGCAGTTGAAGGTTCAATCAATGATGCTGTTTTACATGACATAGTTATCATAAAAGAATTTTTTGATTATGATTTTAAAAATATAATTGATGAACTTAATATAAGCGGATTTGAAATTATAGAAAATTACATACCTACTGATTCTGAATCGAAGGTTTATAATACAAGAATTTGTCAGAGAATCTGTGAACTTGCAAAAGATTTCACAAAAGACAATTCTCCAAAAGAAATGAAGGATACTTTGACTGAATTCTATAAGGATTACGGGGTTGGAAAGTTTGGTCTGCATAAGGCTTTCAGAATTGAATATAACGAGGAAACAGGAACTGAGATTACACCAATTCTGAACATAGCACATGTGAAACTCGATGATCTTGTCGGATATGAAATTCCAAAGAAAAAGCTCACGGAAAATACGGATGCTTTCGTAAAGGGTAAAAAAGCAAACAACTGTCTGTTATACGGAGATGCAGGAACAGGAAAATCAAGTTCCATTAAAGCTATTGCCAATGAATATTATGGTGAAGGACTTAGAATAATTGAAGTATACAAGCATCAGTTCCAGTATCTTAATGATGTAATTTCACAGATTAAGAACAGAAATTATAAATTTATTATTTACATGGATGATTTGAGCTTTGAAGATTTTGAGATTGAATACAAGTACCTGAAGGCTGTTATTGAGGGAGGTCTTGAAAAGAAACCAAAGAATGTTCTTATCTACGCAACTTCCAACAGACGTCATCTTGTAAGAGAGAGATTTTCGGACAAGGAAGACAGAGATGATGATCTTCATACAAATGATACTGTTCAGGAAAAATTGTCTTTATCAAGCAGATTTGGTGTCAGCATCTATTTTGAGTCACCAAGCAAGAAGGAATTCAATGAAATAGTAAAAGCGCTTGCGAAACGAAACGATATTAATATGACAGAGGATGAACTGGTGCTTGAAGCCAATAAATGGGAACTTTCTCATGGAGGACTGTCAGGAAGAACAGCACAACAGTTCATAGATCATCTGCTGAGTATTAATTAGAAGAGTTCAATGAGTGGACAAGTTAATTTTTTGACGCTTGCGTCACAATATGGCAACAAAATGACTAAAAAGAGTATTGGGTGGAAAATATATGGTATATAAAACATTTGCTGCAATTGATGTAGGTTCGTTTGAAGTATCAATGAAAATATTTGAAATGTCGCCAAGAAACGGAATAAGACAGCTTGAATATTTGTCCCGCGGAATAGATATGGGAACAGATACATATTCAGATGGCAAACTTAACAGAACACATATCGAGGAATTATGCGTCATTCTTAAGGAATATGCAAAAATCATGAAGACTTATAAGGTTGTAGATTATAAGGCATGTGGAACAAGTGCAATCAGAGAAGCTCAAAACAGCGGAATACTAATTGACCTTGTAGAACAGAAGACAGGAATTAAAATTGATGTTATCAGTAACTCAGAGCAACGTTTTCTTGATTATAAATCAATTGCATTGCAGGGTGAAAAGTTTGAAAGATATATTGAAAAGCATACAGCCATTCTGGATATAGGCGGCGGAAGCATTCAGATGTCTTTGTTTAATAAAGATACACTTGTGTCGACACAGAATATGAAGCTTGGTGTTTTGAGACTCCTGGACAGAATGAACACGATTGGCGCAAGCTTCAGAAAGTATGAAACGCTCGTCTCTGAACTTTGTCATTCGCAATTTCATACATATTCAAAAATGTATCTTAAGGATATGCAGATAGAAAACCTGATACTTGTGGATGATTATATATCTCTTGTAATTAATCGTGATTATTTTCAAAAACATAATAAGGAAAGCGTTGAACTTGATTATATTGAAAATCTGATTGAGTATGGCAAAAAGAATAGTCAGAAAGAAATGGCGCTTAAATTTGGAGTATCCGAGGATGCGGTTCCGATGCTTTTTATTTCAGCAATTCTTCTTAAAGAAGTTATGCAGACAATAGGTGCTACATCAGTATGGGCACCGGGAGTTGTACTTTGCGACGGTATAGCTTTTGAATACGCAGATCAGAAGGGGTTAATTAAATCAAATCACAATTTCGAAGATGATATAAGAGCCTGCGCATTACAGATATCAAAAAGATATAACGGATCAAGAAAAAGGTCTGAGACGATAGAACATATTGCACTTTCGATTTTTGATGAAATCGGACAGCTTCACGGACTTGACAAAAGAGACAGACTTCTGCTCCAAATCGCAGCTATTTTGCATGACTGCGGTAAATATATAAGTATGGCTAATCTTGCGGAATGCTCCTATAACATAATTAAATATACGGAAATAATTGGAATGTCACACAGAGAGAGAATGATAATTGCCAATGTAGTTAAATACAATCAGTCATCATTTGATTATTTCGATGATTTTTCAGAGATAGAGAATCTTGATATCAAAGACCATATGAAAATCGCAAAGCTTACAGCAATTATCAGACTTGCCAATGGTCTTGACAGATCTCACAAAATGAAATTCAAAGATATAAAGGTTCAAACGGTCGGAGATGAATTAATTATTACTGTAGTAACAGATGAGGATATATCTTTGGAAAAGGGTCTGTTTGGAAACAGATCAGCATTCTTTGAAGAAACATATAATCTGCTTCCTGTTATTAAACAGATACGTTCATTCTAAATCGAAAGAGGAAATTTATGAGAGAAATAGACTATTCTAAAAGTAAATATTATGAAAACCGTGAATTAAGCTGGCTTAAGTTCAATGACAGAGTTTTATCCGAAGCACTTGACGATGATAATCCATTGTTTGAAAGACTTAAATTTCTTTCAATTACAGCTTCTAATCTGGATGAATTTATTATGGTCAGAGTAGCTTCGCTGATTGAGATGAGAGATTCAGGAGTTGAAAAAGAAGATATAGCGGGAATGAATCCAAGAGAACAGCTTAAACTGATAAACGGAGCGGTTCGTGAACAGGTAAAAACTCAATATCGCACATACAATGATATATGTAAGCTTCTTGAAATAGAAGGAATTCGTATTATTTCTCATCATGAAGACTTGACAAAAAGTGAGGCAGAATTTGTCGATGCTTTCTTTGTGGAAGAGGTTTATCCGGTACTTACTCCAATGGCGGTGGATTCTTCAAGACCTTTTCCTCTTATAAGAAATAAGTCACTTAATATAGGTGCACTTGTTACAAAAAAGGATGACAAGGATGGAGATGTTTTATTTGCAACTGTCCAGGTTCCTCAAGGTATTAAAAGAGTTCTTGAAATTCCAAATGATGGGGATGAAAGAGTATTCATTCTGTTAGAGGAAGTTATCGAAAGAAATATTGATAAATTGTTCCTTAATATGAATGTCATTACATCAACACCGTACAGAGTAATGAGAAGTGCCGGAATGAGCATTGAAGAAGACGAAACAGACGACCTTCTTAAAGAAATTGAAAGACAGATTAAAATGCGTCAGTGGGGAAAGGCCATCCGACTTGAAGTTGAAAAGGGTATGGACAGACGGCTTCTTGATATTATCCAGAAAGAACTCATGGTTACTGATGTAGTTCTCTTTGAAAATACAGGCGCTCTGGATCTTACTTATCTTATGCAGGTATATGGTCTTGATGGCTGTGATAAATATAAAGAACACAGATATCTAAAACCATTGGAATTCCCGGCATTGTATGCCAAGGAGAATATTTTTGAAGCAATAAAAGAAGGTGACCATCTGTTGTATCACCCATATCATTCTTTTATGCCGGTGGTAGATTTCATTAAACAGGCCGCAGAGGATGACAAGGTTCTTGCTATTAAGCAGACTTTATACAGAGTGTCAGGTAATTCGCCGATAGTTGCAGCGCTTGCAGAGGCAGCGGATAAAGGCAAACAGGTTACGGTTCTTGTAGAATTAAAAGCCAGATTCGATGAGGAAAATAATATTATCTGGGCAAGAAGACTTGAACGTGCCGGATGTCATGTAATTTATGGTCTTGTCGGTCTTAAGACACACTCGAAGATTACTCTTGTTGTAAGAAGAGAAGAAGATGGTATTCGAAGATATGTTCATTTGGGAACAGGTAACTATAATGACAGTACAGCAAAATTATATACAGACCTGGGATTATTTACTGCTGACGAAGCTATAGGCGAAGATGCAACAGCTGTATTTAATATGCTGAGTGGATATAGTGAACCCAAAATTTGGAATAGCTTGTCATTGGCACCCTTATGGTTAAAGGATAGATTCCTGTTTCTTATTAACAGAGAAAAGGAAAATGCTAAGAATGGAATCAAGGCTCATATTATTGCCAAGATGAACAGCCTGTGTGATCCGGATGTTATCAGAGCCTTATATGAGGCTGCTCATGAAGGCGTTAAAATTGAACTGATTATAAGAGGTATCTGTTGTATTAAAACTGATGTTCCCGGAACAAATAATAATATCACAGTCAGATCGATTGTGGGCAATTTCCTTGAGCATGCAAGAATATATTATTTTGAAAATGCAGGAAAGCCGGAGTATTATTGTTCTTCTGCAGACTGGATGCCACGAAATCTTGAAAGACGTGTCGAGATTCTATTCCCGATTAAGGATGAGACTAATGCAATGCATCTTAAGGATGTTCTTGCAATCCAGTTAGAAGATAATGAAAAGGCACATCTTCTTATGGCTGATGGTACTTATGCAAGAACAAAAGATATAAGGAAACAGAACAGGTCAGATGAGGAGATAATGAATTCTCAACTTGAGACAGGAATAAGAATAGAGAAAGACCTTGAAATTCGAAGTGAAAAACCTACTAGCAGAGTTTTTACACCTAAAACTGCACCTGAAAATTAAATTGGATAGAATACAGCTTGAAAACAGCTGAATTTGAAATAATTGTATTGAATATATTAGAGGGGGAAATATGTTAAGAGTAGCAAAAACAGAAAACGGAATGGTAAGAGGGCTTCCGCTTGCCGATAACCAGATTACCGGATTTAAGGGAATTCCATTTGCTAAACCGCCGGTTGGAGAAAATCGTTGGAGAGCTCCGCAGCCTGCGGATAATTGGGAAGGAATCAGAGAGTGCTATGAATTTGCACCGATTTCAGTCCAGGACAGACCGGGAATGGGAACCGATATTTACTGCAGAGAATGGCATGTTGATAAAGATATTCCTATGGGAGAGGATTGCCTGTATCTAAATGTTTTTACTCCGGCTAATTCAACAGACGATAAATTACCTGTTTTTGTCTGGTTCTTCGGTGGAGGATTTCAGTGGGGATACACAGTTGAACGAGAATTTGATGCTGAAAGAATTGCAAGAAGAGGCATGATAGTTGTTACGGTGAATTACCGAGTTGCCGTTATGGGATTTTTAGCTCATCCTGAATTGACTAAAAATCAGCCTGATGCGCCGACTAATTTCGGATCGCTTGACCAGCAGGCAGGATTGCACTGGGTTAAGAGAAATATTGCTAACTTTGGTGGTGATCCTGATAATATTACCATAGCAGGCCAGTCTGCAGGCGGTGCAAGTGTACTGCATCAGCTTACCAATAAAGATAATGCAAATTGTATTAATAAGGCTATTGTTTTAAGTGGTTTTATTTGTGATCCGTTTATTAAGGATCCGATAATAGCACCAATGACTCTTGAAGCATCAGAATTAAACGGAGTGGAATTCTTAAGGTTTATTGGGGCTTCAAATATTGAGGAAGCCAGAAAATTAGATGCATTTTATGTGAGAGACAAATATGCAGAATTTGCAAATAATCATTTGAGGTTTGCGCCTGTAGTAGATGGTAAATTCTGTATTGATAATCCATATAATCTGATTATGGAAGGAAAGTATCCTGATATACCGATTATGGCAGGAAATACATCGGATGAATTTATGGGAAAGACGCCGGAAGAGTCATACAATGGTCTTCCGGAAAATGAACCGTTTAGTGTTATTGAATATTCTGTTAAAAACATATTCAGTAAGCTGTCTTCGCTTAATAAGCCCAATAACTATTATTATTGCTTTGAACCTGATATTCCGGGTGAAGATAACCCCGGAACCTTCCATTCGGTTGATTTGTGGTTTTTCTTTGAGACTCTTATGAAGTCATGGAGAACCTTTGAAGGCAGACATTTTGATTTGGCAAGACAGATGTGTAATTATATGACTAATTTTGCCAAAACAGGAAATCCGAACGGAGATGACTGTAATGGAAGAAAACTGCCGGAATGGAAACCATATGGCAAAGATGAGCATAACAATATGCATTTCACCTCAGAAGGTGCCAGAACCTCTGTTGGGAATACAGAACTTATTGACATGCTTATCGAAAAACTATAGTCATTAGTTGAGTGCATACTTTTTTTGAAGAAAAATGTATATATGCAAAAATTAGTATCATTTATGCATTATACAGAGTATAATATTATATTGAGCATTTTGCGGGTGAGTTACCTTAAGAATCTCATTATATCTATGTACATAAGGTTATAAGTGATTATTTATTAATTGATAATGGAGGAAAATATGAGTAACGGAATCAGTGTTACCAAAGAAGAGGTACAAAGAAGTCTGGATATCATAAAGAATATTCAGGGATATTATTATCAGAGAATGGTAGGACAGCAGCATCTTGGAATGTCATTGCTTGTTACTGTAATGTGTAACGGACATATTCTTCTTGAGTCGGTGCCTGGTCTTGCAAAAACTACTGCAGCGAAAACAATGACAGAAGCAGTTAATGGATCTTTTTCACGAATTCAGTGTACTCCTGACCTACTGCCAAGTGATATTATCGGAACTCAGATTTTTAACTATTCAACAAATTCATTTGATACTAAGCTGGGGCCTGTATATGCAAATTTTGTTCTTCTTGATGAGGTTAACAGATCGAGTGCAAAAACACAAAGTGCTATGCTTGAAGTCATGCAGGAATATCAGACAACTATCGGTGGTGAAAACTACAGAATGCCTGATATCTTTACTGTTATTGCCACTCAGAATCCTATCGAACAGGAAGGTACATACCTTCTTTCGGAAGCTCAGCTTGACAGATTTCTTATAAAAGAAGTTATTACGTATCCTTCGGCTGAAGAAGAGTGTGAAATCTTAAACAGAATCGAAAATTCCGTATTCACCAAGGGAGACTGTGTTGCCAATCTTGAAGACCTGAAGTTTTTACAAGAAACAACCAAGAAAGTATTTATTGCTGATGCAGTCAAGAATTATATAGTATCGATTGTTGATGCAACAAGACATGTGGATCAGGTTCTTCCATCAAATCTAGCCCAGTACGTTGAAATGGGTGCAAGTATCAGAGGATCAATCTGTCTTATGGAAACATCAAAGGCAGTTGCGCTTATGAGCGGAAGAAATTATGTTACACCTGAGGATGTAAGAAGGATGATTCATGGTGTATTGAGACACAGAATTTCATTGAATTTTGCAGCAGTTGCCGATGGAGTAAAAGAAGAAGATATTATTAATGCAATAGTAGGAGCTATCCCGACACCATGAGAAAAGGATATGTTAACAGAATAAAAGTTAATATGGGAATATATGCGACTAAAAAGTCTGCAAATCTTTTTGATGGATCGTATAAATCTGTTTTTAAGGGAACCAGCCTTAATTTTGAGGATTTACGTGAATATCTGCCCGGCGACAGCGTAAGAGATATTGACTGGAAAGCATCTTCCAGAAACAGAAACCTTCTTGTAAGAAGATATATTGCAGAAAAGAAGCATAACATAATGTTAATCTTTGACAGCGGAAGCAAGATGAGTGCATCAACGGCTTCGGGAATGCTCAAAAAAGAACTGGCAATTTTGGCGGGCGGAACGGTTGGATACCTTGCTGCCAAGAACGGAGATTATGTTGGAGCTCTGTATAGTAATAATGGTCTTGTTCATTTTGAACCGTTTCGACTTGGAATAAATAATCTGGAGTATACACTTGCATCTTATGATGGAGGAAATAACCTTACGGGTCATCCCGATATTAATAAGACAATAGATTTTCTGATTGAAAATATTAACAGAAAAATGGTTGTGTTCTTTATAACAGACTCAAAGGGGATTTCATCAATAAGTGAGAATACAATAGAAAAACTTCAGTACAAGAACGATTTATTGTTTATTAGCGTTACCGATACTTTGATGACAGCAGGTACTTCCTATGATGTTGATAACGACATATATGTACCTGAATTTATTTCAAAAAATAAAGCATTGAAACGTATGGAGCAGTCTGTTAAAGATGAAACTCACAGGTTAAATTTTGAGAAGCTTAAAAAGCATGGAGTAGTTGAAGTTACTGTTAGTGAGGAATCAGAAGTAGTTCCCAAGATAATTGAGTTATTGGAGAAACATAAAAATGCTAACATCGGTTAAACTTCAGGGTATGTTTTCATACTCTGTATACTGGTTTTTGGTTTTGGAAATAGGTTTCATTTTTTTGCTTAGTGTCGGCCTGTATATTTTTATAAAACACAGACTGTCGAAAAAACCTAAGAAGCGCGTTAAGGTTAAGAAAGCAGTATTCGGAGAGGAACTGGCAAAGGCAAAAAATAAATATTTAAAAGCGTTAAACCGGTTACGCAAAAAATACCATGACAAAAATATGAAGGATCGAAAAGCTTATGAGCAGCTCAGCAGAGTTATTCGTCGATTTGTATATGAAGTTACGGGTATAAATGTTACAAATTACACACTTGAAGAAATTAGACCTTTAAATATGGATCAGCTTACAATGCTTGTGGAATTATGCTATCCTCCTGAATTTGGACCTCAGGAAGATGGATACAATTTCGAAAATTCTATTGATATGGCTGAAATGGTGGTACAAAGATGGAATTAGCTTACCCATGGGTGCTGTTGGTCGCGGTTGTTGTAGCTTTTATTTTGGTTCTGGTTAAAGTTAAACCATTTAAGTTTAAGCAGGGAAATAAAGTTGCCAATACTGATGATGTTACCTTGACAGCAACATATAAAAAATTATTCACGAAATACAAAATTTACAGAAGCATTATGCTTGTGAGTCTTTTGCTGGCTCTTGCAAGCGGATTTGTTTTGGGTGCAAGAATTATTTCTGTAGATACGATATATCCTAAAATTCATAACAGAGATATATTCCTTTGCCTTGATGTCTCAAACTCGGTTGATGATCTGAATTTGCAGATAGTAGATGAGTATATCGAACTTGTCAAAAAAATGGATGGTGAAAGATTTGGTATTACTATATTTAATGCAAGGCCAATTCTTCAGGTTCCGCTTACAATGGACTACGATTATGTAATCGAACAGCTTGAACTTGCCAAAAGAGCATTTAAGAAAAGTTCGGACCTCGCAAGACGAAAAAAGGATTTTTCAAGAGATATAGATCCGGAACTATATTCATTTAAGTATGATGGAACTTTGGCCGTTGGCGGAAGCTCTTATATCGGAGACGGATTGTATTCGTCGCTTACACATTTTGGTGAACTAAAGGGAAATACAAGATCAAAAATTATTATTCTTGCTACAGATAACTGGGTTAACGGAAGTCCCAATATTACTATAGAAGAGGCTACCGAATACTGTAAGCGAAATAATGTCAAAGTATATGGTATTGCGCCAAAAGAGGTTGTGGAAGAAGAGCAGTTTAAGAAGGGTGTCGAAAGCACAGGCGGTAAATATTATCATGTAGAGGATACCGGAGCGGTTAAAGATATTATTAGGGAAATTGAAAAAACACAGAAATCTGATTTAAGTATTCCTCAGACATTGATAACTGATTATCCCAAGGCTCCTTTCTTCTGTTTGATTGTCTTTATGGGCATTTATTTTTGGATTTCGAAAAGGATTAGACTATGAGCAATATGTCATTCAATCCCATTATTCCGATATGGGCCATGATTATAATATGTGTGGCTTTACTGGTTCCGTTTAGGAAAGGGATTTTCAATTATATAAGACAGATTTTTATTGTGGTTCTTATCTTTGCAATTAACTTAAGGCCTATGTTGCCAAATGGTGAAGTGGTGGAAGTTGTAAGAGATTACAATGTTTTATTTGTTGTAGATAATACAATCAGTATGTTTGCTGAGGATTATTCAGATTCTGAAGGTACAATAACCAGAATGGATCAGGCACGTAAAGATATCGAATATATAATGGATAAACTTAAAGGTGCCTCATTTTCTGTAATGAAATTTGACAATGATGTAAGAACTATGATTCCGTTTAGTACAGACAGATCTGCTACCATGATGGCGGTCAATACGCTTGGTGGGCAGGCTGCAAGGTATGCTAACGGAACTACATTAAATATTTTGTGTGATCCTTTGTATAATATAGCAAAGCTTAAGAAAGACGATTGTCTTATAGTATTTATTATTTCAGATGGTGAAATCACAAATAAAAAAGATAAAGGCAATCTGGACTCTTTTGAATCAATAGGAATGTTCGTAGACGGAGGTGCTGTTCTCGGTTATGGAACTGAAGAAGGCGGTAATATGAAGGCCTACGATTTTACCCTCGGAGAAGAAACTGAATATGTTATGGACAGATCAACAGGAGATCTTGCTGTATCAGTCATTGATGAAGATAATCTTAAAAAAATTGCCTCTGATTTGTCAGTAGACTATGTACATGTTAAGAAATCATCAGATATAGATTCTGTAATAAAAAAGGTTGAATTAGTTGTTGCAGATATTCAGGCCACCCCAAAAACCAAGAGTATAGGGTTTGTTGATGAATATTATTGGCTTGCAATTCCGCTTGTGTTGCTACTGATTTATGATTTTATTTATTATAAGAAAAAGAGTGGTGTTAAATGAAAAAGAGACATGTAATGCTTATTATTGCATCTGTTCTGTTTATTGGAATAGCTGTTTTATGTTTTAATGCTGTGTACAATTTCTTCCTTGTAAGGGATTATCTTGGAGATGAACCAACTATGAGCGCGGAACCTCTTCAGGCCTTAAATCTTTATCAGGAGTATGTTGCGCACTATAATGCCGGAAATGTTGCTTATTCAGAGGGTAATTTTAAAGAAGCCATTGACAGCTTTAGAAAGGCACTTACTTTAGACCACCCGGAAGAAAAAGATTGTGATATAAGAGTAAATCTTGTATTGGCTTCTATTAATCAGTATGAGGGCATGCTTGGGAAAAAGAATTTTCCGGCTGATGAATTCAGACAGACCCTTCTGGAAGGAAGAGATATACTTTTAGCTGACGGATGTGCAACAGATAATAATGATGGACATGATAAGGATGCTCAGCAACTTAAAAACGATATCGATAAATTACTTGAGATGATGAATCAGTCCGGTGGAGGCGGTTCAGATGACGGATCTTCCGGAGGTGGTTCAGACGATGGTCAGTCGGGCGATGATGGCCAGGATAACAGTGATGTCGAAGATGATTTGGAAGAAAAATTAAAAGACTTTGAACAGGAATCCGCTAATGAAAGAGAAAATTCCGGTCAGAATGATGAAAATGATAAGAATGGCTATGGTAACGGAGGAGATATTTGGTAAATGTCAAAAAGAGTCTTTTTAATTGTACTTGACAGTTTTGGGATTGGTGAGGAACCGGATGCAGATCTTTTTGGAGATGTTGGTTCAAATACTTTCAAAAGCTGTTATTCAAGTAAATATCTGAATATTCCCAATATGAAGAAATTGGGTTTGTGCAATATTGATGGTGTCAAAGAATGGGCCAAACCTGAAGCAGAACCTGAGGGAGCTTTTGCCAGATTAAGGGAAAAGTCAATGGGAAAGGATACTACAATCGGTCATTGGGAAATTGCAGGACTTGTTTCGCCCAATCCATTACCTACCTATCCAAATGGGTTTCCAAAGGAAGTACTGGACAAATTTAGTGAGATGACAGGGCGTGGTGTATTATGCAATAAACCATATTCTGGTACAGAGGTAATCAAGGATTATGGTGATGAACATGTAAAGACAGGAAAACTTATTGTTTATACCTCTGCAGATTCAGTTTTTCAGATTGCAGCGCATGAGGATGTGGTTCCTGTAAAAGAATTGTATGAATATTGTAAGATTGCAAGAAACTTATTAATAGGAGAACATGGTGTCGGAAGAGTAATAGCAAGACCCTTTATTGGATCTGACGGTAATTATTTGAGAACTCCCAGAAGACATGATTTTTCACTTGTTCCACCACAAAGGACAATGCTTGACTGTCTGAAGGAATCAGGTAAGGTTGTTATGGCTGTCGGGAAAATACGTGATATTTTTGCAGGAGCCGGCCTGACAGGCTTTGTTTATACTAAAAATAACGAAGATGGAATTGATAGAACGCTTGAATATCTGGATTGGGATTTTGAAGGATTATGTTTTGTAAATCTTGTTGATTATGACATGTTATATGGTCATAGGAGAGATGTTGATGGATATGCCAAGGCTCTGACTTATTTTGATCAGAAGCTTCCTGAAATCATGTCTAAAATGAAGGATGATGACATCCTTATGATTACTGCCGATCATGGATGTGATCCCGCATTTACAAAAACAACTGATCATACAAGAGAATATATTCCATTACTTATGTATGGTAAAAATATAGTGCCGAAGGATTATGGTACAAGAGAAACTTTTTCAGATATTGCAGCTACAATATTAAAGTATTTTAATGTTAAGGGAGATATTAGTGGAACTCCTTTAGATATTTAATACATGGTTAGCTTTATTGATAGATTATAGAATAATTAATAAGGATAAATTTGTTTTATGGGAAATTATGACAAAGAGATAAATCGAAGACGTACATTTGCGATTATTTCGCATCCGGATGCCGGTAAAACTACGCTTACAGAAAAATTTCTGTTATATGGAGGTGCAATCAATCTTGCCGGATCGGTTAAAGGAAAGGCAACAGCAAGGCATGCGGTTTCAGACTGGATGGAAATCGAAAAGGAAAGAGGTATTTCAGTTACCAGTTCAGTACTGCAGTTTGAATATGGCGGTTTTTGTATAAATATTCTGGATACTCCTGGACATCAGGATTTCTCAGAAGATACATACAGAACTCTGATGGCTGCAGATTCTGCGGTTATGGTCATAGATGCCTCAAAAGGTGTAGAGGCTCAGACAAGAAAATTGTTTAAGGTATGTAGTATGAGAGGCATTCCTATTTTTACCTTCATCAATAAGCTGGATAGAGATGCCAACGATACCTTTGAGTTGCTTGATGAAGTTGAAAAAGAACTTGGAATCGCTACTTGTCCGATAAACTGGCCCATAGGATCAGGAAAAGCCTTTAAGGGTGTATATGACAGAAAAAGAGAATGTATTATTACATATTCTGATACAGAAAAAGGTACCAAGGAAGGTGAAACTCACGAAATACCTGTAAACAGTAGGGAAGAACTGGAAAAGGCCATAGGAGAAAGTGCCGCTTCTCAGCTGATGGATGAAATCGAGTTACTTGATGGCGCCAGTGCTGAATTTGATATCACCGAAGTTCAAAACGGAAAACTTACCCCGGTATTCTTTGGCTCAGCACTGACAAATTTTGGTGTGGAGTTTTTCCTGCAGCATTTCCTTGAGATGACAACCACACCACTTCCAAGAAAAGCAGATACCGGTGTGATTTCTCCTACGGAAAATGATTTTTCAGCTTTCGTATTTAAGATTCAGGCAAATATGAACAAAGCTCACAGGGACAGAATTGCTTTTATGCGAATATGTTCCGGCAGATATGATGCACAGATGGAAGTAAGGCATGTACAGGGAAATAAAGTTATGCGTCTTTCTCAGCCGCAGCAGATTATGGCAGATGAAAGAAAAATTCTTGATGAAGCATACGCAGGTGATATTATAGGTGTTTTTGATCCCGGTGTATTTAGCATCGGAGATACTATCTGTATACCTAAAGACAAATTTACATATGAAGGTATACCAACATTTGCTCCTGAGCATTTTGCAAGAGTACGACAGATTGACACCATGAAGAGAAAACAGTTTGTTAAAGGTATTGAACAGATAGCTCAGGAAGGCGCAATACAGATTTTCCGTGAATTTAATACCGGTATGGAAGAAATCATAGTAGGTGTTGTTGGTGTATTGCAGTTTGATGTTTTGAAATACAGACTTAATAATGAATATAATGTCGAAATCAAACTCGAGCCATTACCATATGAACATATAAGATGGGTTGAGAATAAAGGACTTGATCTGAATAAACTGGTAGGTACTTCAGATATGAAGAAGGTTACAGATCTCAAGGGAAATCCGTTGCTTCTGTTTATTAATCCATGGTCAGTAGGAATGGTTCTTGATAGAAATGAGGGATTAATATTATCAGAGTTTGGAAGAGAATAATAAGTTTTATATTTATCCTTTTATGTGCAGGTGTTTTTGCTTCCTGCAGCCTGATTACGAAGGATAGAGGTGAATCAGTCTTTGATGAACTGTTTTCAGATTTAAAAAATTTTCAATACATTGAATCCGATGAAAAAGAGGCCGAAATTCTGGGTAAAGACAAGGTTTCAAAATTCATGGATTCTTTTGAGGGAATGTATTATTATGACAGACTTTCTGAAGAAGAAAAGACAGTATATGCGGAAATATACTATTATCTGATTAATAGGATTGACGAAGGAAGATTATCTTCAACTGATATTAATCAGATAGAAAAGGTCTACAATTATCTGATAAATGATCATCCGGAAATATTTTATGTATCCGGATATACATATAGGGCATACAGTAGCGGAGATACAATAGTATATATTACATTTTCGGGATCATATACAATGGATGAAAATGAGGTTATCACATATGAGGATGCCATAAGCAATTACCTTGGTTCCTGTATGAGATATGTAGAAGATAATTCAGAGTCATCTGATGAGTATGGGACAATAAAAGCAGTATATGATTTTATTATTAAAAATACCGAGTACAATATCGATTCTAAATATAATCAGAGCATTGTATCGGTAGCTGCTTTTGGAGAGAGTGTATGTCGTGGATATGCCAAGATGTTCCAGTATATTCTGAATAAGTGTTATGGTATCGAAGTAACATCTGTGACCGGGCGTATTAAGGATGGAACGGGGCATGAGTGGAATCTTGTTCGACTGGGAGAGAATTACTACTATGTTGATCCGACATGGGGTGATGATTCCTTCTCTGAGGATGATTTTTCTTTTCTTGGAAATGTATCAAAGGATATGATACCACAGGTTTCGTATTTCTTTTTTATGGTACCTGAAAGAATAATAGAGGAGACTCATGAATTTGATAACAAAGAAATAATGCCTGTATGTGACAATATAGAGGAATTTTATTTTTATAAAACAGGTGCATATTTCACAGATGTCGATGACACTCAGTTAAAAACACTTTTTGACAAGGCATATGAGAACAAAGATAAGTACATTATTCTAATGATGGATTCCGACAGTACTTATAAAAAGATGCGTAAGTATCTTCTTGACAATCAGAAGATTTTTGGTTTCCTGGACAAGGATTCGGTAACAGTTAATTATGCTGAATGTCCGGATAGGTATTATATTTTATTTTGGTTATAGAAGGAGGCAGTTATGGATAAAAAAATTATGCATTCAGGCTTTGCTTATGAAGAAAAAACAGGTTCGGGTTCTGTTAAAATAGCAAACGATGTTGTTGCTAAAATAGCAAGTCGTGCAACATTGGAGGTTGAAGGTGTTGCAGCAATGGGAAAAAGTGTAGGCAACAGTATAAAATCCATGGTCGGCGGTTTTAGCACTTCTAAGGGAGTCAAGTTTGAAATTAATGACAAGGAAGCAGTAATAGAAATCTCTGTTATTGTTGAGATGGGATACAATATACCAAAGGTTTCGGCTAAAATTCAGGAAAAAGTTGGCCAGGCAATCGAAACTATGACAGGTATTAAAGTAACTGACGTTAATGTCAGAATTGTAGGAGTTAAAATTCAGGAAAAATAGGTATTGATATGACCAGAAGAAAAATTAGAGAAAGCATTTTTCAGATGCTTTTCAGAGTAGAATTTAATGACATTGAAGAAATGCCGGAGCAGATTGATATTTATATAAATGATCTTATGGATGCTGAGGATGGGGACAGAGAGGAATTAAAAACAAGAATTCTTGATATTCTTAGTAAACTTGAAGACATTGACAATCAACTGAATGAAAAAGTAACGGGATGGAACACAGAGAGAATAGGTAAGGTAGAACTTTCAATTCTCCGTCTTGCAGTATATGAAATAAAGTACGATGACAGTATTCCAACCGGTGTTGCAATTAATGAAGCAGTAGAATTAGCAAAGAAATATGGACAGGACAGTTCGGCAGCTTTCATCAATGGTGTTCTTGCTAAATTTGCATAGTTTATATGGACAAAAAAGAAAAAATTTATTCAGTCAGCAAAATAAGCAGCCTTATCCAAGGATTATTTGAACAGGAGCCCATGTTTCAGAACATAAGTGTAAAGGGCGAGGTTGGAACCTTAAGGCCATGGAATTATGGGATTGTATATCTAAACCTAAAAGAAGGCGATTCGGTTTTGCCGTGCATGCTTACGTCAGGATGTACATCAAAAGCCGGATTTCAGTTAAAAGAGGGAATGACCCTGACGCTCACGGGCTTTATTGTTACAAACCCCAAAAAAGGGTCCTATTATCTAAAAGCTGTATCGATGAGTAATGGAGATAGTCTGGGTGATTCACTTAGGAAGCTTTTGGAATTGAAAAAAGAACTGGAAGAGCAGGGCTTATTTGATCCACAATATAAAATGCCTATACCGGGGACAATAAAAAGGCTTGGCGTTGTTTCATCAGAAACGGGAGCGGTTATTAACGATATTATTAATGTTACAAGGAGAAGAAATCCATACGTGGAGATAATTCTTGCCCCAAGTCTTGTGTCAGGAGAGGGCGCAACACCGGGGATAGTCAGAGGAATCAAAAAACTTGAGGCATATGGCTGTGATGTTATTATTGTAGGGCGTGGTGGCGGCTCATCCGAAGATCTATGGGTGTATAATAATCGCAAAATAGCTGAGGCTGTATTTGAATGTTCGGTACCCATAGTATCTGCTGTAGGGCATGAGATTGATTATACGATACTTGATCTCGTAGCAGATGCAAGAGCGTCGACACCATCGCAGGCGGCAGAAATTGCTGTTAATGACATAAATATTATATTTGACAAAATAGATAACTATAAAGAAAGAATAGGAAAGGCAATGCGCTCGAAACTATTACTTTCAAAGTCGAAGCTGGATGCATGCCGTGCATTGATTAAAGCTAAAAGTCCTCAACATAAAATTCAGAATACAAAACAAAGAAGAATTATCATTGAGGAAAGAATTAGAAAATCCATGCATGAAAATCTGTTAAAGAAAAGGCATGTATTGAATATTTATATTGAACGATTTAAGGGTTTATCACCTTTGGAGAAACTGAATCAGGGTTATGCATATGCTGAAGTGAACGGAAAAACACTGAATTCAATCAGAAATGTTAATAAGGGTGATGAGGTAAATGTATATATAAGAGATGGTTTAGTAAAAACCTGTGTAGTGGATACAGAAGATATTAGTTATCCTGTGTCTGAGGGCTGATAAAGATTCATTTCAGCAATTGCAGATAAACGGAGATATTATGGCTGAAGAATTTAATTTGGAAAAATCATTAGAGGAGCTTGAGTTAAAAGCAAGGGCTCTTGAAGATGAAAATATAAGTTTGGAAGATTCCTTCAAATTGTACAGTGAAAGTATGGAATTGCTTAAAAAATGTAGCGATTCCATAGATGCTGTGGAAAAAAAGGTTTTGGTATTAGAGGAGAATGGTATAACTCATGAATTTCAACGAAAGTCTTGATATAAAAAGAAACTATGCCGAGGGTGTTCTTAATTCATATCTACCGACTGTTGAAGGCTATCAGGAAACAGTTCTTGAAGCAATGCATTATTCTGCAATGGCAGGCGGCAAACGATTACGCCCAGTCCTGATGAATGAGTGTTTTAAGTTATTCGATGGAAAAAGCAGATTTATTGAACCCTTTATGGCAGCCATTGAGATGATTCACACATATTCTCTGGTACACGATGATCTTCCAGCTATGGACAATGACGAATTAAGAAGAGGGAAACTCACTACCTGGAAGAAATATAACGAAGCCATTGCTATTCTTGCAGGTGACGGATTGCTTAATTTTGCATTTGAAACAGCTGTAAAAGCCTTTGATATGGCTAAAACAAAAGATGATTATGAAATCATAGCCAGAGCACTTAAAGTTCTTTCTTCAAAAGCCGGAGTGTATGGAATGATTGGAGGTCAGACAGCAGATGTCCTCCATGAAAATGATTCTGAAATCACAGAAGATGTCATTAACTATATAAACAAGAATAAAACAGCAGCTCTCATCGAGGCATCCATGATGATAGGAGCAATTCTTGCCGGGGCTGATGAAAAAGACATAATGGATATTGAGAATGCTGCTTTCAATATTGGAATTGCTTTTCAGATACAGGATGACATTCTTGATATTATCAGTACTACAGAAGAACTTGGTAAGCCGGTTCATTCAGATGAAAAGAATAATAAATCAACATACGTTTCAATATATGGTATGGATAAGGCTCATCAAAAAGTAAAGGATTTGTCTGAACAGGCGATAGGAATTCTTCAAGATATTGCTGATGAAAACAGAGTTGATGGAAGCTTTCTTATGACACTTGTCGAGACATTTATAAACAGAAGAAAATAGAGGAATCAAAAATGATTCTTGATAAGATAAATGATGTAAATGATATAAAGAAAATAGATCCAAAGGATTACCCGGAACTTGCAGAGGAAATAAGAACATTTCTTATAGATAAGATTTCAAAGACAGGCGGACATCTTGGATCCAATCTTGGTGCAGTCGAACTGACAATGGGACTTCATCTTGCATTAAATCTTCCGCAGGACAAGATTATTTGGGATGTAGGTCACCAGTCATATACTCATAAATTACTTACAGGTCGAAAGTCCGGATTTGATAATCTCAGAAGTTATGGTGGTATGGCGGGTTTTCCTAAGACCGGTGAAAGTGATTGTGACTCCTTCAATACAGGACATAGTTCAACGTCTGTATCTGCAGGGCTCGGAATGGTTGCTGCAAGAGACTTAAATGGGACAGGCGAAACAATCGTGTCAGTCATCGGTGATGGATCAATGACCGGTGGAATGGCATATGAGGCGTTAAATAATGCTTCTAAATTAGAAACTAATTTTATCATTGTGCTTAATGACAATAATATGTCTATTTCTGAAAATGTAGGTGGTGTAAGCAAGTATCTTAATACGATAAGAACCTCAAATACCTATATGGATATCAAAGATGGTATCTATTATAAGATTAAGGAATTAAAATCAGGTGATAAGATCGTTAACACAGTTAGAAGAACTAAAAGCTCACTTAAACATCTGGTTGTACCAGGGATGTTCTTCGAAGATATGGGAATAACATATCTTGGACCTGTTGACGGACATGATGTTCTTGCCGTTAAGAAGGCAATCGAAGAAGCAAAAAAAAGAAAGATGGCAGTGCTTGTTCATATTATTACTCAAAAAGGCAGAGGATATGAACCGGCAATAAAGCACCCTGCAAGATTTCACGGAACAAGCCCGTTTGATGTTAAAACAGGAATACCATTGAGTCAGTCTAAGGCTTCATATACAGATATCTTTTCAACTGTGATGACTAAACTTGGTGCGAGGGATTCAAAGGTATGTGCAATAACAGCCGCAATGCCTGATGGAACAGGTCTTAAAAGATTTAAGAATATGTATCCTTCAAGGTTTTTTGATGTTGGAATAGCTGAACAGCATGCAGTTACTTTTGCTGCCGGTCTTGCAGTATCAGGGCTTAAACCGGTTGTTGCGATATACTCATCATTTTTACAAAGAGCATATGATCAGATTCTGCATGATGTCTGTATTCAGAATCTTCCTGTTATATTTGCTGTAGACAGGGCGGGACTGGTTGGAGCTGATGGAGAAACTCATCAGGGAATATTCGATCTTAGCTATTTAAGTTCAATTCCAAATATGACTGTTTTGGCTCCCAAAAATAAGTGGGAATTATCGGACATGATGAAATATGCCGTTTCATTCGGAAAACCGATAGCAATAAGATATCCAAGAGCGGAAGCTTATGCTGGACTTGAAGAATTCAGAGCTCCGATAGAATATTCAAAGGCAGAACTGATTTATGCAGAAGGAGATGTCTGTATTATGGCAGTCGGAAGTATGGTAAAAACTGCCGAGGAAGTACGAGATCTTCTTAACGAATACGGATTAAAATGTAGTATTGTTAACGCAAGATTTATTAAGCCGGTAGATGAATTTGCTATTGAATGGGCTGCTAAAAATCATAAACTTGTGGTGACACTTGAAGAAAACGTGTTAAGCGGAGGCTATGGCGAAAAAGTAAGAGAAGTATTTGATGATATAGAAGAAAAAACTTCAGAACTTGTTACCATCGCATTGCCCGATGAATATGTTGAACATGGTAATGTAGATATATTGAAGAAAGAATTAATGATAGATTCGAAAGGAATTACAGATACTATCCTGAGTAGATTACAGTAAGATTTAAATAATAATCGGTTACAGGATTTTATTTTAGGATTATATATAAAGTGAAAGAACGTTTAGATGTTATCTTAGTGAAAAAGAATCTTGCTCCATCAAGAGAAAAGGCCAAAGCCATTATTATGGCAGGCATTGTATATGTTGATGGCCAAAAAGAAGACAAGGCAGGCTCTACTTTTGAAGAGGAAGGGATAAATATAGAAGTCAGAGGAAATACATTGCGTTATGTAAGCAGGGGTGGACTAAAACTTGAAAAAGCACTTAAAGTATTTCCTATAAATCTTGAAGCAAAGGTATGTATGGATATTGGAGCTTCTACCGGAGGTTTTACTGACTGCATGCTTCAAAATGGGGCAATCAAAGTATTTTCGGTCGATGTAGGGCATGGGCAGCTTGATTGGAAACTACGAAATGACGAACGTGTCATATGCATGGAGAAAACAAATTTTAGATATACAACAGTAGAGGATATAGGAGAACAGGTTGATTTTGCATCCTGTGATGTGTCATTTATTTCATTATCCAAGATATTGGGACCGGCCTACAATATTATAAAAGAGGATGGCCAAATGGTTTGTCTGATTAAACCTCAGTTTGAGGCCGGAAGAAACGAGGTTGGCAAGAAAGGGGTTGTCAAGGACCCTAAAGTTCATGCAAGAGTAATTGAGAATGTCATTGGATACGCAAGAGGTGAGAACTTTTCAGTTCTTGACCTTGCAGGCAGCCCGATCAAAGGACCTGAAGGAAATATTGAATATCTGATATATTTGTCAAAGAATCCAAAAGAAGACAGATCAGAGGAACTGATAACAACCATTGATAAACTGGTAGGAGACACCAATGAAGAATTTCTTCGTAATAGCGAACAAATCTAAAAAGGAAGCAATCGACCTTCAGGACAGGTTATCTGAGTATATTATAGATAAGGGTGGGGTATGTGCTATTGACGAGAGTCCTGATGGACATACTGATGTTAATGGAATACCTTCAAATACAGAAGGAATTCTGGTTCTTGGAGGTGACGGAACCATGCTTCGTGTAAGTCACGAACTTGGAGGCCTGGATCTGCCATTGCTTGGAATTAACACAGGAAATATTGGTTATTTAACTGCTGTTGACAAGAATGAGGCATTTGGAGCCATTGACAGAATGTTTTCTGACGATTATGTGACAGAACCAAGAATGATGGTTAGTTCAATTATCATTAAACAGGACGGGGCAGCTGTAAATAATCTTGAAAATAAAGCCTTAAATGAGATTGTTATTAAAGGAAATAAACCAATGCAGTTACTGGTGGTTTCCGTCTATATTAATGATCAGTTCTTAAAAACATATGAAGCAGATGGAATTATTATTTCAACACCTACCGGATCAACTGGATATAACCTGTCAGCTGGGGGACCTGTGCTTAATCCATCTGCAGACATGATGATTCTAACGCCTATCTGTCCACATTCAATGAATAGCAGAAGTCTTGTTTTTTCATCGAAAGACACTATTAGAATTATAATCGAAAAGGGAAGGTCTGAAGGTATTCAGGGGGCAGAGGTCTATTATGATGCGACTGATATGGAAGCACTTGTTACCGGTGATGAAATCGTTGTAAAGAAAGCAGAACAGGTTTCAAAAATTGTCAAACTAACGCAGGAAAGTTTTCTCGAGACTTTACAGAAAAAACTTAGAGATAATTAACATTAAGCTGTTATTATTTTTAGCCATATATACGGAGATGTATTAATGAAAAAAGACAGGTTGACTAAAATTAAAGAATTAGTTGAAAACTTTGAAATAGAAACACAAGAAGAACTTGCTAAAAAATTGAATGATGAAGGGTTTGCTGTAACACAGGCCACTGTTTCAAGAGATATAAGGCAAATGAAACTGACTAAAATTCCAAAGAGTGGAGGCGGTTTTAAGTATGCCATTCTGGTTGAATCAGAGCATTATCTTTCAGACAAGTATCTGAGAGTTTTGCAGGATGGATTTATGTCATCAGATGTTGCACAGAATATTCTTGTTGTTAAAACAGTTTCCGGCATGGCTATGGCAGTTGCAGCAGCAATCGATGCAATGAAATTTAAGGAAATTGTCGGGTCTATTGCCGGCGATGATACAATTATGATGGTATTAAAAAATAATCAGGATGCTGAAAAGGTAAACGCGCAGATACTGGCGATAATGGAGGATTAACTTATTTCTTTGAGAGAGAGATAAGGAGGATAAAATGTTAGAAACTCTGCATGTTAGGGATTTGGCCCTTGTTAAAGAAATAGAAATAGACTTTAAGGATGGGTTTAATGTTCTTACAGGTGAAACTGGTGCCGGAAAGTCTATAATCTTAGGTTCGGTTAATCTTGCACTTGGTGGTAAAGCCTCGGCAGATCTTATTAGAAATGGTGCTGAATCTGCACTGATAGAACTTGTTTTCAGATTAAATCAGAAAGAACTTTTAAAAGTTAAGGAACTGGATTTTGATGTTGAGGACGATGGTGTTGTTATTCTTCAAAGAAAAATCACACCACAAAAAACAGTATCCAGAATGAATGGACAGACTGTCTCAGTATCTCAGCTCAAGCAGTTATCAGAAATTCTGATGGATGTCTATGGACAGCATGATTATCAGTCATTGTTAAAGGCTTCATCATATATAAGTATGATAGATGATTTTGCTGGAGATGATATATCTGATTTGCTTGGAAACTTAAAAGCCGAGTATTCAAATTACAGAGATTTGTTAAAAAAGCGTGAGAACGAAAATTCAGATGAAAGTGTCAGAAACAGAGAGATAGAACTTCTGAAATATGAAATCGAAGAGATTGAAAAAGCTAATCTGGAAGTCGGTGAGGATGAAGAACTCGAAAACCGCTTTAGATTTTTAACTAATATCAGGAAGATAATGGAAGCTGTATCCGGTGCACAGATGGCAATTGATGGAGATGAAGCATCTGCAATTGAGATGATTGGTTTTGCAGGAAACAGGCTTAAGTCGGTTGAAGGATATGATGAAGATGTTCGGAATATAGCTGAATCTGTTGCAGAGGCAGAAAGCCTTCTTTTTGATATTAAAAGGGCGTTAAAATCATATGAAGACAAACTGGAATTCGATGGAGAAGAGTTTTCTGTAATTGAAGAAAGACTTAATATTATTAATCATCTTAAAGATAAATATTCACCTTCAATAGAAAAAATATTACTGGTATGTCAGGAAAAGAGTGAAGATCTTAATCGATTAATGAATTATGAGGATTATCTTCAAAAACTTGAAAATGATATTAATATTTCAAAGAAATTACTTCTTCAAATGTGTGAAAAGATTTCCGGTATAAGGAAAGTTGCAGCACTAAATCTTGAAAAGAAACTTATTGAGGCATTGAAATCACTTAATTTTCTTAATACAGAGCTTAAAATTATGATTAACTCTGATTTGGAAAAAATAACTGCAACCGGATATGATAATGTTGAATTTCTAATTTCTACCAATCCGGGAGAAAAATTGAAACCTATGCATCAGATTGCCTCAGGCGGTGAATTGAGCAGAATAATGTTAGCGATTAAGAGTATATTTGCCGATAAGGAAGATGTTTCTACATTACTGTTTGACGAAATAGATTCAGGCATAAGCGGAACAACCGCTTATAAGGTCGCTGAAATGATGAATGGACTTTCCGATAATCATCAGCTCATTGCGATTACTCATTTACCGCAGATTGCGGCAATGGGTGGCGCTCATTATATGATATCAAAGAAAGTTATTGATGACAGAACCGTCACAACTATCGAAATGCTGGACGAGTTCGGTTCTATAAATGAACTTGCAAGAATGCTTGGAGCTGATGAAATAACAGAAACAGCTATCGAAAATGCCAAGGAACTAAAAAATAGAAGAACTGAAAAGAGAAATATTTCATGAAATATCCTGATTTCTTAAAAGACGGTGGAAAAATTGGATTTATTGCTCCTTCATTTGGATGTGCAACAGAACCGTATAGTTCATGTTTTAATAGTGCATTAACTAAATTTGAAGAGCTTGGTTATACAAATGTTCTGGGGCCAAATTGTTACAAAGGAGATGGTGTAGGTATAAGTACCGATCCGGTAGCAACTGCTTTAGAATTGAATGATTTTTATTCAAGTGATGAGAATGATGTACTTATCACCTGTGGCGGTGGCGAACTTATGTGTGAAACCATCTCCAAAGTTGACTTTGATAAAATCAAGTATAGTAAACCTAAATGGATATTGGGGTACTCTGATATAACGAATATCTCATTTTTGCTTACTACAATGTGTGATGTTGCATCAATTTATGGTTATTGTGCCGGCACCTTTGGTATGGATATCTGGCATAAGTCTGTTAGTGACACACTGGAAGTTCTTAAAGGGACAAAACTTTGTGTTTCAAATTATGATAAGTATCAGGTTGAATCATTAAAAGATGAAAATAATCCACTGGCTTCGTTTAACTGCACAGAGAAAACTGATATAAAGGCATATCTTCCGGAGAAGGGAATAAATACTTTAATGGCAAATTCCATAATCTGTGATAACGCGGAGTTTGGAAATGCTTATAAAGTAAAGAAAGGTAAAATAACCTTTGAAGGAAGATTAATTGGCGGGTGCATTGATGTTTTGGCAAATCTTATAGGAACAAGATTTGATTTCGTTAAGGAATTTAATGAGAAATATAAAAAAGATGGTATTATCTGGTATCTGGAAGCATGTGAACTGAATGTTTTCAGTATCAGAAGAACCTTGTGGGCAATGAAGGAGGCAGGCTGGTTCCAATACGTTAAGGGATTTATATTTGGCAGACCGATGACGGGTGATGATATAATGAACCTTGACAGAGTAAAGGCTGTTGTTCCTGTTTTGACAGAGGAATTTCAGGTTCCGATTATTATTGATGCTGATATTGGGCATGTGGCTCCGATGATGCCGATAATCAATGGCTCGGTTGCTACGGTGTCTTATGTAAGAATTGCAGATTCGGAACCGGTTGAACTCAATGTTAAAATGGAGTTGCTCTAATAGTATATAAAAAGGTATAATTATTTTTAAAGTAATTAACATTCGGAGGGATTTAATGAAAAACATTTTATTTGTTGCATCAGAAGGCGTTCCTTTTATTAAAACAGGTGGTTTGGCAGATGTTGTCGGATCTTTGCCTAAGTGCATTGATTCTAAATATTATGATGTGAGAGTAATACTTCCCAAATATGTTTGCATGAAGCAGCAATGGAAAGATAAGTTAGAATATGTTACTCATTTTTATATGGATTTTAACTGGAAAAATGAGTATGTTGGTGTTCTTAAAGCTGAAATAGATGGAGTTAAATATTATTTTATTGACAATGAAATGATGTTTGGTGGTCCAACAGTATACACCTCAGATGCTTTGTTTGAAATCAGAAGATATGCATTCTTCTCAAAGGCCGCATTGTCAGTCTTACCATTAATTGATTTCAGACCTGATGTTATTCACTGTCATGATTGGCAGACCGGTTTGATTCCTGTTTATTTGAAGGAAAGATTTCAGGGTAATGAATTTTTCAGAGGAATTAAATCTGTTATGACGATCCATAACCTGAAGTTCCAGGGTAAGTGGAGTGTTAATGATGTTAAGGATATAACAGGACTTCCTGATTATTTCTTTACTTCTGATAAGCTTGAAGCATTTAAGGATGCAAACCTTCTTAAAGGAGGTCTTGTATATGCTGATGCGATTACTACTGTATCTAAGACTTATGCTGATGAAATTAAGACAGAATTTTACGGCGAAAATCTTGATGGACTTCTTAGAGCAAGATCACATGATCTTCGTGGTATTGTAAACGGAATAGATTATACGGATTTCAATCCTGAAACAGATAAAAATATTAAATATCCATACAATGCAATTAATTTCCGTAAGGAAAAGATTAAGAATAAGAAAGCACTCCAGCAGGAACTTGGACTTGAAGTCGATGAAAAGAAGATGATGATTGGTATTGTTTCTCGTCTTACAGACCAGAAGGGATTCGATCTTATAGCTTATATTATGGATGAACTTTGTCGTGATGATGCCGTGCAGATTGTTGTACTTGGAACAGGTGAAGAGCAGTATGAGAACATGTTCCGTCATTTTGACTGGAAGTACAATGATAAGGTTTCTGCAAACATATATTATTCAGAAGAATTATCACATAAGATTTATGCCGCATCAGATGCATTCCTTATGCCTTCTTTATTTGAGCCATGCGGACTGTCACAGCTTATGAGTTTAAGATATG
The DNA here is from genome assembly GCA_024403415.1 of Lachnospiraceae bacterium. Lineage (GTDB taxonomy): Bacteria > Bacillota > Clostridia > Lachnospirales > Lachnospiraceae > JAILLW01. The sequence continues at coordinate 81,867 of JAKSRY010000008.1, forward strand.
GTACTATTCCGATTGTCAGAGAAACAGGAGGACTTAAGGATACAGTTGAACCATATAACGAATATGAGTCTAAGGGAACAGGATTCAGCTTCACTAACTACAATGCACATGAAATGCTTGCAACCATTCGTTATGCTGAAAAGATTTACTATGATAAACGTCGTGAATGGAACAAGATGATTGACAGAGCTATGGCTGCAGATTTTAGCTGGGAAGTATCTGCTAAAGCCTATCAGGAGATGTACGACTGGTTGATTGGCTAAGCAGTATTGCAACCAATGTTCGATTTGCTCATATAAGGCTAAACCTTAATTTACTTTCATTGCCGGGATTTGTAAAAATTACCAAACCCGGCAACGGGAGTCATGGAGACGGCATACACATAATGCCGAAAATCAGAAAAAATCTAAAACCCGGCAACGGGAGTCATAAAGACGGCATACAGTTAATGCCGAAAATCAGAAAAAATCTAAAACCCGGCAACGGGAGTCATGAAGATGGCATACAGTTAATGCCGAAAATCAGAAAAAATCTAAAACCCGGCAACGGGAGTTATGAAGACGGCATACACATAATGCCGAAAATCAGAAAAAATCTAAAACCCGGCAACGGGAGTCAT
>JAKSRY010000009.1 GCA_024403415.1 Lachnospiraceae bacterium
CATGTTCGGGACTTACACCCGTTAGAGCGCGCCCATGGCGCGCAAACAAAAATAGCGTAACAGCCAAAAACTGCTACGCTATCCATATTTAGTCTTTATCCTATATTTTTATTCCCAAATAGAAATCTTGTAGACTCTGGAACCATGTGCCGGAATATTATCAACTATTGACAAATCATATCTAATCGAGTTTTCTGTCCAGATTTCCGTTCCTTTAACAGGCTCAAAAATTTCAAATTCTGAAAGCGGTACGGATAATGATATATCTTTATCACTTAGATTGAACAGCCCGATATAATCATTACCATTATTTGCGGTTCCAATCCAGGCAACCACTTCATTCCCGTCTATTTCTTTTCTGAAAACCTGATGCGAATGTCGTATATTTTTGAACATATCAAAAAGCTCCCTGTTCTGAAGGACACTCATATCAAATTCATCCATCTTGGTCAGTTCACCACCAATCATCAACGGAGAACGCATCATGCACCAGAGGCTCATCATTGTTCTTATTTCATCTTTAGTAAATTTTGTTCTGTTATTTTCATCATAGCATTGTCTTATTGCGCCGATGGGAAGCATATCCGCATCCGGCCAATGCATGAAACCTGTATGAATACTCCATTTTTCCGCGCGCTCAAACATGTTGTAGAGTAATTTCCAGTCATCCCAGAAATCGTCTGTAATTCTCCACATATTAGCTGTCTGCTTATATAACTCTGCTTTTTCAAGAAGCGCAGGTCCCGGTGATAAAGATAAAATCATATCTCTGCCACAGTTCTTCAGGCACTCTGAAAGAAGAATCATCTCACTTTCTTCATGCGGAAGTTCCCTACAGATGTCATCACACTTGATAAAGTCGACGCCCCATGAAGCATATAATTCAAAGATGCTCTCATAATATTCTCTTGCGCCTTCATTATCAGGATTAACTCCATACATATCCTGATTCCAGTAACAGATACTATTGGTCTTTGCAACATCTCTAGCCGTTTTAGTAGAATTCTTTATTTTCAGGTTCTGATGTACAGCAGTTCTTGGAATGCCTCTCATAATGTGTATTCCGAATTTCAGTCCCAAAGAGTGAACATATTCAGCAAGAGGTCCGAATCCTTTTCCACCTTTGCTTGACGGGAATCTGTTTTCGGCAGGTATTACTCTTGAATACTCATCCACGCACAGATCGGCAAATGGATGATACTCATTGCTTGTCGCAAAAGGTTCATACCACTGTATGTCAACGACTATATACTCCCATCCATACTCCTTGAGATGTTCTGCCATAAAATCCGCATTTTTTCTTACGGTTTCCTCATCAACAGCAGCCCCATAACAGTCCCAGCTGTTCCATCCCATAGGTGGATTCATATTTTTCTTTGCTGCAATTTCATTTCTAAGATTCTCAGACATGTAAATACCCCCTGTGAATAAATATATTTATATTGCGACAATATTTTTAGTAACGAATTTGTTTATCTATTTTTAACATCGATTCGACCCTCGTATATCATTATTAATTCAGAGTTAAACCTAATCTCACTTTAAGCGCGTTTTGTAATTCACGCGAAAAATTGATTCCCTGTTGCTCAGCTAACTGATTAAGCCACTCCGGTATAGTTAATGTTTTCTTGACAGCTTTTGTACTATGTCGTTTAGCATATTCATCTATATCTAATGTAATATAATTTATAAAGCCTTCTGCCACATCCATTTTCCCGACATATGACGGAGATGGAATTTCTTCTCCGTCTTCTATTGATGTCAAAATCCATCCACAAGCGGCATCTTCAGCCATTTCAAATGCTTCTTCCAATGAATCTCCCTGCGTTACGCATCCTGGCAGATCAGGAAATTCTACAGTAAAACTCCCCATATACGGAACAAATATTGCCGGATAATATAATTTCATAATACTGATCCTCTCTAAATTCTGCCATCCCACTTAATGTCATGCAATACCTGCTTGTTTCCTAATACTTTTTTCTGTTACCGGATTCAATTCTTTTCCTTTATGAAATGGTATTGTTACTTTACCGGGCTTAATGGGATGTTTATATTGTCTATGACTGCCTTTCTGTGAATAAAGAATCCATCCATCATCCACAATTATTTTTTCCATCTCGCACGGTTTTAAGGGCATACACGCTCTCCTCTTGTAATACGTGCTATACGTATGATATGTCTGTAAACATTTTCTGTCAAGTCAGAATAAATCATACGATAGCTAACTCACTTAGCTTTTTTCAGATTCATACATTTACGTAAAAATTGTCATTCTTCAACATAGTTTTATGTTAAAATACCCGCTCCCAACCTGCACTATTTTGCCCTCCATTGCAAACAAGATCAGTTCACTCATAGTTTGAGCCAAAGTCACATTCGGTTCTTTTAGCAATCGCCTGTTATGTATTTCCTCAACTGAACGCGGATACGAATCCAAATACGCCATTACCCCCTCATCTTTTGATGGCAAATATCGGTCGTTTGAATTAATATAATTTTGATTTAATTTTTCATTGTCAGGTTTATCTCTGTTCCACATTACTGCAAGTTCTCTTATAATATCTTCCGGCGATAGCGCAATGCCGGCGCCGTCCCGAATAAGCATATTGCAGCCATCGCTCAATCTGTCTGTCAGTCTTCCCGGAATGGCATATACATCTTTTCCCTGTTTTAACGCTATATCAACCGTTATTGATGTACCTGATTTCTGTCTGGCTTCGATTACCAGCACCAAATCTGCAAGCCCGGCAACGATTTTGTTTCGTTCCGGAAAATTTCTCTTTTTGATTTCAGTTCCCGGAGGGAATGGCGACAAAACACCACCATTTCTTTGTATCTCATGATAAAGCCCAATATTTCTTGGTGGATAACATATATCCACGCCACATCCAAGAACGGCATAAGTACTTCCATCAGATTTTAATGCCCCTCTTTGACTAATTCCATCTATCCCCCTTGCCATCCCACTGATAATATTAATCTTTTCCTTTGCCAACGATTCACCGAATGCATTAGCTATAAATGTTCCATATTCAGAACAATCTCTTGCACCTATTATTGCTACTGCCGGGACGTCATCTTCAGGCATTTTTCCTTTATAATAGATTGCATAAGGTGGTAACTCCAATGTCTTAAGGCGACTCGGATATTCCATCTCATCCAACGTCACCATCTTAATATCAGAAGATATCAATTTATCATACTCTCTATCAAGGTCATAATCCCTGGTATATTCAATAACACTAGTCATCCTATCTTTATACCTGCATGAGCTGTTGAGTATGTTAATAAGCGACTTCTTCTCGCTTATGACTGCACTATATATTTCCTGCGGATTATCATATTCATTCAAAAGTTTTTGAATAGTTGCATCTGCAACCTGCGGCATTCGATGTAACCAGTATTTATATCTTTGCAATTAATCTATCTCTCCTCCTATCTGTGGTCTGTAACATAATGCTTCACTCAGATGCTCGAATTTAATATTTTCTTCTCCGCTTAAATCAGCTATGGTTCTTGCTACTTTAAGTACTCTGTGATATGCCCTTGCCGAAATGTCCATTTTTTCACATATCCTTTCAAATTTGGTAGCAGTGTCCGCATCAAGACTGCAGTATTTCTTAATTCCATTAATATCGAGCTCGGAATTGAATGAATACTTCTCTTTGGCGTATCGTGTTTTTTGAATGTCAATAACCCGATCAACCATCTGCTTCATGTTGTCGCTACTGTAAAAATTAAATTGTTCATTTTCAGGAGAAGTATTAGAATTCTTCTTTTGTGGTAATGATTTTCCAGGATTCATCTTACCGATTGATGTATTAGCAGAAGTTAAGTTGGAAAATTCAGAAATTTTGACTCTTTGAGTGGTGATACATAGATCTATACGGTCGAGCATCGGCCCGGATATATGGCTTAAATATTTCTTAATGACAGCCGGTGGGCATGAGCACTTATTTCTATCCGGATAATAACCACAGGGACAGGGATTCATTGCTGCAACAAGCATAATGTCTGCAGGATATATAAAATTACCCGAAGCCCTTGAGATCATTATTCTCTTTTCTTCCAATGGTTCTCTAAGCATATCAATTGTTTCGCGTTTGAATTCCGGCAGTTCATCCAAGAAAAGAATCCCCTTATGTGCAAGCGATAAGGCTCCCGGTTTTGGAATAAGCCCACCTCCTGCAAGTCCTTGTGGTGATATAGTATGATGCGGATCAACAAAAGGTCGCTCATCGATTATGGGCGAATTATTATCAAGTTTGCCTGCAATACTGTATATAGAAGTAACATCCATGCTTTCTTCCGTTGTCATACTAGGCATTATTGATGGAATTCTTCTTGCTATCATCGTTTTTCCCGAACCCGGAGGTCCTGACAATAAAATATGATGTTTTCCTGCCGCAGCAATAAGCGCCCCTCTTTTCATTACTTCCTGCCCGACAATATCATCAAAATCATATGTTATTTTATTGTGTGAAGACTTATACCTTTTCACATTCTTATTATCTATATATTCATTGTCCATGTTAGACATACTAAAATCTCTGTCGGCATTATCCGATTCATTTTTATATTTCTCTCTATCATAATAATCCAGTATATCTTTCAGGTAGCTGACCGACAGAACCTGAACATCTTCAACCAGAGATGCCTCAGCGACATTTTCTTTCGGAACAATGCATTTCTTAATCCCTTGTTTTGATGCTTCCCATATCATCGGCATCACACCACTAACACCCTTGATTTCCCCATCCAATCCCAGTTCACCAATAATAATAATATCTTCCAAAGCATTCTCTGGTATTATTTTCATGTTACGCAATATCCCCAACGCAATCGGAAGGTCTAGACCAGTCCCACTCTTTTTAATATCCGCAGGCGAAAAATTAATTGAAATATGAGTGGCCGGCAAGGTAATACCTGTATTTTTAAGAGCTACCCTAACACGTTCATGTGCCTCCCTCACTTCGCTGCCTATATTTCCAACCATAGTCACACATGGCAGTCCGTTTGATATATCTATCTCAACTTTAATTACATGGCATCGCAAGCCATATACCGTTCCTGATAATACGGAACAAAACATAGATGTCCTCCTTATATAATTTGCTTAATTATTTAAAATAAAAAATGTAGACTCTTTCTGATAAATTTATCAAAGTTCTTAAGAACCCAATATAACCATAAGATAATTTATTAGGTTCAATAATTCTCATATACATATGACGGTTTTGAGGAAATTATTCTGCCAGAATGGCTGAAAATAGAATGAAAACTTGTAATGTCCTTATTTTATCTCTGATTTAAGATAAGTCAATGAATTTTAGGGCATTATCTATTTCGTTTAATTTTAGTATGCATATTGCACAATACAAAATGTCGGCTTCTTTTTCTATATCAGCCCATATGGTGTATATATGCTGGAATTAATGTCAAGTTGTTTCAAAAACACAAACAATAATTTCGTCAGTTTCACGAATATCATTACTTCCCACAAATTCTATGTAAGAGCAATTCTACTTGGCCTATATTTATTGATTTTAGGCTGGATTCAAACACCACAAACAATTTTTCGCCTAAAGCAATACCATTCTTTTCATATCTCTCTATCTTCTCAATTGCTTTTCTACAATATTCAGGATTGTCCATCATACCAAAATGTTCCAAATATACTTCTTCACGTTTTTTAATTCTTAATATCGTAAAATCAGGAAATATGATTCCATCATCTTTTAACCGCAACTCTGCCTCATACTTGTATGGTATATTTAGCAAATGAAGTTTATCTGCAATAATTTTTTCAGATTTTGATCTAACTTTATCTCCTTTTTCTGTGTCATATGCATCAATCAGTGGATATGTATTTATGTTATCAACATTTTTATTTTTCCAATTTTCAATGTATTGTTCATCATCTAATATATAGGGTGATACCAGGATGCGTTTCGCATAAGGCAGCTTATGATATACATTCCCTATACCGTCTTCTTTAATACGTATATAACTATTGATTTTTGCTTTTTCCTTTTCGATTTCTTTAAGAATCGCAAGATCATATTCCTTTTGTGCCAGTTTAACAGCTAACTCCATTTCAGGTTTTCTAATATATTTCCCTCGCAATTTATTCTCCAAACTAACATTATCCAAGGCATAATACTGAGGATATTGGCCTTTAGCCAGTCCAGTATGTAGTCTGCCTTCAGGAGCATTTTTAAGTGATTGTTTGACTTTTTTCTCTAATTGGCGAAGATTATTTAATTCTTCATACATTTTTTCATTTTCCATATTCCTCTCCTTTTCAAATAATTTATTGCAACTAAAATTGCTTATTTAATGAAATGATATGATATTACCAGTCAATACTTACAGACTCGTTTTCACAGGTACTATATATGATGTGCTTCTAGATTTTTACCAGTTAAATGGCTTTCTCTCTTTTTCACTGGTACAACTTATTTATAGATACTGATTTTTTACCAGTCAAAACTTCTCGGGCTCTTTTTCACTGGTACTATTTAAGATTTGCTTTTAGCTTTTTACCAGTTAAATGACTTTCTCTTTTTTCCACTGGTACAACTTATTTATAGATACTGATTTTTTACCAGTCAAAACTTCTTGGGCTCTTTTTCACTGGTACTATTTAAGATTTGCTTCTAGATTTTTACCAGTTAAATGACTTTCTCTTTTTTCCACTGGTACAACTTATTTATAGATACTGATTTTTTACCAGTCAAAACTTCTTGGGCTCTTTTTCACTGGTACTATTTAAGATTTGCTTCTAGATTTTTACCAGTTAAATGACTTTCTCTCTCTTTCACTGGTAGTTATATATTTTTGATACGATTAATTAATTATATCCAGGCTTATCACCAGAAAAACAAAATTCTCGAGTCGCCCAGATAATCAATAATAAGATTATTGAAATGAATAGAAAGTGAATAAAACCAATAAACTACTTAGAATATTTAATAAAAGAAATCATAGAATTAAAAGAAGTAAATAAACGCAAAACTTGAACAAAAAAACTTGAACAAAAAATCCAACAAAACGCGCCATAAAATGGCGCGTTCCAAACAAGTGACATGTATACTGATCGTTAAAACAATTTATTTTCCATACCATCAGGATCAACAGCAAACTGAATAGCCATTTCTCTTGAAATTCTACCCTGAAGATAAAGTTCCTGAAGAGCTTCATCCATAGGCATCATTCCCATCTTACGATTAGTCTGCATAACACTCATAAGCTGGTGTGACTTACCTTCACGAATAAGGTTCCTTACCGCATGATTTGCATGAAGTACTTCGAAGGCTGCTACTCGTCCCTGACCATCTGAAGTTGGAACAAGCTGCTGGGAAATAACTGCTTCAAGTACGTTAGCAAACTGAACTCTGATCTGTTGTTGCTGGTGAGGTGGGAATACGTCGATTACACGGTCAACCGTACTTGCAGCACCAATTGTATGCAATGTTGACAATACAAGGTGTCCTGTTTCAGCTGCTGTAATAGCTACCGAAATAGTCTCAAAATCTCGCATTTCTCCCACAAGAATAACATCCGGGTCCTCACGAAGAGCAGCTCTTAATGCATTTGCATAGCTTTGAGAGTCTATACCTATTTCTCTCTGATTAACAATCGACATCTGGTGTGAATGCAGATACTCGATAGGATCTTCCAATGTAATTATATGTGCTTCTCGACATTTATTAATCTTATCAATAATAGCAGCAAGTGTTGTTGATTTACCCGAACCGGTAGGTCCTGTGACTAGTATCAAGCCTCTCTTTCTGCTGTATAAATCTATAACAGAATGTGGAACACCAAGTTTAAGTGGATCAGGAATCTCAGTACCTACAATTCTTAACGCAAGTGCAATAGAACCTCTTTGGTGAAAAGCATTAACACGATAACGACCAAGAGATCTTATGGAGAATGACATATCATGCTCACCTTTTTCAAGGAATGTTGCCATCTGCTTCTCATTCATAATTTCTTCTGCATATGCCTGCGTATCAGGTGGAAGCAGTCTGTCATATGGAAGTGCAACCAGTTTTCCGTTAATACGGATTTTAGGCGGTACACCAACTGTAAGATGCACGTCTGATGCGTTTTGTTCTTTTCCTATTGTAAGAATCTCTTCAAGTGTAGGTAATGCCATAAATATCTCCTATCCTACTATTACTATTATCCTAATCCATTATTAATCTACACTTCATATCGATATAACTTATCAATGGAATTAATCGTCATAACCATCTTTGTCTTATACCAATATGCATATATCTTTCATGCATCTGCATAAATCTTTCCAAAATGCCATCCATGCATTTCGTTTCTCAGACTTACTCATCGCATGACTTATTTCAAATCTATCTTTCTATCTTTCCTGGAAAAATTCTACTTCCTCACCCAATGGACCGTAACAAAATGCCATTCTTGCAGGAAAAACCGGATTTGAGGGAATCTCAATATCTGTAGGTCCCTTAAAGACTTCATATCCGGCTTCGGTAACCTTCTTAACACAAATATCCACATCATCTACCGCAAATGCTAAATGTCTGATAACTCCTTTCGAAGGCTGCTCATCACCATTCTTAAAGATTTCAACAATTCCCGAACCGGTATCAAACATAATTCCATGCTCCCAGGTTCTTGCGATTTCCAATTCCAATATATTTGTATAAAAATCTACAACTCTTTCATATTCTTCTTCATTGCAGGTTTTCATAGATATATGATGAATTCCCTTGATAATACTCAACTATCTATCCTCATTTATATCAATACCGACATTTATATCAACACTGACATTTATATCAACACTGACATATATATATTTACTCAATGTCGTAAATCCATGCCGTAATAATTGACAATTTATATATTTTCACATCAACAATATCTTAACTGTTCATCATACTGATATCAATGGGCGTGCCTGATATCCATTATCTCCACGACATCCTTAACTGTTCAGCAAACTCATATCAACGACATGTCTGTTATCCATCGTCTTCATGATATCTTTGATTTCGATATCTCCATAAAGATTTCTGTTGCTCAAATCCATCATCTCATTTCTTTCAAAACTTAATACCATAGGTCTGAACATATCAGAGGAATTTTCTGATATTACCAAAGCTTTCTTTCCGGTATTAAGCTCAACGCATACACCTGCCGTAAGAATATTAATTGAATTGGCAAGTGCCATAACAACATTCTTCTCAAAAACAGCCGGTTTATCAAGAAGATATCTCATAGCCGAAACTTCAGATTCCGGAGTTTCCTCAATTTTCATCGCTGTCTTGTCATCAAAAAGACTTGCAACAGCCAGGATTTTTCCACCTGTCATAAGTTTAACTTCTCCGGTCATATAACCTGCTTCAGCAGCATCAAGTATCGTTCCTGCCTGAGTGATATATCTCTTAATATTTGGACTTGAAGAAAAAATGTTCTCAACCATATTGACAGGAACAATTCCTTTAAGTAAAGCTGCTGTAACAATATCAAGTCTTTCATCAACCTTGACATTCAATTTATTGCACATTAATGCTGCCAAAATAGCAACATTCAATGCATGCTTATATTTGGCATCTTCTTCACTTCTTAAATTCTGATTAAAATTGATTTTGTTTTCCTGATGACCGTAATTCTTAACAATATTGGCAACTATCTGTGGAAGCTTAGCTGTCTTTCCCTGCGACATAATCTTACCCATTTCATCCATAATACTAAATACGTTTACAGTCTGGAAACGTTCAAATTCAATGTCTTCCGGAGACATTGGCGGACATGGTTCTGCGGGTTCAAGAATAAACAGACCTATAAGACCGAAATTAGAAATATTATCAATACCCTGCTGATTGATTTTGCTATCTCTTTCAAAAAGCAATACACCATTCTTATTATAAATAGGTTTTGCAAGCCTCATACCCGGACGAAGCTCATCAATCTTCTTAAATTGCATTGTTGTCCCCCACAAAGATATACTTCTAGATTATTGTATATATTTTCGATAAAAAGTGCAAGAAATTCGCTAAATTCTGACAATTCAGCTCATTCAAACATATCTCCTGCATTTTTCTCAAATAAATATGTGCCATTTAACTAAATATATGATTCAGCAATATATATTTCCCATCAAAAGATAAATTCAGATAATATATAATTAGATATATCAATCCCTTTATTAGTTAACATAATTCTATCATATTTTTGTCTAAATACAATATATTTCTCAAATTTTGCTAAGTCAGACTCATATTCTTTTTCAGGATGTAAAAGTTTACTACTACCAGCATTCTCTTCTTCATTACAATCCGAAGATTCGTTGCTATTAATATTAACTACCTTTTTGCTTTCCGAAGCCGGTACTGCCTCCATATAGCCCATCTTCATATATTTTTCAATAACATCAATATATTCCGTAGGAAATTCTATTCCAAAATAATTCTCGAATACTTTAATCGATATTCCCTTCGTCATCCGAAGTCCCAGGAACATAAACTCTTCCATCTGCTCTTTTTTAGTTAGAATTTCCTTATCAATTGCTTTATTTTCATCAAGTGGATCAGCTATATATTCAAAAATATTATCGTTATTCTTAAATCTTACATTCTCGATAAGAGATGAAGCCCCCACGCCAAAGCCGTAATAGTTACCGCGTTCCCAGTACACACTGTTATGTCTTGACTCAAAGCCAGGTTTTGAGTAATTTGATATTTCGTAACGTTCATACCCATTTTCGTGCAAAAGTTTGCGGGTTGCGTCATACATTTCACGCTCTGTATCTTCATCCGGAAGAGTTATTTTTTGTAGTTTATCTGACACAGATTCTTTTTTCAGTCTCATATATTCATAATCATGATGCTCACTTTCACTCTGACCTTCCTTTTGGAACTCACAGCAGTCACTTACAGTTAATGTTTTTGCATTATGTAAACCATACATTTTACTCTCTTCCGATTCAGATTCTTTATCCCCATAAATATCGTAATATGGCGTTCCCTCTTCTATTATCAGAGAGTATGCAGAAATATGCTGTGGAGGCGGATTCAGAGCCGTAACGTATCTGAGTGTTTCAATATATGAATCCATCGTTTGTCCCGGGATTGCAGTCATAATGTCAACATTAACATTATTAATTCCGGCCTCATGTGCTAACTTATATGTTTGTTCAAAATCTGCTCTTGTATGAATTCTTCCAAGATGCTTAAGTTCATCATCATTAGCAGACTGCAACCCAATACTAATTCTGTTAATGCCAGCCTCTTTGAATCCTGACAGCTTTTTCTCCGTTTTACCAACAGTTCCGGGGTTAACTTCCATCGTTATTTCACAATCATCTGAAAGATTGTAGTTCTTATGTATGGTATCCATAATTCTCGAGAATGCCTCTACTTCAAGAATGCTTGGTGTTCCTCCGCCAAAAAATATACTTATAACCTCATACTCTGACAGTTCACAGGCCCTGCCTACAAGTTCTTTAGTAAGGGCTTCCACATACGAAGAACGGACCTTATTATCATAAGGTCCGGAATTAAAATCACAATATAAGCATTTCCTAACACAAAACGGAATATGAATATACAGACTAATCTTCATCAAGTTTAAGTACCGACATAAACGCCTGCTGTGGAACTTCAACATTACCAAACTGACGCATACGTTTCTTTCCTTCCTTCTGTTTCTCAAGAAGCTTCTTCTTTCGGGTAATATCACCACCATAACACTTGGCCAAGACATCTTTTCGCATAGCCTTAACCGTCTCTCTGGCAATGACCTTACCACCAACTGCTGCCTGAATAGGAATTTCAAATAAGTGTCTCGGAATTTCTTCCTTAAGTTTTTCGCACATCTTCCTTCCTCGCTCATAAGCACCCTCCTTATGAACAATAAACGAAAGAGCGTCAACTTCTTCTTTATTTATAAGTATATCAAGCTTAACAAGATCTGACTTCTCATATCCTTTCATCTCATAATCGAAAGAAGCATATCCGCGGCTCTTGGATTTAAGAGCATCAAAGAAATCGTAAATAATCTCATTAAGAGGAAGTTCGTATTTAAGCAGAGCTCTTGATGTTTCCATATACTCCATTCCCAAATATTTACCTCTTCTTTGCTGACAAAGTTCCATTATCTGTCCAATAAACTCGGTTGTAACCATGATTTCAGCCGAAACAACCGGTTCCTCCATATACTCAATCTGAGAAGGATCCGGGAGGTTACTCGGATTCGTAAGTTCAATCATCTCTCCATCTGTTTTATATACGTGATATATTACACCCGGAGCTGTTGTTACAAGATCAAGATTATATTCTCTCTCGAGTCGCTCCTGAATAATTTCAAGATGAAGTAATCCTAAAAATCCGCATCTGAATCCAAAACCAAGAGCTATTGATGTTTCAGGTTCATATGTCAAAGATGCATCGTTAAGCTGGAGTTTTTCAAGGGCATCTCGAAGATCCGGATACTTTGCGCCATCTGCCGGATACATTCCACAATATACCATTGACTGTACCTTCTTATACCCCGGAAGAGCTTCTGAACATGGATTCTGATTTTCGGTAACTGTATCACCAACTGCTGTATCTCTTACATTTTTAATTGAGGCAGTTATATATCCAACCATTCCTGCCGTAAGTTCTTCGCATGGAATAAATCTTCCGGCCCCGAAAATACCCACTTCAACAACCTCAGTCACCGCTCCTGTCGCCATCATTTTAATTTCGGTTCCTCGGGTAACTTTGCCATCAAAGACACGTACAAATACTATGACACCTTTATAGGAATCATATAGTGAATCAAAAATAAGTGCCTTGAATGGTTTATTAGCATCACCATTAGGTGCAGGAATCTTAGTAACAATCGCTTCAAGCACCTCTTCAATACCAATGCCATTCTTGGCAGAGATAAGTGGTGCATCCTGCGCTTCTATTCCTATTACATCTTCAATCTCGTTGATTACTCTTTCAGGCTCTGCTGAAGGAAGATCAATCTTATTTATTACAGGAAACACTTCAAGGTTATGATCAAGAGCAAGGTAAACATTGGCAAGTGTCTGAGCTTCTATTCCCTGTGCCGCATCAACAACCAAAATTGCACCATCACATGCTGCAAGAGATCTTGAAACCTCATAATTAAAGTCCACATGTCCCGGAGTATCTATCAGATTAAAAATATATTCATTTCCATCATTAGCTTTATAAACAGTTCTTACAGACTGCGCCTTGATTGTAATGCCACGTTCTCTTTCAAGATCCATATTATCAAGAACCTGTGCCTGCATTTCACGACTTGTAAGCAGACCTGTCTTTTCAATGATTCGGTCTGCCAAAGTACTTTTACCATGGTCAATATGTGCAACTATGCAAAAATTTCGTATTTTGCTCTGGTCAACTGCTGACATTTATTATCTCAACTTTCTATAACGAATTCTAAAAAAGACCTCTTCGTATGACGGTACGAAAAGGTCCTTAGTAAGCAAATATATATAAGGTATTAAGCCATCTTATTAACAGCCTGTGCTAAACGAGAAACCTTTCTAGCTGCAGTGTTCTTGTGGAAAACACCCTTTGTGCATGCCATGTCAATAGACTTGGTAGCAGCAACTAAAGCTTCGTTAGCAGCGTTCTTATCGCCAGCTTCGATAGCAGCTCTAACCTTTTTAATAGCGGTCTTAACAGCTGTCTTGATTGACTTATTTCTGTCAGCATTTCTCTGAGCAACTAAAACACGCTTCTTAGCAGATTTGATATTAGCCATTTGGTACACCTCCTATTAAAATCATCCGTATCAGTGTTTCATTAAAGCCGGAGACACGGACGTTTTAATGTAAACACACGCATATTATTTTAGCTATCCTGTTTTATATTGTCAATAGCAAACTATATCTTTTAACATATTTTACTGTTTTTAAGCGTTATCTTTATATTTTTCCACTTATGCAGTTCAGCCTTTCATACTATGAAACATACGTACTACTGATATTTCACGGCTTTTCGATCAATTTCCACATCCCGAATAATATCATGTATTGAGAAATGTTTTTCTTCATCATAAATAACTTTTCCGCAATCCACTGAAACCTTATATGGAAGACCTCCGTCAACCATATGTTTGTCAAGTTCACTATTAATATCCTTCTCTATCTCTAAATAGTGGTATGAAGTCTCCAGGACCCTGATTACGGCAAATTCCTCATCCGAATATCTGTAAGGATATCCACCCTCCTGCAGTGTCACATTTCGGATTGCATCCGCAGTCAGCTTAATCGCATTTTCTTTTTCTCCCTGACCATAGAAACTTTCAATTGTATCAAGTTCTTTAATATTAAATAGCCAAAAACAGAAATCGAGACCATCATTAAAATAATCGTCTATATCTCTAAGCATCTGCATTACGTTACTCATTCCTGTCAATTCATCTCTGAATACATTATGCTTCTTGGTGTTTATATACATATATAATGACCAGGCTGCCATACCGATAACCGGTAATACCGAAGTGTGATCAAAAAACACAAATGCAAATGCAATAATTACATATATTGAGAAATAGAAGAATGGCTTCAGGCTGTTCTTGTATACCTCCATCTCTGAATTAAAATGCATATGTATGGATTCTACAACAACACCTAAAATAAGCAAACCGCAGGTAGCAAGCCATAATGTATAAAGATTTCCATATATAACCTCGCCATCCTGAATGCTCATAAACATATCAGTATCCTTAAATATAACCATCAAAGAGACCGAAATAATTGCCAGCAAAAGTCCTATATTCATTATACTTACGGTAATTTTGCTCTTTTTCATGCCATATTTAACAGCCAGTTCATACATTACAGCAAAAGCCATAACATAAAAAATATTATAAGCCATCTCTACAAAATATGCCGCATTATATGACATCGGACAAGGCTTAACATTATCGATATGTACAATGAGCGCATCAAAGAAAATAACGATTGCAAATTCTCCTACAGCAACCTTGAGATGCGTATATCTCTTTTTACCTATTGTTTTAATCCTAAGAGCAAAGAATACAACCAGCACTATAAGAAAGCAAATAGTATGAATAATTAAATTGACCTGAATACTCATTTCCTATTCCTCCTTAGCCAGTAATTCCTTTATCTTCATTTCCAGTTCTTCATACCTTATAGGCTTTGACAGAAAATCTGAAAAACCATTCTCAAGATACATTTCTCTTGCCCCGGCAACCGAATTGGCTGTCAGTGCAACTATTGGAGTGTTTTCGTTTAAGAAATCCTTTATTTCACTCATGCGCTTTACGCATTCTATTCCATCCATTCCAGGCATCATATGATCCATAAAAATAATGTCATACTTATTCTTCTTCGACATTTCGATGGCATCCTGACCATTATCTGCACTTTCAACTTTAGCCTCTGTACGCTTTAATAATCCCTGGAACACTTTTAAGTTCATGGCATTATCATCTACAACAAGCAACTTTGCTTCAGGACATTTATATATCTCTTCTGACTTTTTCTGAACGTTTTGATTTTCTGATATCTTAGATTTATTTTTAATCTGTTCTTCGTCAGTAACCGGCAATTCAAGTTTGAATCCAAAGACAGAACCTTTACCAAATTCCGAAGAAACCTCAAGTTTACTGTCCATAATATCCAGAAATCCGTTAACAATTGTAATTCCAAGCCCCGAGCCTTCGGTATACCTGTTTTGCTCTTCATTAAATCTTACAAATTTTTCATTCAAACGTTTAAGATCTTCAGGTTTAATTCCCATGCCTGTATCTTTAACTCTAAAATCAAGAACAGCCAGTTTTGTGTCTTTATCAAACGAGCCGCCGATAACCAGTTCAACACCTCCACTTGGGGTATACTTAACCGCATTGTTCATAAGGTTAACAAGTATCTGCTTGATTCGGATGTCATCACCTCTATAACCGCATGGCAGACTCTCATCACAGCTGATTGACATATCAAGACCTTTTTCAATCGCTTTAGGTCTGATCATGTTGTCAAGGTCTCTCACAATATTGATAAGTTCAAAGTTAACAGGAACAAGATTCATCTTTCCTACTTCAATCTTTGAAATATCAAGAACATCATTTACAAGAGTCAGAAGAAGTTCTCCAGCAGATTTAATATTATCTGCATATTCTTTAGTATGATTTTCATTTGTTTCTCTCAAAATCATCTCATTCATTCCAAGTATTGAATTGATTGGCGTTCTGATTTCATGAGACATGTTCGAAAGAAACTGTGACTTTGCATTGGTTGCATGTTTAGCTTCCGAGTGCTTCGCTTCTACAAGATTAAGCATATCACTTATACTTCTATCATGTTCTCTGTTATCACGGTAAACTCTCATAATAGACTTAACAACATTGACAGCTGCCCAGTCCGCGATCAGTATGCCCAGGATAGCAGTAAACATATCTCTTATATCATACGCGTGAAAACGGGTAACACCTTCAGGTATTACTGTCAAAAGAATGATACTTAAAATTTGAACCAGCGAATTTATATGAATCTGTTTTTTGCCAATGAATGCCAATACAAGAATCCACTCAACCATAAACAGAATATACAAAACGCTGGAAGCGTCCCAGTATAACTGAATAAATACCGCCAGTATATCTGCAAATATGATATACATTATCTGTCTTGCATCACTGCCCTTATAAGTATTTCCGAAACTTCCTGTAATAAGTACCACTACCGTAATGCCCCAGAATACCATTGTTCCTGCTGCATACGAATCAAATCCATGCTCATTAATCAGCGTGGATAATATAAAAAGCAGTCCATATAAGAAATATGCGGCCATGGCCATAACTCCGCCACGTGCTTTCAATTCTTTCATTTAAGTTCTACCCCCTTGGGCAATACAAAATTCAACCCCTTTGGAACAATTCTTGCAGTAAACGATTTTTTAACTGATCTGAATTCACCATCATAGTTCATTACAAAGGCTTTATTATCGCATCTTTTGATTGATATTGATTTACCAAAACCATCAAATTCCTTACCTTCGCATTTATCTAAACGTTTCTTAGCAAGGTTAATAAACAATCGCAATATTCTAAAAGACGGCAACCCCTTAAATATAACTGTCTTTCCGAGTCCGTCTGTAATGTCAGGTTTATCTTCAAAACAGAGTGCTCCGCCAATTGTTCCACCATTACCAAAGAATACTTCGCTGAACTTGCCAGTGTATTTTTCGCCATCTACTTCAACCTCATATTCCTCGGTCTTAGCAACAAATGCAGCATAGATGAAACTTACCAAATATGGCACCATATTTCCAAATACGTTAAGAGCTTCAACATCCCTCATCTTTTTACCAAAGGATGAATCGATTCCCACCGAAAAAGTATTAAGTGATATGCCATCGCTTGTCTCTATATAATCAATCTGAGCGCATTCCCCGTCTATCATTGCATCCAGCTCAGTAAATTTATTCTCATCCTCTCCAAATACTTTAAGAAAATCGTTAGTCAGCCCTTTGGGATAAAAAGCGATTTCAACTTTTGAAAGATCATCGACCCCATTAAGTGCATTGGTTAACGTTCCTGAACCTCCGCAGCAGTAGATTCTGACCTTTTCACCTTCAAAAAGGTTCATAATCTCTCTTGCAACATCTGATTCTCCGCCTTCACGACGCGTATGGAATATGTAATACTCAATATCCTTACGTCTTGAGAGATGTTCACGTATTTCAGCTGCAAAGCCACCAATTCCCGCATGCTGATTAATAATAAATGCATGTATCATTCAGTTATCCTCAAATAATAATCATATACGTCGTGCATTCCAATTGCTGCCGTCTGACTCCCGTTTCCTGCGATAATCATTCCCAGCACATTTGCATCATCATCATATAAACCTGCGCCGCTCATTCCTTCGTATGCGCATATATTTATAAGCATCATTGTCTGCTCAAGGTCATAAAGATATGTCTTATCTTCTTCAATGGTGCCATCATATCTTTGACCATTTTCATACAAATTATATGCATGTACCTTTTTAGCTTTAATGCTTTTTTCCTCGTCTGTATTCAAAAGGTTTGCAGCGCTATCTTTCACCTTTTCTTCTACATTTTTAATTAAAGCGCTGTCTTCTGTATCAATCGTCAAAAAAGCAATATCCCGGTCCTCTATAAAACCAAGAATTGCTCCTTTTACCTTTCCTTTGTCTGCCAACTCAATATAGGCAGCGTCATCATAGTCCTTTATAACATGATAGGGAGATGCAACAACAGCTTCCTTCCCTTTAACATCGATAATAATGCCTGTCCCTTCAGTACTTACAGTGTGTATTTTTACCTGCAGGGACAATTCCTGTTCTCTCATATCTTCAGCGCCGCAGCTGACGAAAATAAGAGTTAAAAATAGCATCAGCATAATTGCGCCAATGTGCTTTCGAGTAACAGTCTTAATTGTCTTTTCCCTTAATAAATTCATAAAAATATAATTAAATGAGTGGGACGGTAAGCCGGGTTATGTCGTGAGTGATCATCTATCTAGGACTATCGTCACCGACAGCCTCAAGCATCCTACCTGAAAGCTCGCCGGGCAGGGTCAACGCTTTCTGCTTGGATTTGCTTCGAATGGAGTTTACATCCGCCGCAAGACGTTACCGCCTGCGCGGTGGTCTCTTACACCACCTTTTCACCCTTACCCAATTCCCCGTCCGAAGACGGACACAAAATGTGTATCGGGCGGTTATTTTCTGTTGCACTGGTCCTGGAGTCACCTCCGCCAGACGTTATCTGGCATTCTGCCCTATGAAGCCCGGACTTTCCTCTCGTGGAAAACCACCAGCGATCACTTGTCCCACTCAAATAATAAACAATATATTTGTTGACGATTGTTCTGACTATCCATAATGCAAAATAATCAGAGTGTATATATTTATACCTTAAAATAACTTCCACCAACAAATTCTCTGCAAAGAGAATTGTTCGGAATATTCTTAATATCTATTCCCACAAAATATTCGAGGAACTTAAGCAGTCTCTTTGCTTCATGATATTCAGGTTCACCCTTTTTAATACCAAAGAGTAATGGTTCTGCATACTGTTTAAGTGCAGCTATTTCATAAATAAGAGCTGAGTTAAACATTATATCTGCCTGTTCCTGGAATGGGAAAATATTCTCCTCTTCACCTTTTCGTACTGATGGCCACATCTGAATTGTTCTGGCTGCAGAGGCACCTCTTGTACGATAGTCTCTTACCATTCTTCTAAGCAGTCTCGCATCCGTTGTCGGAATTCTGTTATGGTCATCAACATTTAATGTTGTAAGTGCGCTGATAAATATTTTGTACTTACTTTCATCCGGAAGCATTGCACTTGATATAGGATTAAGACCATGTATTCCTTCTATTACAAGAATATCCTCTTCTCCAAGCTGCATGTATCTTCCATTATATTCTCTGTGTCCTGTCTTAAAGTTAAAGTCAGGCATCTCAACCTTTTCACCTCTTAACAGGGCAGCCATATTTTCATTGAAGAGATTTGTATCAATTGCTTCGATACACTCAAAGTTCAAATCACCGTTTTCATCAACCGGTGTCTGTTCCCTGTTAACAAAATAATCATCCATTGCAATTGGATGCGGTTTCATTCCAAAGGTTCTCAACTGAATTGACAAACGATGGGAGAAGGAAGTTTTTCCGGATGACGAAGGACCTGCTATAAGAATAAACTTAACATTTCCTCTGTCAACTATTTCCTTGGCTATTTCACTGATTCTTCTTTCCTGGAGAGCTTCTGAAACAAGTATCATATCATGAAGCGATCCATCACAAACTGATTCATTCAGGTCACCAACATTACTTATTCCAACCATTTCACCCCAGGCATTTGACATTTCCATAGCCTTAGAGAATTTTTCTCTCGGTTCAAAGAAATCAATTCTCTTGGGATCCTTCTTTGAAGGTATAAGAAGCAGTAAACCTTTTTCATAAGGCATTACATCATAGTATTTAACGTAACCTGTGCTTGGAAGCATATATCCATAATAATAATCAAAATAATCGTCCAGACAGTACACATTAATATATGAAGATCTTCTGTACTCAAAAAGTTTTACCTTATCGTACATTCCCATTTCTTTGAACTTCGCAACAGCATCTTCTTTAGCATAATTCTTCTTGGTTATTGGTCTGTCAGCTTCAACAAGAATCTTCATACGCTCTTTTATTTTTTCGATGACTGTATCCTCAACAGGACCTGATTTACAATCAAGGCTTATATAGTATCCCTGGCCAATGGTATATTCAACCTTGACACGATTAATATCATCTTTTCCGATAACATCATATATAGCTTTGATAACCATCATAATAGCAGTACGTATGTATGCCTTATGACCTATAGAATCCGAAAGCTTAACAAATTCAACTTTTGCATCTCCTTTAACAGGCTTGTTCAATTCTGTTATTTTATCATTAACGATAACAAGACCTATCATATCATCATACTGACTCTGATAATCCTGAGCCACATATTCATACTTTGTTCCTTCCGGATATTCTCTTTCTTTTCCGTCAATAATAAGTTTTGCCATAATACCTCCGTTCTGATTTGCGACATTACTGTCACATTCCTTAGTGAGCCACTAACCCCGTCCCCAAGAGTCCACCAAGCATTTCAACGATGTTCCTGATTTCCTCTGCTCTTTTCTTCGAAGCTTCCGAAGACTGTTCTTCTAGTTTACATAATATCTCTTTGTTCTTTTGTAATTCTTTTTCAAAATACTCTATTGTGACCTTGCTTTTATCCGACTTTAATATCGGGCCAAACAGTTCGTCCTGCTTTGACAGTACCTGTCTGCCTTTAACCACCTTCATAACAATGTAGTACTTTTCTTCATCGACAACCATTCTCTCATCGACAATACAGAAGTTATTTTCTGACAAAAATACTCGTAACTCAGGTATATTTGACTGTGGCGACAGAATAAGTTCCTTAAGACTCTTTGCCTTATCAAGACCGTTACTTATTATTTCCTTAATAAGCATTCCGCCCATTCCTGCCATTATCGCAGTATCTGCTTCACCTTCTTTATAATTTTGAAGTCCGTTTGAGAGGCGGGTTTCTATATATTTATCAAGGTTATACTGTCTCACATGCTCGCCGGCCTTTTGAAGCGGGCCCTTAACAACATCCATAGCCAAAGCTCTCGGGCTTATATTCCTGAGTACTGCTGCTATCGATACATAAGCATGATCGCATCCAATGTCAACAATCCGGTTTCCTTTTGAAATCATTGACACAATCATCTCCATTCTTGGAGATAAACATATATTTGTGCTCATTAATCCAAATAGTCCTTAAGCTTTCTTGAGCGGCTTGGATGACGAAGCTTTCTTAATGCCTTAGCTTCAATCTGTCTGATTCTTTCACGGGTAACACCAAACTCACCACCAACTTCTTCAAGAGTACGTGATCTTCCGTCGTCAAGTCCGAAACGAAGTCTCAAAACCTTCTGCTCTCTTTCGGTAAGTGTGCTTAATACTTCAACAAGCTGTTCCTTAAGAAGAGTAAATGCTGCTGCCTCTGCCGGTACCGGAACATTATCATCCTGAATAAAATCTCCAAGGTGTGAATCTTCCTCTTCACCGATAGGAGTTTCCAAAGAAACAGGTTCCTGACTGATTTTTAAGATTTCACGAACTCGCTCTTCCGGAAGGTCCATTTCCTTCGCGATTTCCTCAGGCAATGCTTCACGTCCAAGTTCCTGAAGGAGCTGACGTGATACTCTGATTAATTTATTAATGGTTTCTACCATATGAACAGGAATTCTTATGGTTCTTGCCTGATCGGCAATTGCTCTGGTAATAGCCTGTCTGATCCACCATGTAGCATATGTAGAGAACTTATATCCTTTGGTATAATCAAACTTTTCTACAGCCTTAATCAAACCAAGGTTACCCTCCTGGATAAGATCGAGGAAGAGCATTCCACGTCCGACATATCTTTTTGCAATTGATACAACAAGACGAAGATTTGCTTCTGCAAGCTTTTTCTTGGCTTCTTCGCCTTCATCTATCTCAGCCTCATACTGTTTAATCTTGGCTTCAAGGTCTGCTATATCTTTCTTCTTGGTGGTCTCTGCAAGAGTTTTCTTAAGTCCAGGCAGTTCTTCGATAAGCTTATTTCCGCGTTCCATCTTCTGTGCAAGTTCTATTTCTTCGTCTGCAGAAAGGAGCGGCACCTTACCGATTTCCTTAAGATACATTCTTACGGGATCTTCTATACTGATTCCTTCAGGAACAGAAAGGTCAATATTTTCAACATCAACCTCATCCTCTTCCGTAAGGATGATTTCTTCTTCATCGTCAATATCTTCATCTGTCATTCTGAGAACATCAACACCATTCTGATCAAGGAATTCAACTACTTTGTCAAGCTGCTCATCCTGAAGTCCAAGTTCAGCAAAGTAGTCATTAACTTCCTTGTAATCTATCATCTTTTTCTTCTTAGCGACTTTAAGAATTCCCTTAAGCTTTTCGTTAAACTTTTCAAGGGTTGCATCATCCATTTTATTAGCCTGACCGCCATCAGCGTAGTCGTCAGGAATATCAGGAATCTCTTCTGTCATTTCAATAGAATCTTCATCAAAATCATCATTAATCTCAGGCATATCTGATAATGTTTCCTTCAATTCTTCTTTGATTTCTTCTTTTTTCTTGCGTGCCATTTCTAGTCCTCCAATGATATGTGAATTTTACTTATTTCTTCTAAATCTTTTTTGCCTTTAATAACTTTTGCCAGAGCTTCTACATCTGAGCCCAGCATAGAGTTATGATAATCCAGGCTGTTCTTCTTTAATGCGTAAAGAATGTCATGAAAAGCCTTTTCTTCCTCCTGCACTGTGTCAAGATAAGCCAGTTCCGTGTTAAACAGCGCACTGACTTCTTTATGAGCCTCCTCGTCATCAAACATATTGATGATACCTGCCGGATTAACAATGCCATTGCCAAGATCCTCAAATAGCCTTCGAGCTACCTGCTTATATATATCTTCCGTGAAATCATCTTCAGAAACATACTTTTTCACTTTAGAATACAATTTAGGATGATCAACAAGATATGTAAGGAACAGCTTTTGTGGTTTCTTCTTATTCTCTTCCGGATTAGGTTTACTCTGAATCCCTGACTTAACCTTATAAGCTGTCTGTACGTCTCCTGCCTTGGCTGCATACTCACGAACAAGCTTTTTCAAACTTTCATTTCGCACATTATATTTATCGGAAATTGCATCTATATAACTGTCCCTTTTGACATCCTCACTAAAATTGAGTATCTTTTTTGCTACTTCCGTTAAAAACCTGGTTTTTTCTTCCGGATCATCGAGTCTGTATTTTTCACTTAAAATTCTGACTTCAAAGAAGAAACTGTTTTCAGCTTCTGCTATTCGCTTTTCGAAGGCTTCCATTCCTTCTGCTTTAATGAATTCATCCGGATCCTTATGCGGTTTCAGGTTCAATACCTTACCGACAAGGTCAACTTCTCTTAATATTTCTATTGCCCTCAGAGCGGCATTTGTTCCTGCACCATCTGAATCATAGGCAAGGATTATATCTTTGTCATATCGCTTAAGCAGTGTCGCCTGACCTGATGTAAATGCAGTTCCAAGTGATGCCACAGCGCAGTCAAATCCTGCCTGATGCATGGAAATAACATCCATATAACCTTCGCATAAAATAATGTAAGGCCTGCGCGAAGATCTGGCATGGTTCAACCCATACAAATTTCTGCTTTTGTCAAAAATAGAGGTTTCCGGGGAATTAAGATACTTTGGTTTTGCATCTCCCATTACTCTTCCGCCAAACCCAATGACTCTGTGGTTAACATCTGAAATAGGAAACATTACTCTGTTCCAGAATTTATCATGCAAACCTCTTTTTTCGTCATGGGTTCCGAGTCCGGCCTCTATAATCAGCTGATCCTCGTAGCCTTTTTTCTTAAGATAAAGACATAAATCATCTGCTGACATATTGGCATAACCAAGGCCAAACTTCTGCATGGTTTCATCCGACAGTTGCCTGCCCTTAAGATAATTCATCCCGTTTTCACCCTGTTTGGCACGAAGCTGATAATAAAAATATTTTGCAGCTTCTTTATTAATCTCAAGAAGAAGATTTCTTTTATTCTGGGCCTTCTTTGCTTCCTCTGAATACTCGACCTCAGGAAGTGCAACTCCTGCCTTGTCTGCCAACAGCTTCATTGCTTCCTGAAATGTATAATTCTCGTATTTCATCACAAAAGTATATACATTTCCACCTGCTCCGCAACCGAAACAGTAAAACATCTGTTTATTGGGTGAAACTGAAAATGATGGTGATTTTTCATTATGAAAGGGGCATAGACCAAAATAGCTGTTTCCCTTTTTTTGTATCTTTACATATCGGGATACCACGTCGACTATATCATTCTTCGACCTGATTTCTTCGACAAGTTCATCGGAATAAAACATTCTCAAATACCACTTCAAATGCGAGTTTTCACCCGCCAGCTGTTATGTTATGTCAACCGTGCAACGCTTATTCACATTTATGGCAGATAAAACATTTGCCATTGTATATTATGTTAACCATGCCATGTTTTAGGTATATAAATATCTTCATATTTGGCAATTGCAAACCTGTCTGTCATTGCCGCTATATAATCACTTATAACCATTTCCTCAGGCTCTCCCTGTGTTATAAGTCTCTTAAAATCATCCGGAAGTTTTTCAAGATGATGTCTGTAATAATTATAAAGTGTCTGTATCAGCATCTCTGCCTTAGATTCTTCGGCCTTGGCCAGCGGATTCGTATATACATTTTCAAACATAAACTGTCTCAAATCCTTCATTGCCTTTGCGACCAATTCGGACATTTTAATCTCATTACTGTCATAACTTGTTGAAACAATATCATGAATAAAATGATCAAGTCTCTCACCGGTGCTGTGTCCGATAACAGAACAGATTTCCTCTGGAACATCTTCCTCCCTCAGAATACCTGCTCTGATGGCATCATCCATATCATGATGAATATATGCTATCTTATCTGAAAATCTGACTATTTTCCCTTCAAGAGTAGAAGGTTCACCTTTAGTCTGATGATTTAATATTCCGTCCCTGACTTCCATTGTAAGGTTAAGCCCCTGACCGTTCTTTTCGAGAATATCCACCGTACGGACAGACTGTTTCGCATGTTCAAACCCATACGGACATACAGCATTAAGCGCCCTTTCGCCTGCATGTCCGAAGGGAGTGTGTCCAAGGTCATGTCCAAGCGCAATGGCTTCTACCAAATCTTCATTCATCCTAAGCGCTTTTGCTATGGTTCTGGCATTCTGAGACACCTCAAGCGTATGCGTAAGACGTGTTCTGTAATGATCTCCGTCAGGTGTCAGAAATACCTGCGTCTTATCCTTTAGTCTTCTAAAAGATTTTGAATGCAGAATTCTGTCTCTGTCTCTTTGAAAAACAGGTCTTATATCGCACTGTTCCTCATCTTTAAGTCGCCCCTTTGATTCTGCACTATGCATTGCATAGGGACTAAGATTCTTAAATTCAAGTTGTTCCAGATTTTCTCGTATATTCATACCAACAACTCCACCGGAATTCCGGTCTAAAATATAATGAATATAAATAATTCCTTCACTCAGAGAATCCCCCCTGAGTCAGTGCTAATGTTGTCCACAAAATCATAGGCGCACAAAAGCCCTATAAACATTATTCTGTTTATAAGGCCTTTTTCCTTTTTTATTATTAAGATTTTTATATATTTTTCAATTACGTTATTTGCCAAAGCAAAAGTAAGGACAAATTCCCTTCCTTTTACCTTTACTTAGGCAAATTTTCCTGCATTTTTATTTTCCGGCACCAAAAAATATTTTCATCGCATTAACAAGATATTCGGTATCCTTTGCACCAGTTGTTTCATATGCGGAATGCATTGCCAGCTGAGGAAGACCAATATCTACCGTTTTTATGGAAATATGTCTCATTGACAGATTTCCAAGTGTTGAGCCTCCCGGCATATCAGATCTGTTGGCATATGTCTGGAATGGCACACCGGCCTGATTACATATGTCCTTAAACATAGCCTCGGAATATGCATCTGTTGTATATTTTTGAGATGCATTATATTTGATTACTATTCCGCCATTCAGATACGGACGATTGGTAGCATCTGCATACTCTGTATGATTTGGATGAACTGCATGCGCATTGTCTGCAGAAATGCAATAACCTCTGCTTATTGACTTCTTAAGATGTTCCTCATCATATCCTAATATAGTATTAATTCTGCCGATTGTATCTTCAAGAAAGGTTGAATCAGCACCCTGACCGGTAAGTGAACCTACTTCTTCATTATCAAATACATTAACAATATTCAGTGTATCCCTGCTTTTGCTTTCTGCCATTCCTTTAATAAGTGCAAATGCACACTGCAAATCATCAAGAGCATGCGCTGAAACAAACTCATTATTTGCTCCCCACACAATACCCTCAGTTCTCGGATAAAGATATAAATCATAACCAAGAATATCTTTCTCCGATACACCGGCATTTTCGGCTATCATTTTGAGAAAATTCCCGTTTTGAGCAGCCATTCCCATAAGGGGAAGTGTATCTGTTTTTGGATTAAACTTATAGCCATCATTAATATCACGAGCCATATGAATAGCAACTGACGGAATCAGCAGAATATCTTTATCAATATCCACAAGTCTGGATTCAAAGTCATCTCCGGATTTTATCACAACTCTTCCTGCTAACGACAAGGGTCTGTCAAACCAGCTGTACATTATAGCCGATCCGTACACCTCTGTATTAAGTTTAAGGTATCTGTCCTCAACCTTCATTTCCGGAGTCGCTTTTATTTTAAAAGAGGGAGAATCAGAATGTGCTGATGCCATTTTCAATGATGAATAGCCATTCTTCGGAATTGAAAAAGCAATCATGGAAGAGTCTTTTCGTATCACATAATAGTTTTTACCCTTCTCAAGCTTCCACTCATCTTCTTCCTTTAATTCTTCAAAACCTTTAAGCATATCTGCAAGATTTCTCACCGCATGAAAAGGAGAATGTGATTTGTTAATAAAATTCAGTAATTCATTATTTATATTTGCAGCTGTATTCTTTTTCATAATATCTTTTTCGCCTTATCATTCACAATAAAATCATAATAAATATTCAAACAGCCTCGGCGTATACCTTGGCAAAGCAAAACCCGGAAGCAACCATATCAATCCAAGTCTACTGCTCTTACACAGTTCCTGTGAAGATTATCTGTTCTTCCGGGCTCAATTCTTTAATCTTGTCTGGATTATCGGTTAGTTAATATCAGCATATCCCGGGAATCCCCATGTACTGTTTTTATGTGCACCAATTCTCCAAAGAGTCTCTCCATCTCCAACGTATGCATACAGATTGAAATCGGGATCATCATAAGCAGGTGCTCCGTACTCTTCTTCATATGCCTCATTCACATTATCCCAGGGATAGCCTGAAGATACTTCAAAGCCTGTTGAAAAATGACCGCCTGAATTATAGTCTTCTATCTCTACCGCAATGTCTCCATCCCACTTACCATCGGAAATGTTACCTGAGTACTGGCATGAATACACGCCATCGATAGCCTCTACAAGATAAGCGTCCCCATACGGAGTTCCGTTTTTCCAAGAGCTGCCTCCAACATTGTAGTAATTTCCGGCGTCGGAATAAATTTTTCCATATCCTTCGCGAACACCATCTACAAAATCTCCCAAATATACTATTCTTCTGTTATTGATTTCATAGATTTCCACGCCATAACCGGTATCTGAAAGCGGGTCATCCGCAATCAGCATAAGGTTTTTACCTTCTGCATTTTTTTCCTCACCATATGCTTTTACCTGAGGATCCCACACAATTGCTTCAAGAGTTGCAGTATCGTCAATCAGCATTGCATCATAAAACTGTTTCATAAAATCGATGTAAGCCTGCTGTTCAGCTTCCATAGCTTCAATTTCTTCTACAGCCTTATCCAGTTCACCGGCACTAAACAGACCTTCGCTGTCAATTTCATTGGCTAACTGTTTAACCTTATCATAGTCACCTGAAGCCATCAAATCCTCAGCATATTTTGCAACGGCATCATTACCATTGGCAACCGCAGTCTGATTATCCGCATTATAGTCAAGTGCCTTCTTATAAAAATCAAGTGCCTCTGTATAATTGTCTGCTGCTAAAGATGAATCACCTTTAACTACATACTGCTTTGAGAATTCTTTATTAAATTCATCCTTTTTAACATTATTACACTCGGCTACACCTTCCTCGAGCTCACTGATAACCTTATCTGCGTCATCAAAAATAACCGGTGCTGTAAGGAAAATATTAGCCTTTGTATCATTTACACTGTTATCTGATTCCTGTTTGGCATCTTCTGCTTTCTTTGAATCTTTATCTTCCTGAAGCTGAGTCTTAAATTCCTTATACACTCCCTGCATTCCTGACTTATCGTCCTTATACTCATAGGCATAAATAGATGTAAGATAAGCTTCATAATTTGAAGGTTCAATACTGATTACAGTTTCACATTCAGCAATTGCCTCATCAAATTTAGCATTTGCCTCATCTATGTTATTGTTGTTATACAGCTGGCTTGCCTCATTGAAGAGTGCCTTGCTGTTATCAATGCTGCGTGACAGTTTAGTCATCGGCCACTTAAACGGAAGTGGTGCAAAAAGATATGCAGCTGCAGCACCGCCCAATACAAGTAAAACTGAACCAAGAATAATTGCTATCTTAAGTCCCTTTTTCTTAGGCTTGTCCTGCGTCATCATCTGACCATTATTCTGTGCCTGCTTGGCAGCTTTTTTTGCAGCCTTTTCGGCTTTCTTATCATTTACCGGACCCTGCTGCTGTACAGGTGGCTGATTAAAGGGCATTGGCTGACCGTTTGGCATCTGCTGCATTGGCTGCTGATTAAAAGGCATCGGCTGGCCATTTGGCATCTGCTGCATTGGCTGCTGATTAAAAGGCATCGGCTGGCCATTTGGCATCTGCTGCATTGGCTGCTCATTAAAAGGCATCGGCTGGCCATTTGGCATCTGCTGCATCGGCTGCTGATTAAAAGGCATCGGCTGGCCATTTGGCATCTGCTGCTCAAAAGGCATTGGCTGACCATTTGGCATCTGCTGCATTGGCTGCTGTTCAAAAGGCATTGGCTGCTCATATGGTGCCTGCTGCATTGGTTGCTGGTCATACTGCATTGGTTGCTCTTCAACCGGCATCTGTTGTGCAGGCTGTTCCTCAACCGGCATGTCATAGACCGGTGTTTCAGATATCTGAACATCAGGAAGTGGATTTTCTGCTATCGGTGAATCCATTGCCGGAGCGTCAATAGCAGGTGCGTCAACAGTTGGTGTTTCTTCAACATATGCTTCCATAGCCGGTGCTTCAGCCATCTGATTATCTGCAGTAGGCTGAGGCATTGGATTTTCGACAACCGGCATCTGTGTTGGTGCTACCATAATAGGCGCTCCACAATTTGCACAGAAACGGGCATCATCCTTATTTTGAGTTCCACAGTTTCTACAAAACATATTTTTCTCCTTTTTGTTATAGCATCGGGTCGGCTTAACACCTACCCGACATTCACTATGTACAACAAGATGGTGTCCCCCTTAGAGGCCACCATCTCATTATGACTTTTATATCAAAAATCAATCTTTAACATCTTTGATTGAGAAACTCATTCTTCCCATCTTGTCTTTTCCAAGGCAAACAACCTTAACCTTGTCTCCAAGAGTAAGAACATCCTCAACATGTTCAATTCTTTCCTTTGCAATCTTAGAAATATGAACCATTCCTTCCTTGCCGGGAGCAAATTCAACGAATGCACCAAATTCTTTGATTGAAACAACAACGCCCTTGAATACCTGACCCTCTTCATAATCGGTTACAATTGTCTTGATATATTCAATTGCCTTATCCATTCCATCCTTATCGGTACCACATACAGAAACCATTCCATCGTCTGTGATATCAATCTTAACTCCACAACGGGCAATGATTTCATTAATTGTCTTACCTCTTTGTCCAACAACATCACCAATCTTTTCAGGATCAATCTGCATTGAAACAATCTTAGGAGCGTAAGCGTTAACTTCTTTACGAGGCTCTGCAATCGCAGGCTTCATACAATTGTCCATGATAAAGAGACGAGCATCTCTACATCTTGCAATTGCACCTTCAACGATAGGACGAGTTAAACCATGAATCTTGATATCCATCTGAATAGCTGTAATACCATCTGTTGTTCCTGTTACCTTAAAGTCCATATCTCCGAAGAAGTCTTCAAGTCCCTGAATATCTGTAAGAAGAACGAAATCATCATCTGTGTCTCCTGTTACAAGACCACAAGAGATACCTGCAACCATCTTCTTAATAGGAACACCTGCTGCCATAAGAGACATACAAGATGAACAGGTTGATGCCATTGAAGTTGAACCATTTGATTCAAATGTTTCTGATACTGTTCTGATAGCATATGGGAATTCCTCTTCCGAAGGCAGTACAGGAATCAATGCTCTCTCAGCCAATGCTCCGTGACCGATTTCACGACGTCCGGGGCCACGTGAAGGCTTAGTCTCACCTACAGAATATGAAGGGAAGTTGTAATGATGCATATATCTCTTTGTTGTTTCATTTTCGTCAAGGCCGTCAACCTTCTGAGCCTCTGACAAAGGAGCAAGAGTACATACATTACAAATCTGTGTCTGTCCACGTGTAAACATTGCTGAACCATGAACTCTGGGAATAATATCAACTTCAGCTGCAAGAGGACGAATCTGTGTAATTTCACGACCATCAGGACGCTTATGATCCTTAAGAATCATCTTACGGATTGTCTTCTTTTCATACTGATAAATTGCTTCTCCAAGAATAGCAAGCCATTCTTCGTTCTCTGCAAACTTTTCTTCACACTTAGCTGTGATTTCTTTGATGTTGCCTTCTCTTGTCTGCTTATCATCTGTGAATACTGCAACTTCCATCTCTTCAGGAGGACAGATTTCACGGATTGCAGCAAAAAGTTCTTCAGGGATAGCACATGAAGTATATTCATGCTTAGCCTTTCCAACTTCTGCAACGATCTTATCAATAAATTCAATGATTGTCTGGTTTACTTCATGAGCCTTGTAAATAGCCTCAATCATCTTTGCTTCAGGAATTTCATTAGCACCTGCTTCGATCATGATAACCTTTTCCTTGGTAGACGCTACTGTAAGATTAAGGTCACCTTCCTTCCACTGCTTCTGGTTAGGATTGATAATGAATTCTCCATCAATCATTCCAACCTGTGTTGTAGCGCAAGGACCATCAAAAGGAATATCTGAAATACTTGTAGCAATAGCAGAACCGAGCATTGCAACCAGTTCAGGTCTGCACTCAGGATCTACAGACATTACCATATTGTTAAGTGTAACGTCATTTCTGTAATCCTTTGGGAACAAAGGACGCATAGGTCTGTCAATTACACGGCTTGTTAAAATAGCATTCTCAGAAGCCTTACCTTCACGCTTGTTGAAGCCTCCCGGAATCTTACCTACTGCATAAAGCTTCTCTTCATATTCAACTGAGAGAGGGAAGAAATCGATTCCGTCTCTTGGCTTATCAGAAGCTGTAGCTGTACTTAAAACTGTTGTGTCGCCATAGTGCATAAATGCACATCCGTTAGCCTGCTTACCTACTCTGTTGATATCAACAGAAAGTGTACGTCCGGCTAATTCCATCGAAAAATTCTTGTACATAGTTTTCTCCTTTACAATAATAAAATCTCTTTTGACAAAGATATAAACCTCCGAATTCCATATCTTTATCACATAGGCAAAGGAACTATGAGTCAAAAAGCAAGCAAGATATTCTTACCCTTTGAGATATATTCTGCCAAAGCTCTGAATTCAATTAATCAGCAGCGTTTTGGACAAAAACACCTTGCTTACTCTTTGAACTCCTTTTGGTTCCTTCACCGGTTAATAAAAACAGCAAAAGCGGAGACGCCAAAACAGCGCTCCGCTTAAACCATTCTTACTTACGAAGACCTAACTTCTCAATCAAAGCACGATATCTTTCGATATCCTTATCCTTAAGGTATCTTAACAAACCACGTCTCTGACCAACCATCTTAAGCATACCACGACGAGAGTGGTTATCCTTTGGGTGAGCCTTAAGGTGATCTGTAAGTTCAGCGATTCTTGCAGATAATACTGCGATCTGAACCTCAGGTGAACCTGTGTCATTAGGACAGGTAGCATATTCTGCCATAATAGCAGTCTTCTTCTCTTTAGAAATCATTGTCTTTCCTCCTTATGATATCTAATCGTTCCATCACATGATGGTTACTAAACGCCCTGTACCGGGATTTGGTCGGAGTGTCCAAAATCTGAGTACCGGCTAATACAACCTAATTATAATAGCATAAGCACCACTTCATGTAAAGAGTTCATGCTTATTATTCGAATCTGTCTGCAACAGTCTTCAGGAACTCGGTTATCTCAAGATGCTGTGGACATATTTTTTCACACTTTCTGCACTTGATACAGTCACCTGCTTTGCCAAAGTCCTTGCTGATATTTGCATAATATCCCATCTGCGGAGTCCAACCAAGTTTACCATCCGGATTCTGCTTCATTTCAGCATTGTATAAGGCAAAATATTTTGGTATTGCAATCTTCTTGGGACATCCTTCGGTACAATATGAACAGCCGGTACATGGTATTGCAATCTCTTTGTTCATAATATCTGCTGCCTTAAATACAAGTTCTTTCTCTTTCTCTGTCAATGGTGAAAAGTTCTTCATATAAGCAGTATTATTATCCATGTCCTCAATCTTATTCATTCCGGACAATACCATCTTGACATTCTTATGCGAAGCAGCAAACCTCACTGCCCATGAAGCAATGCTGGCATCAGGATTTGCTTCCTCAAAAAGTTTCTTCACCTGATCTGATACATTAATAAGTGTACCACCCTTGATAGGCTCCATTACAATGACAGGTTTGTCATATTTTTCTGCAAGCATATAGTTTTCTCTTGATTTGATAGCAGGACTGTCATAATCAAGATAATTGATTTGAAGCTGTACAAATTCCATCTGCGGATGTTCTTTAAGAACCTTCTCAAGCAGTTCCGGGCTGTCATGAAAAGAAAAACCTATATTTTTAACAAGTCCTTCCTTTTTCTTATTAATCAGCCAGCTCCAGGCATCCAGTCTGTCATAGGTCTCAATACTATGAGCGTTTACATCATGGATAAGATAATAATCAAAGAACTCAACACCTGTTTTTTCACGCTGTGCATCAAACACCTTATCCATATCTTCCTGCACATTAATAAATCCTGAATGTAGCTTGGTTGCCAGAGTGAATTTGTCTCTTGGGTATCTTTTAACAAGTGCTTCCTTAATTGCTGATTCACTTGCAAATCCACAATACATCCATGCCGTATCGAAATATGTAAATCCTCTTTCGATAAACATATCAACCATTGTCTTAAGAGTTTCAATATCTATCTTTGAATCATCGTTTCCATCCAGCAAGGGAAGTCTCATTAATCCAAAACCTAAATTCTTAGCGCCCTTAAATACATCCTGCATACTTTCCTCTTTCTTTTTAATCAATCCAATCCAAAAAATTTACGTCCATCCAGAATATCATTTTTTACCTGTCTGGCAAGAGCCTCCTTAGACTCGAATTTCATTTCAGGACGTTTGAATTCCAATATATGTGTAATTATTTTTTGACCATACATATCTTTGTCAAAATCAAATAAAAACGTTTCAATACTGACATGTCTGTCATTTTCATCAGCAACCGTCGGTCTGATTCCTATGTTTGTTATTCCGTAATATTCCATATTGTCATATAACACCTTGGAATAATAAACCCCCATCGGAGGCAAAATCTTCTCCTCGTCAGGATAAAGATTCATTGTCGGGAACCCAAGAGTTCTCCCAAGCTTAAAGCCACGCTCCACAGTTCCTGCAAAGCTGTACGGGTGGCCAAGAAGCTTTGCTGCTTCCTGCATGTTTCCATTCTCTATTTCTTCGCGGACATATGTAGATGAAATATCTCTGTTTTTATATTTAAGCTTATTAATGATATTTACTTCATATCCAAATTCCAGAGCCTTTGATTCAAGCAGTTTTGCATCTCCACTGCCTTTATAACCAAAGCTCAAATCTTCTCCCGCCACAACATACTTCATATTGAGTTTCCTGACGAGAATATCTCTTATGAACGCATCCGGTGTTATTGCTGCTGTTTCCGAATTAAGAGGAAATTCAATCAGCACATCCACGCCCAGTTTTTCAAATATAATCTCTTTTTCGGCAAGTGTCGTTATCTCCCCGACCTTCTTTCCGGTAAAGAAAGTTGTTGCCGAAGTATTAAAGGTAAAAATAACGACCTTCAATCCGGCTTCCTTCTGCCGAACAAGAGAAGAAATAAGTTCGATATGACCAAGATGAACCCCATCAAATTTACCTATTCCAACGGCAGTTTTTTCTTCTATATTAAAATCTTTTGATTTAATTATCTTCATAACATACAGCCTTTTTCACAACTCTGCTTCCAATTTGTATATTCAGTTTCTGAAATATACACTTTCCTCCGGCCCTCTGTCAAAGGAACATCTTCACAGTACTGAAAAAGTTTCTTTTCTTTTCATATTTGTAGAGAGCTCTGAACTCTCCTGTATGGTCATACACTCTTATAGTTTCACCATTTTCAAAGTCATAATATTTTGTGACATCATAATCATCCATACCACCACAGGCCTTCACAAAATTATCAATGCAATTTTTAAGCACATCTGCATCATCGCACATCTCCTGCTGTACTCCAAAATTAACGTTCACTTTTTCATATGGCACAAGCATATATGACTGAAGCTGATTTCCGTTTTGAAGAGCCTTCATTCCCTTTTCATTGATGATGAATGCTGTATTTTTTTCAAACATTACATCAACCGAAGTAACAAGCTCATCAAGTACGTTGTCTCCTTTACAACGCCGTATTTCGTCAAGCGTATAAGCATGTTCTTTTGTAAACTCACCGGATTTTGTACGCTCGAGCGACGACATAGCTGCTCCACACCCAAGTTTCTTTCCTATATCATCAATAAGCGTCCTTATATATGTGCCTTTCGAGCAGGATACTTTGATTCTATACCTTCTTATTGAGTTATGTAAACCAATCTTGCCATTACAGTCACTTGCTAAACAGCCATCGTTCGTAACAGAATCTGACAGTACTTCCGGATTTTTTATCTTCGAAAAGATATCGTTTGAAGATACCCTTCCATTTTCGAGAATCTCAATGCCATGAATAATAACTTTCCGGCTCTTTCGCTCAACTTCTATGCCTTTTCTTGCAAGGTCCACAAGTTTCTGACCATTAACCTTCAGCGCTGAATACATTGGAGGTATCTGTTCTATTTCACCCTCGAACGACATTATGGCTTCTGCAATCCCGTCTTCGTCCAATTCTGAAGCTTTATCAAAATTATATTCAAGAATACTGCCTGTCATGTCCTGAGTATCTGTAGACACACCCAGAATAAATTCAGCGACATACTCTTTACTTCTGTCTGTCAGGAGTTCAACCACCGAGGTCGCATTTCCGAGACAAATCGGAAGAACTCCAACGGCATCAGGGTCAAGTGTTCCGGTATGACCTATTCTCTTTTGATTAAAAATTTTACGAAGGCAGGCTACAACATCAAATGACGTATAGCCTGCTTCCTTATACACATTTATTATTCCGTTAGTCATCAGTCTATTCCCAGCTGAATTGCTATTGAGTCTGAAATGTTATTGACAATATCATAGAAGGAACCACTCATGGTGAATCCGGCTGCTCTTACATGCCCTCCGCCATTGTAAAACTTTGCGATTTTTGCAACATCAACAGTTCCCTTTGATCGCATGGATACCTTATAGGTCTCATTTTCAATCTCATACATAAAGATAGCCACTTCGACTCCCTTCGTGTATCTCAGCTGGTTAACAATCCCTTCAAAATCATGTGACGTTGCACCATAAAAATTCATCATCTTTTGATCAACCTTGGCAGCAATACACTTTCCATCCATAAAAAGAATACTTTCAAGCAGACATCTTCCAAGAATTTCATTCTGAATTCTTGTTTTTTCGTAGAATGTATTCTCAATAATTTCAGTAAAATCAAAACCATATGAAATAAGCTTTGCAGCAATATTCATGGTTTTGGGTTTGGTATTCGAATACTGAAGAATTCCGGTATCATGAATAACCCCAATATATAATGCCTTGGCAATTTCAATATCGATATTTTCTTCCCCGATAACATCAAAAAGAACTTCGCAGGTTGAAGAAGCATCCGGCACAACCAAAGACACATCTCCAAAACCATCATTGGTAACATGATGATCAATCACTATCTTTTTCTTTGCACTTTCATAATATTTTTCTGCTTCACCATATCTGTCTGTTGTTGAACAGTCGAGTCCGATAAATGCATCAAAAACATCAATTCCGGGATTAAAATCTGAGACTATACTCTCAATTCCACTGATGATATTGAATTCTTCAGCCGGTTTTTCAATCATTGGAATAATGGTGGCATCCGGCTTAATTTTTCTTAAAAAAAGATACATAGCCATAACAGAACCTATGCAGTCCCCGTCGGGGCGAATGTGTCCTGAAATGGCTATCGTACTTAAATTATCTAATTCTTTAATAATATTCATAAATATTTTTACTACTATCTTGTTACTTTGTTTTTAATTCAGTAACTCTGTTTTTTATTCTTTATTTTTATTCCTTATATTTTCCCGTATCATCCTCATCAGATCTGTCAGGAATCTTGGCTATTTCCTCGTCAATCTTCTTTGACATTCTGACCCCGTATGCTATCGATTCATCTACTATAAATCTGATTTCGGGAGTGTTTCTCAAATTAATTCTGTGTGCAAGTTCACGTCTTATATAACCCTCAGCAGAATTTAATCCTTTCAGAGTATCTTTGATAACTTCCTCGTCATCTCCGAGTACACTGATCCAGGCCTTACAGGATTTAAGATCCGGTGCAACCTCAACTGCAACAACAGATGTCATTGGCGATACGCGGGGATCTTTAATCTCCCCACGTATTATTTCTGCCAATTCCTTAAGCACTTCACTATTGATACGAGTATTTTTAGTGCTGTTTTTTCTCACTATCTTGGTACCTCCACCATGATATATGCTTCAACTATATCAAGTTCTGCGAACTGGTCGAATTCTTCGAATACAAGACCACATTCGTAACCTTCTTTAACTTCCTTAACATCGTCCTTAAATCTCTTGAGTGACTTAAGCTTACCTTCGTAAATCTGCTCACCCTCACGAGTAATTCTGACAAGACAGTCTCTTTCGAATCTTCCGTCCATAACCTTGGAACCGGCAATATTACCAACTGCAGAAGCCTTAAATATCTGACGAATTTCTGCATGACCGATAACCTGTTCCTCATATACAGGATCAAGCATACCTTTCATTGCAGCTTCGATTTCTTCAATTGCCTGATAGATGACTCTGTATAATCTTATTTCAACGCCTTCACGCTCTGAAAGAGCCTTGGCCTGAGCGTCAGGACGTACGTTAAATCCGATGATAATAGCTGATGAAGCTGATGCAAGAACTACATCCGATTCATTAATGGCACCAACACCACCATGAATACATTTAACAACAACTTCTTCATTAGAAAGTTTTGTTAAGCTCTGCTTAACTGCTTCAACAGAACCCTGTACATCTGCTTTAACAATAATGTTAAGTTCCTTAAGATTATCTGCCTGAATCTGGTTGAACAGATCGTCAAGACTCATCTTAGCCTTGGTTTCTTCAACCTTCTTCTCCTTGTTCTGAGCAACATATGTTTCTGCATACTGCTTAGCAGACTTGTCATTTTCATGTGCAAGGAATACCTCACCTGCAGTAGGAACATCGGAAAGACCTAAAATTTCGACAGGTGTTGAAGGCTTTGCTTCCTTAACTCTTCTTCCCTTATCATCCTGCATTGCTCTAACCTTACCATGTGCAGGACCTGCAGAAATGAAATCACCAACATGAAGTGTTCCCTTCTGAACAAGAATTCTGGCAACCGGTCCACGGCCCTTATCAAGCTCAGCCTCAATAACAAGACCTCTTGAAAGTCTGTCAGGATTAGCTTTAAGCTCCATAATTTCTGCTGTAAGAAGAATTGTCTCAAGAAGGTCCTCGATACCTTCTCCTGATTTTGCAGAAACAGGTACAAATTCTGTTGTTCCGCCCCAATCAACAGGAATCAGTTCATATTCTGACATTTCCTGTTTAACTCTGTCTATATTTGCACCGGGCTTATCAATCTTATTAACTGCAACAATAATTTCGATTCCGGCTGCCTTAGCATGGTTAATAGCTTCAACTGTCTGAGGCATTACACCATCATCTGCAGCTACTACCAAAATAGCGATATCTGTTGAGTTGGCACCTCTCATACGCATTGCTGTAAATGCTTCATGTCCGGGAGTATCAAGGAATGTAATTGACTCTCCGTTAATGTTAACTGTATACGCACCAATATGCTGTGTAATACCACCTGCTTCTTTATCCGTAACATTAGTCTTACGAATAGCATCAAGAAGTGATGTTTTACCATGGTCAACGTGTCCCATAACACAGATTACGGGGGGACGTTTAACAAGCTTATCCTCATCTTCCTCTGCTTCCTTAAGAAGTTCCTCAATAACATCTACCTTAACTTCCTTTTCGCAGAGAATTTCATATTCCATTGCAATGTTTTCTGCATCTTCGTAGGTCACTTCAGTGTTAACTGTAACAATCTGACCCTGTAAGAAAAGCTTTTTGATAATAACAGCAGGCTGCATCTTCATCTTTTCGGCTAACTCTTTAATTGTAAGAACATCAGGAATTGTAATAACCTTAATCTGCTCTTCAACTACTTCCTCAACCTTCTTTTCAGGCTTGATGAACTTTCCAACCTTCTTCTGTCTTGACTCTTCCTTATCCTCGTATATCAAATCTTTCTTTGATCTCTTGTCCTGATCTTTGAAGTTACGACGCTTATCTTCTTTTCCAGCTGTCGGAGCATTTTCAACCATTGCTGACTGGGCCTTATCGTTATCTTTTCTGAATCGATCATTCGGCCTTCCATTTGGCTGTTTATTTCCTTCCTGATTATTCGGGCGCTGTTTAAAATTCTTATTTTCGCCGAAATTGTTTTGATTCTTTGGCTTGTTATCGCCGCCTGGTCTATTATTAGTTTCAGGTCCGTTAGGCCTGCTTGTTTTAGGCCTTTCGTTTTGAAGTTTTTCAACGCTTTGTACAGCTGTATCATTTACTTCCTTCCTTTCACTTCTGTTGCGCTGTGCCTGCGCTTCATCAAGCTTTCGAGAGTTCTCCTTAAAGTTTGAAGTAGTATCAACTGCTGTAGGAGCTGTACGAGGCTTAATTATTGTGTGAGGCACCTGGTTTGCGCCGGGACGTGAAGATGCCTGTCCGGGACGAGGTCCCTGAGGTCTTCCGTTCTGCGGCTTGTTTTGCTGGTTTCCTGCATTATTTGTAACAAGAATAATGTTCTTTTTCTTTTTTGGGTCCTGAGCATTAGGTCTGTTAATAACAACCTGCTTCTTCTGTTCCGGTTTTGGAGCCTCTTTAGTTGCAGGCTGCTGTACCTGGGCCGGTTTTGAAACCTCTTTAGCTGCAGGCTGCTGTACCTGGGCCGGTTTTGGAGCCTCTGCCTTTTTTTCCTCCTGCTTATTTTCTACTGCAGGAGCATTATTTCCAAATGAAGCACGTACTTTTGCTGCAGCTCCATCATCAACAGAACTGTTATGTGCCTTAGCTTCTACTCCAAAGCCTACAAGTGCTTCTATTATTTCTTTATTAGATTTACCTAATTCTTTTGCTAAATCACTAACTTTCATTAATTCCCTCCATTAGCCTTAACTTCCTCTAAATCTTTGATTATCGCTTTGGCTAATCCTTCATCAAGAACCGCAACCGATGCTCTGAATTCACATCCGATTGCATGTCCAAGTGTATCTTTGTCACGATAAAAATATAGTGGAACATGATAAAAATCACACATATTGCTGAAACTCTTTTTGGTATTATCAGACGCATCTTCTGCCACGATAACCAAAACTGCCTTTCCGCTCTTTACTGCGTTTTCAACACTGAATTCACCACTTACAAGGTTTCTGCCTCTCTTGGCCAGTCCCAGCAATGAACATACATGATCTCTATTCATTAGCTTCTTCTACCTGTTCCTCTTCTACATATTCATCATAGTATTCTTCCTGTTCACCATCTTCATATTCGTCAACGTAGTCTTCGTAACGGAATCCCGGTGCATCCTTAGCCTGAGTTTCAGACTTGATATCGATCTTATATCCTGTAAGTCTTGCAGCAAGTCTTGCATTCTGACCTTCCTTACCAATAGCAAGTGAAAGCTGATAGTCAGGAACAACAACCTTTGCTGACTTTTCTTCGGGATCAGCAAAAACAGCAACAATCTTTGCAGGAGAAAGGGCATTCTGAATCAAAACGCCG
This sequence comes from Lachnospiraceae bacterium, assembly GCA_024403415.1. Classification (GTDB taxonomy): domain Bacteria; phylum Bacillota; class Clostridia; order Lachnospirales; family Lachnospiraceae; genus JAILLW01. The sequence goes on from JAKSRY010000009.1 coordinate 40,633, forward strand.
GGGTTCTCATCCCAGTTGATGATATCGATTTTCTCACCACGAAGTTCGTCAACTACTGCATTAACTCTCGCACCGTTAAGACCAACACATGCTCCAACAGGATCTACATCAGGATTTGCTGAGTAAACTGCCATTTTAGTACGTGATCCTGCTTCTCTTGCGATGGAAACGATTTCAACAGTTCCGTCCTTAATCTCTGTAACTTCGGCCTCAAAAAGCTTCTTAACAAGTTCAGGGTGTGTACGGCTGACAAGAATACGAGGTCCTTTAGATGTAGGCTTAACTTCAAGAATGTAAACCTTAACTCTTTCGGTAGGCTTAAATACCTCTCCCTTAACCATTTCAGATTCATTGAGAAGTCCGTCAGCCTTGCCAAGGTTAATGCTTATGTTGTCTCCAACATAACGCTGAACAACACCTGTGACAACTTCCTTTTCTTTCTCAAAATACTGCTTATAGATAACGTTTCTTTCTTCCTCACGAATTTTCTGAAGAATTACGTTCTTGGCATTCTGTGAAGCGATACGTCCAAATTCCTTAGACTGAATATCGATTCTTAATGTGTCACCAACCTTAACTTCAGGATTGATTTTCAATGCCTTATCGATTGTGATCATTGTTGTAGGATTGTAAATATAATCTCCTTCTTCATCATATACCTCTTCATCTTCAACAACGAGTTTTTCTGCGAAACACTTAAAATCGCAGGTATCCTTATCCATTTCAACTGTAACATTGGCACCTTCACCAAAGTGGTTCTTACATGCTGTGATAAGTGAAAGATTAATCGCCTCCAAAAGCGAATCCTTGCTAATATCCTTTTCCTTTTCAAGCAAATCCAATGCTTCCATTAAATCAGTGTTCATTTTTCTTAAATCTCCTCCTATTCTAAAAATCCAATGTTAATTTAATACTAGCTATATTTTTTCTATCAAAAATCATATCTTCATCCTCTTCCTCAGATATCGGACATGAAATTGTAAGCGTCGTGTCAGTAAATTCTTTAAGGAAACCGGTAAATTCCTTGTCTTTGGTTCCTTCAAGAGGCTTATACAACTTGACATCTACTTCTTCACCTATGCTCTGATTCAAATGTCTGTCTTTCTTAAGCGCTCTGCCAAGCCCCGGTGAACTCACCTCAAGAATGTACGCATCTACAATATAGTCATCCTCATCAAGCTTTGCACTCATGGCACGGGAGACATTTTCACAGTCATTAATATTGACTCCGCCTTCTTTATCGATAAAGCATCTTAAATAATAGTCCGCACCTTCCTTGACATATTCTACGTCGTAAACCTTAACTCCATTTGCCTCTGCTATTGGTGTTAAAATTTCCTCTGTCTTCTTTTCAATTACTTCTTTCTTCGACAAATAATCACCTACCGTTTCACAACAACATCGCCAAAACAATAAAGAAGTGGTGGCCTTCTCAAGCCACCACTTAAAATCTACAATAATTACATTGACTAGTATAGCACCATTTTGAAGAATTGCAATACCCTACTTTGGGGACGCTTCTTTTGTCACGAGGAGTGTCCCTTTGTCACAGCTTCCATAGGGTGTTCTCTTGGTTGCTTTAGTTAGTCATCTCCATCATCTGAATCTTTATAGTGATGCAAAGTATTAATGATATCTTGTATGTCCTCTGCATTTACAGCAACTGATACAACCAATTCCTTTCCTTGTCCGTTCTTATAATCTCTTAATGACAAGACTCCATATGAGTCAATCTCACCATTAATCATTTTCTTTCCATAATCCATGCATGCCAGATATAGAGCTACTTCATTGATATAAGTCTCGTTATTTCTAACCTCTCTGTCTGCTGAACTTTTAGCAAAATCACTCGACAAGTACGTTGTTGCATATTCGCCTACATTCCTGTAAGAGCTGTACTCTAACCTGGAATCGGTATCATTTCCAAGATCAATCCCTTTGTCCTCAAGATACTTAAAAAATATAGGTTGTGGATCATCGTCGGCTAATTTATTTGCTAAAATAATATAATCATCAAGTTTTACTATTTCTCCATCAACATATAATGCCGCATACGTTTCATAAGGCATTGTCATTTGCTCATAATTAAACATATGCAAGAATCCATTTTCCACATAATCTCTGATTGGCGAATAAATGCTAAGCCCATTAAAAAGCTTTACATTCCTACGAAAATAGTTTTCGCTAAAAACATATCTAATAGTAGACAAATACATTTGGTTATTCTTCGGTGGAATTTTACTATTAATATAAACAAGGACAACATCTTCATCAGAAATATCCTTTATTATGTTTAAGCCATTTCTGGTAGGTTCTGCTGACTTATACTTACCTGAAAACAATGCATAATTCACACTATTTAGTGAGAGAACATTTATATCCTCCAACGCTGATACTACTGAGAAGAATTCATTCTCAAGATTAATTTTCTTATCATTAATTTCAACAATAGATGCTTTAGTCTGCCCAAAGAAGCTATCACCAACCTTAGTTTCATCTCCCTTAATGATAAAGAATGTAAACACTCCAGCGCCGGCGAGAGCGATAACTAGTAGTGCTATTAATGCAATTTTCAACGGTTTACGCTTTTTATTTTTAGGCATCTGTTGTATGGGGTTTGTATTTTGATATGCATAATTCTGCTGTTCCCACTGAACATTCGCATTATTATTCATTGGTGATACGTACTGTACAGGCTGACCACACTTATCACAAAATCTCATATTATCATTAATTTGATTTCCACAATTACCGCAAAACATATGTATTTCCTCGCAATTCATCTCAAAATAAATACAGCTTATATGTTTTTAATATAATACTAAACACATAAGCTGTATTATTCAACAATTTCTTACGTTGGGGACGCTTCTTTTGTCACGAGGAGTGTCCCTTCGTCACATGGAGTGTTACTTTGTGTCATTAACATCATTAAAGGATTCTTTTAATCGTCTCCAGAACACTAAATATCTGATACTTAATAAGGAAAGTGGCGTCATAATATTCATCATATTCACGCTTAACTATATCCAATAATGGCAACACATATTTTTCGGTTTCATCCACATATTTTGCTATCTTATTAGGCGTAAACCCTGTTGCCATTGTTGATACGTTATTGCAGCGGTCAAGCAATTTAACTACTGAGGCCAGTTTATTCTTTCCGATATAATCATAATATACTTTCTTTGATTCTTCCTTGCTCATACCATCCTGAACTTCGAAAGAAACTGCTCTGACAGCATCTTTTATAACATCATTTACATCCAGTTCTTCTGTTGTGACATCGCAATCTTCTACGACATCATGTAAAAGAATGGCCGCAATCAGATCATCACTGTCAATTCCAAGTGCAAATGCGTGGCAAGCCATCATTAATGGGTGGATTACATATGGAATCTTTTCTCCAATGGTGCTCTTTCTGTAAGTTCCCTCGTGATATGTCAGCATAAGTTTTATTGCTTTTTGAGTTTCTTTGTATTTCTTGGCCTGAGCATACATTTTGACTCTTCTTAGCATGTTGTCTACTGAAAACATAGCGTCCTTCAATTCCCAATGCTTAATATCATAAATACTTTCTTCCATCAGAAAACCTACTGTGGTATTTAAGGCTTTAGCAAGCCCTCTAAGTTTATCTGTTTCCGGGAGATATTCATCCCGCTCCCAGGCGCTGACTGCCTGAAATGACACTTCCATTTTTTCAGCCAAATCCTGTTGAGTCATGGACATCTGTTTTCTTCTTGCTGATATCTGTGAACCGATACTCATATAGTTTCCCCTCTATTTTTCCTCTGCACTTTCGCTTTCATGCTTTCATGTATTAAGAAGTCATGTTACATTTTCATAATACCTGCCTGAATGGAGTTTTTACAGCAACTCACAGTTGAAAGTATAAAAATATAGTTCAAGCACAGCTTGAGTTATATTCTATCAAAAAAGCGGTTCTCTCTCAAGAACCGCTTCTATTTCTGATAAATCAACCTTTTGAAAATACAATATAACTGTATCAAAGGGACGCTCCTCGTGAAAAAAGAAGCGTCCCCAAGGTCGCAGCTACTAAGGGATTTTTAGAGAATATTTGTAAATGACGTTTTCAAGCGGTATGAAACAAAGAAAATCTAAAATCGGAGGTAGCACTATGGCAGCTAAGAATTGCAGAAACATGAAGGTTTATGAGCAGAGCGGATATCATTACAAGACCACACCGGCTATTATGCTGAAAGGACTGTGGCTTAAGGAATTTGGATTCTCGGAGGGTACACAGATTCAGGTACAGTGTGAGGATGGTAAGCTGATAATCACAAAGGCTCAGGAGCCTATCACAGAGTAAAATCTAATAGCAATATCAATTGCAGCCGGGGAGGTAACGAAATGTTACCACCTCGGCTGTTTGCTATTCACCCTTAAAATATTTCTCTGTTTGTTTATCAAATTCTGATACATATTCCTGATCCTGACGCACACGGAAGATATCATATTCCTTTGCAACCTTTTCGATAGCCTGCTCATGAGATATTCTTCCTTTACCTTCAAGAACCTTACGCCTATTATTGCTTAAAAACTGATTGGTCTGATCTACCCAGTCCTGCATGCTCATGAGAACCTCATCCTCAGCCATAAGTTCAGCATAATCAATAAACATTGTGACAAGTCTGTTCAGATGAGACATTTCCTTCTCGTTGAGATAATTCTTGGCAACAACAATATCTCTTTTTAATATCTTGCCGTCCGGGGCATCCTTCCATGTGGTAAGCCCCATCGTGGGCTGCTCTGCATCAGCACGGTCATAGATTAGTTCTGCTGCAGTCTTCCCGGTAACAGCGAAATGAAGCTTATTCTGCACGAACGCATAAAAAGCTCTTGTAGTTTCACTATTCTTATCATAATCATAGCTACACTGTTCAAACACATCCGTGATTTTCTGATAAGCTCTACGCTCGCTGGCACGGATTTCACGGATGCGTTCCAGCAATTCATCAAAATAATCTTTGCCAAAAGGCTTTCCATTCTTGAGCATATCATCATTAAGCACAAAGCCCTTTGTGATATATTCTTTCAGTGTTTTGGTAGCCCACTGACGAAATTTTGTTGCTTTCTTTGAATTTACACGGTAGCCGACGGCAATTATGGCATCAAGATTATAGAAATCAAGATTACGCTTTACCTCACGGTCACCTTCAATTTGAACTTGTTCCTTTTTGGAACAAGTTGCTTCACGAGTTAATTCTTCCTCTTCATAGATATTCCCCAAATGCTTTGTGATAGCCTGAGTTTTTACACCAAACAGCTCAGCCATAGCTTTTGTGGTAAGCCAAAATGTCTCATCTTCAAAATATACGCTGACACAGACATTGGTATCATCTATCTGATAAAGGACGATGTCATGTTTCTGCTCCATATATAATCCCCTCATCAATAAGAAATTGCTTATAACATTTACTTAAGCTTCTAATTATTCACTATTTCCATTACGCAATACCTCATAATAATTAGGACTGAAACTCAATAAAATTCTACGCATATCATTGTTTTTATTCCTTTCGTACGCATATCATTACTTTGTATTTAGACAATTGGGGAAGATGACTATTTTTATATAGGCAGGGGGGGTATATAAATCTCTATAAAATAAAAATGGTTGAACCGCCGTTCTCTTTCACAAATAAAGTCGCAAAATGCAATAGGGGGGATCACTTATCAAAAGCCACATTTATCTGAATCCCGGATATATCCTCCGAGGTTCCCTGATCTTTACATCGATTAGCTTCGCTTCTGATAAGATTTTCAATATTACTCTTACCATATGTATCAATAGTAAGGTACAATTCAAACAGTTCTTTAAGCCTTTCCTCTGTTTCCCAGGCACCGAGTTGATTTATAGTCTCAATAGTAAGAGTGACGGAAGAATCATCATCCGACTGCCCCAATATATAATCTGTTCTTACATCAAAGAATTCTGACAGATTACACAAAGTTTCAAAATCCGGCTTTCTTTTACCGACTTCCCACATGGCAATAGTGCCTTTTGAAACACCCAATTCACTTGCCAAAGATACCTGTGTGTATCCTTTTTTCTTTCGTAATTCTTTTAATCTATCGCCAAACATATTAATTCTCCATCAATGCGCAAAAACACACACTCATCATAGCACACTCTGTGAGAAAAGAAAACTCTTTTTTTAATATTTTTACTATATTTTATAACATTATGTGAGATTTCATATTAACTTCTATATCCGACTATGCTAAAGTTATGGTGTAGTTAATGAAAATCCTTCTACGGAGGCCCTGCTCCATCGCCAGGGAATCAGAGTCAATCAAAGTAAATATAAGACAAATATAGAGTCAATCAGAGTCAAACACCGACATCACATCAATAAAAACGGCATAGTCCAGTAATTATAATCACTAAACTATGCCGTTTCTCTTAAGAATTAAAAATCCCTAATTTGTACCGCCTAATGTAGCCTATCTTCTCTTATAGATAATCATCTCAAGAAGTTCTACGAATTCCTTCTGGTATTCATCAAGTCTGTCCATCTCTTCAAGTTTTTCAATAATATCTTCAATAGCCTCTTCAGGAGATACATCTACAAGATATTCGCTGTTTCTTAATGCAAGAGAGCATTCTGCAACCGAACTTGCAAATACAAATCTGTCATCAGGTCTTCTTGTATAGTTGTCAGCGTCGATGGGAAATTCAAGATATCTTGATGAATCACTATCTATATCTTTGTAAGCAACAGAAACCGTGCAGTACTCATCCTGTGCCTTACCCTTTTCTGTAAGTTCATTATCCTGATATTTAAGATCGCTGTCTGAATTTTTGTCATCTGCAAGCTTTATTTCATAAATAGCTGTTACTTCGTGTCCTGCTCCAAGTTCACCGCCGTCCTTGGTATCATCCTTGAAATCCTGCGCTGCCAAAGCTCTGTTTTCATATCCAACAAGACGATATTCTGAAACAAGTGCAGGATTAAATTCTACCTGGAGTTTAACATCCTTAGCTACTGTAACCATGTTCTGCATCATTTCATCAACAAAGACTTTCTTTGCTTCACCGATTGTATCAATATATGCGTAGTTACCGTTTCCGCAGTCAGCAAGTGTTTCCATCTTTGTATCTTTATAATTACGCATTCCAAAACCAAGAACTGAAAGGAAAACTCCTGATTCTTTTTCTTTCTTAATAAGATCTTCAAGTTCTGACTGTGAAGTAAGTCCGACATTGAAATCACCATCTGAACAGATAATAACTCTGTTTACTCCGTCTTCAATGAAGTTCTTCTCTGCAAGTTCATAAGCAAGCTTAATTCCATCACCACCATTAGTAGATCCACCGGCCTTAAGTCTGTTAAAGGCTCTCATAATTCTTCTGTGAGAATCTCCAAATTCTGAGTCAAGAACTACATCTGTGCCACTTGCATAAGTAACTATTGAAATACGATCATTTTCGCCGAACTGATCAACAAGCATTTCCATAGAACTCTGGATGAGTGGAAGTTTATTGGCACTCTTCATTGAGCCGGATACATCAATAAGAAATACTATATTGCTGTCAGGTCTTTTTTCAGGCTGCATATCCTTTGTATTAATTCCAAGAACCATTAGTTTGCTGTCCCTGTTCCAAGGGCAGTCGCTTATTGTTGCATTAACACCAAATATATCCTTTCCTGATGGCTGGTCATAATTATATGTAAAATAGTTAACCATCTCTTCTGTTCTTATAGCTCCGGTTGGAATTTCTCCCAATCTGTATCCATCGTCTACAAATCTTCTGAAATTTGAATAACTTGCTGTATCCACATCAGCAGCAAAGGTTGAAAGAGGATTAGTCTTTGCATCAGAAAAACCATTCTCCTTGATTACTGAATATTCTTCATTATCATTGTAAGAATGTCCATAATAATCATCGTAAATTGAGGTCTCACATTCTTCCTGATAACTTGGTGCTGTATCTCTAAAGACATCAGTCTTATTATTGGATCCATTATATTCAATATCATAAGCTTCTTCGCAAGTTGCTTCTGTTTCAGTAGGATATTCGTATTCGGGACTGGTTTCAACAAATATATTGTTAGCTTCCTTTTCTGTCATTATCTCTTCTGCAACAGTTGCTCTTGCCGCCTCAGTTTCGCTATTTCCACATCCGGTAAGAAGTGATGCTACCATAATTCCTGTAATTAATCTTCCAAGTGTTTTCTTTTTCATAATTTTCTCCTTCTGCCAGTTAATCCTTTGAAAGTCTTTTTCGACTTTTGCAGTTCTGTAAGGTCCTGCTTATTGTTTCAATGTTTCAATTTCATATTCATTTTCAACCGGTTTATTCAGACCTGCTTTTCAGCTGTCTGATATAGATACGAAGGAGGATTTAGATATTTATGGTAAAAATTAAAAATTTTTTAATATTTTTTATTTTTCTTGGCTCCCCAATGTAAAAAAGCATCGAAAAGCTTGATTTTACGCCTTTCGATGCTTTAATTCATTCCTACAAAGCTTTGCAACCCTTCCTGTTAAGCAAAGCAATCAGTTCATCTTTACTTCCTATCTTGTAACCGTCATTATGTACCAACAAAAATCTTTTGCCACCAGTATCTTTTGCCTCAAATTCAATGCTGATGGAATCATTCTTCTCAACATAATTAACACAGGTTTCATATTCCAGTGTTGAGTCTGTTTTTATTCCATCCTTTTCTGAAGAAACCAATATAATATCTTCTCTAAACTCCATATGTCTTGCGGATGCATTTTTGTATCTCTTATTATAGAATCTCCTGGAAAGAAGTCTGATTGTAATAATACTGAAAATAAGTAATACAATGCCCAGTACCAAATCTAAAAAGATAATCAGTATTGTCATCCAACCATCAGCATCAAGTTTTCCATCGCTCCATATGGACTTAAACCACTCAAAATTCTTGTAAATCATTTTATAGGCGCTATACAAGGAAAAAATACCTATACCGGCAAGTATTATCCTGAATATCCAGAACTTGACACTCCTTTTTAGTCCGTCATACAACAGTCTGACATCATCATATGTATATTTTGTTTCATTTATTATCATTTCGTTCAGCCATCCTCTCACATTTTCATAGTGAGTGCTATTCTCTTTTTCTTCTCATCAATTTCCATGACTTTTACTTCAACAATATCTCCGACAGATACAACCTCAAGTGGATGCTTGATGAATTTATTGCTCATCTGAGAGATATGAACAAGACCATCCTGATGGACTCCGATGTCAACAAATGCTCCAAAATCTATAACATTACGAACGGTTCCCTTAAGTATCATACCAGGCTTAAGATCTGACAATTCCATAACATCACTTCTTAATATTGGCTTTGGAGATTCATCTCTTGGATCTCGTCCCGGTTTTTCGAGTTCCTTTACAATATCTGAGAGAGTTATCTCACCAACACCAAGCTCTGCTGCAAGTTTATTTTTATCCGAAATAAGCTCATACATCTTTTGAATGCCGGGAGCTCCCTTTGATGCGTTTTCTTTATCGAGAGTAATCCCAAACTTATTAAGAAGACCGGTTGCCGCATCATAGGATTCCGGATGAACACCTGTGGCATCAAGAGGATTGGTACCATCTAAAATTCTCATAAAGCCTGCACACTGTTCGTAGGCTTTGGGTCCTAACTTTTCAACCTTTAATAATTCCTTTCGACTGCGAAAACGTCCGTTAGCCTCACGGTATTTGACAATATTACTTGCAAGTGTTTTATTAATTCCTGCTATATATGAAAGCAGTGGTGCTGAAGCAGTATTCAAATCCACTCCAACCTTGTTAACACTTGCTTCAACTACTCCTTCAAGTGTAGTTGCAAGCTTCTTTTGATCACAGTCATGCTGATACTGTCCTACTCCGATTGACTTTGGATCAATTTTAACAAGTTCTGCAAGAGGGTCCTGAAGTCTTCTTGCTATTGAAGCAGCAGATCTTTGTCCAACATCAAAATTAGGAAATTCTTCGGTTGCAAGTTTACTTGCAGAATATACAGATGCTCCGGCTTCATTCACAATAACATACTGAAGTGAACCGCCGAGCTCCTTAATCAAATCAACAATAACCGTCTCAGATTCTCTTGATGCAGTTCCATTTCCTACCGAAATAACATCAACCTTATATTTAGAAATAAGTTTTTTGAGTTCTGCTTTAGCTTCCTCGACCTTATTTTGAGGCGCTGTTGGATAAATAACTTTAGTATCAAGCACCTTACCTGTTGGATCAACTACAGCAAGTTTACATCCTGTTCTAAACGCGGGATCCCATCCAAGAACAACCTTTCCAACAATCGGCGGCTGCAAGAGAAGCTGTTCAAGATTTTTGCCAAATACATTTATAGCTCCATCTTCTGCTGTTTCTGTCAAAGCATTTCTTATATCTCTTTCGATAGAAGGCGCTATCAGTCTCTCATAGGAATCTTCAACAGCTTCCTTAAGAGCTTGTGCAGTATTTGGATTTTCCTTAACAATAACCTGTTTGTTAAGATACTTAATAATTTCCTCCTCAGGGGCCTTTATTTTTACATTAAGTATCTTTTCAGTTTCACCCCTGTTAAGTGCAAGTATTCTGTGACCTACAAGCTTCTTTATCGGTTCCTCATAATGATAGTACATTTCATATACTGATTCTGCCTTATCATCTTTAGCCTCAGAAGTAACCATTCCTGATTCAGTTGTCAGTTTTCTTATATAGGTTCTATAGTCAGCATTATCAGAAATTATCTCTGCGATAATATCTTTTGCGCCATCAATAGCATCTTTAACATTGTTAACCTCCTTATCAGGATTAACAAAAGGTGCTGCCTCTTCCTCAAGAGACTTATCTGTCATCTGCAACATAATAATGGTTGCAAGATTTTCAAGACCTTTTTCTTTTGCTATGGTTGCACGCGTTCTTCTCTTTGGCTTGTATGGTCTGTATATATCTTCAAGAGCAACCATAGTCATTGCATTTTCTATCTGTTCTTTCAGCTCATCCGTAAGCTTTCCCTGCTCTTCAATCGAAGAAAGAATAGTTTCCTTACGTTCACTAAGTCCTCTTAAATATTTAAGACGCTCATCAAGATTACGTAATTGTTCATCATCAAGAGTACCGGTAGCTTCTTTTCTATATCTTGCAATAAAAGGAATTGTATTCCCCTCGTCAATAAGCTTTACAGCTGCTTCAACCTGCCATTTCTTAACATTCAATTCATTCGTAATCTGTGCAATAATGTCTAACACTTCGTTTCCTCTTTCTTAACTCATTCAAAAATAATTACTAATCTATATGATTCGATTCAATCATTTCTTCTGATAAAAATATTCTTTCTCATATAAACGAATTTGTTCAATTAATCTGACTTCTCTTCGTCAGTGAGTCTGTTCTTTTTCAATATAGTAAAATGAGCTACAATTGCTGATACTATAACAGGTATAGCCCATCCATAATCGAAAATAATGCTTACTGCAGACACCTGACTAAAATCAATCCCGGTATCAATAAATTTTGATTTTGCAAGTATTCCAAGCAAAGCTATAAGGACACCCACCATTGTACAGGCACCTACTACTTTGGAATACTTAATAACTGCTTCTTCCTTATACCTGTCAAAAAGTCTTGGATCTGATCCATCCTTCTTAATAAGTAATCTCAATGCATAATATAATAAAATTGCTACTACAATGATATCAAATGCTTCCATCTGTATTTCCTCTCCACTTTTATATTAATGTCCTTTTTAACTCTGTTAATCGGCTAATCTCTTATTTCACCATAATTGGTTAAAAATGAAATCCTTCTGACCAGTCATCTTCATCATAGGCCAGATTATCATTATAATCTGAAGATCCTTCAATCATATCAAGAATATTGTAATCGCTATACTCCTCATCAAGCGGACTTTTGTCAAGTAATACCCCCAGCCTCTTAACAGGTGCCCACCAGTTTGTTGTATCTCGAAGTTCAGTTGGCACATCCTTTCTTCTTTGCTTTATCAGAAGATTTTTGCTGTCAAGATATGCTGACATTTTACTCATATCTTCAGCAAAGTTATTACCTTTATATTCAAAAGTCATAAATATAAGATCATTCAGTGCAAAATATAACTGCTTTCTGACTCCACACAACCACAATACCTTTTTTGTTTCATCATCGGGATTAAGTGCTCCCTTAAGAAACTCTTCCCGTTCTTTTTCAACAATATACATTATTTCCGCTACTCTTTTCATAGTTACCTCCTATATTATTGTGTTACCAGCTCATAACCTTCCAAAGGCTGAATAGATGCAACTATATCATCAAGATCTTCTTTGAAAGTCTCATAGACAGTTCGCTGTTCCTTTGTTCCTGCATCTTCCGGCATGTAATAGTTGTATAGATATACTGACAAATATATTTCTTCACCTGTATCCTTGGATATAAGCTTGCCAATCTTTATTTCATCTTCTGAATCCTGATGTTCATAATCGCTAAAATCAATACGCATAAGATAAACTTCTGAACCTCCCTCAACATTCAGATAAAAAGCATTGTAATCAATCCCATACCAAACGTCCACAGCCCCTATCCACTTATCAGGCAAAGTAACTTCATAACATTTATTGCTAAACTGCGCATCATCAATCGCTGCTTTATAAAGCATATAATATAATCCTCTATGCAGTTTTGAGTAAGAAGACGGAAAGTTATTTGAACCATGCGCACTTATCTTCCTGCCATCTGAAAGAACGCATTCAAAAGTGAATGAGGTTCCATCAAGAATATCCGGAGGATTGGCTCCTGCAAAACCATCCCATGAAATGATATCTGCTTCACCAAGCATATGCTGAACTTCCTTTAATAAATCTTCTCCGCCTGTTATCTCTCTTGCGATTTGAAGTTTTCCATCCTCACGTGCATAATACTCGCATCCCATTACCAGACGTATACCATCTTCAGTCCTGTATCCGGCTATTACGTCCTCTACTGCTGCCATACCGCTTTCCTTAAAAATAAAGGATTCAAAATCAACATCGCCCTTTACTGAAGATGTTCCGCCATTGTCGGGCGCTATATTATTCTTCCTTGTTATTTCAAAATTATTTTTGATGCCACAGCCAACCAGTCCACAGATAACCACTGCCATTACTATTAAAAATATAGTCATCTTTTTCATTATTCCTGTCTCATTCCCAATATACTTAACCCTGTACTACAAGATATCTTCCATCACCAATATCAAATACCTCATCAGCCCCAAGTATTCCCTCTTCGTCAAGATCTTCGGTATCGATACCTTCCTCTTCAAAATATTCGATAACTTCATCAACAGAATTCAGAACAACCGCAAAGTTATCCTCAAGAAAATCTCTTGCCTCGTCTATATCCTCACATACATTTCCTTTTGGAAATAACTGTTCCTGATTATCCAGGAAACATTTTAATACAACATCATCAAATTCCGGCATATTGTCACCCCTTCTCATATTATCAAATATTAATGTTCACTATTCATCATAATCATAATAATTACAATTAAATTTGTTCTTTTATGATATATTTGTTGCGATTCCAACAGAAACATAATTATCGTATATGGCTTTAAGATCCGTTCCTTCTTCTGCATAGTAATATCTGATTCCATCTACCATATATGAGGTCCTGTTCTCATCTATTTTAGTTTCCTTATATCTGTCTTTGTAGAACGATTCAGCAGAAACCATTCTGTCTCTCAGCACACCCCCGCACTCTGAAAGAGGGCAGCCCGGAAAATTCACGTTCCATATCTGTTTAGGTCCCAAAGGCTTATCCAACAATTCTCCCATAATCTCTTTCAGATATCTGTCCGTTGTCTCATGCATATCCGAAAAATCTTCGGAAAAGGCTATCGCCGGCACTTTCTGAAAAGCCGCTTCAAAGGCTGCTCCTGCCGTCGCTGAATACTGTAAATCTGTTGCAAGATTGTACCCATAATTAATTCCGGAAAATACCCAATCGGGTCCACCCGGTACAATATTTAAAACACCTATTCTTATACAGTCTGCAGGCGTTCCATCGCATGCAAAGGCTTTAACTCCGGGCACCGGAAATTCAGTCTTCCATGCTTCTATTGAATGTCTCAGTATAATGCTATGCGACATTGCACTCCGCTGGCTTTCCGGAGCAACAACCCAAACCTCTCCAAAATCGGATGCAGTTTTTGCAAGTCTGATTATTCCGTCTGAATCAATTCCATCATCATTTGTAATAAGTATTTTTCTCATATTCTATCCGTTCTATTACTATTTATTATCAGATACTATAGTCTCTTTTTATAACAAACATACCTTATCCAGGTAGTAAGAGCGCTGATAAACCAAACCACACCTACTGACCACCAGATACCCCATACACCAATAAATGCAATAGAGGTCATCAATATCGGCACGGTGAATCTTCCAATTATTTCCACAACTCCGTTAATAAGCGCAAACACACCATCTCCCAGGCCGTTCTGTACTCCGCGAATTACATATATAGCTCCAAGGAATATGTAGAAAAGACTCGTAATTCTAAGTGCTGCTGCTCCCATATCAATTACTGCTGTTTCTTCTACAAAGATAGAGGTGATGCCTCTGCCAAATATCATCATTATCGGCAACATTATCAGCGAGAAAATCGCCATAAGGAGCATCCCCTTCTTATAACCCTCATATACTCTGTCAATCTTTTTCGCTCCATAATTCTGACCTGTAAAGGTTGCAAGCGCGGCTCCAAGGGTTCCATATGGCTGATGTATAATCTGCTCTATTCTGCTAGTTGCCGTGAACGCACCGACTGCATCCTCTCCAAATGAATTAACTACCTTTTGAAGCGCCATACATGAAATAGCTATTAGCGAAAATTGAAGAGATAACGGAACTCCGAGTTTAATTGTCTGCTTCATGATTCCCGTATCTATCTTGATATCGTCCCTTGAAAGCTTAAAATATGAATTCTTCTTAAGCGCATACACAATACATCCCAAACCGGAAATGAACTGCGAAATAACCGTGGCAATACCGGCTCCGAGTACTCCCATTTTGAATATATATACAAAAAAGAGATCAAGACCGGTATTCAGAATACATGAAAATATAAGGAAATATAATGGTGTTTTAGAATCTCCGAGTGCTCTAAGCATTGAAGATATATAGTTATACAATGATACAAATATTAAACCCACACACATGGTTCTTATATAGGTTACGGCATCCGGCATTAAAGATATAGGAGTACCTAGCAGGCTAAGAACCGGGCCTGAAAGGAAAAATGCTGCCACACCAACCACGAACGGAAACGCAATCATTATATAAGCAGTGTTGGCAATACACTTTTTAACCTTATCAGTATCATTACTTCCAAAATACTGCGATACAATAATTCCACCACCTGAACCGATTCCATTACAGATTGCAAAGAACAAAAAAGTAACGGAAGAAGTTGTTCCAATAGCTTCAAAGGCTTCTGCTCCAACACATCTTCCTACAATAATCGAATCTACAAGATTATATACCTGCTGGAATATGTTACCGATTAACATAGGTATTGAGAATTTGATAAGAAGACTTATAATATTGCCCTCTGTCATATTAAGCATTTTCTCTGCTTTTTTCATTTAATATATCCCGTCCTTCTCATAAAGATGGTTAATCACCATCTTCAATCTGCTTCATAGTTTAATCATCGTTGGGAATCTTCTTATATGGAAAATAATTGCCTTATTTCATAATATATATGATATAGTAATTTTACAACAAAAGGATGATAAAAAACAAAGTTGTTTACCATTTTGCTGATATATTACAGCCGATTTCAGTAAAATATTAAAACATATAATAATTTATATAAGGGGTAAAAATATGGACTATTCATCAAGTAAAGTAGTACAAAGATTTCTTAAATATGTATCATTTGACACTCAGGCAATTGAGGACTCAGAAACTTTTCCGTCAAATCCTGCCGAAAAGCTTTTGGGACAATATCTGGCTGACGAACTCACATCTCTTGGACTCATTGATGTTGAGATGGACGAAAACGGATATGTTTATGCAACACTACCTGCATCAAAAGGATCTGAGAACCGTCCGGTGCTCGCATTCCTTGCACACATGGACGTCGCAACCGATGCTCCCGGAAGTAATATCAAGACTGTAATAACTAACGAAAACGGACTTGATATCATAAGAACTGACGGAAACACTCTGCTTGGTGCCGATGACAAATCCGGAATTGCCGAAATCGTGACAGCTGTTGAAAAGATGCTTAACGATGATTCACTTGTGCATCCTGAGATTCGAGTAGTCTTCACACCAGATGAAGAAATTGGATTAGGTGTTTCAAAGATTGACATGTCAAAGGTCAATGCGGAATATGCGTATACAATAGATGGAGAAGCTGTTGGTGAACTTACATATGAATGCTTCAATGCCGCTGGCGCAAAGGTAACATTCCATGGCATTTCCGTACATACGGGATCTGCATATGGAATAATGAAAAATGCTATTGAAATGGCCGGAGATTTTATTCCTCTGCTTCCCAAAGATGCCACTCCCGCAACGACCAAAGACCGTGATGGATTTATTGCAATGCATAACATTGAAGGAACAATTGATACAGCCGTTGTCAAACTGCTGCTAAGAGATTTTGATGCTGCAGGACTTGAATCTAAAAAGGAACTTGTTCGTAAATACGCCAAGGAAATTGAAACTAAATATTCGCCTGCGACAATTGATGTCGAAATAGAGAATTCCTACTATAATATGCATGACTTTATCTGTCCTAAATATGAATTCCTACTGGATAATGTTCGAAAAATATATTCTGAGATGGGAATTGTAATAGATGAGTCTCCTATTCGTGGTGGTACTGATGGTGCTGAACTGGCATTAAATGGACTTCCAACTCCCAATATCGGAACAGGAACCCATGACTGCCATGGCCGCAACGAATACATATCAGTTCAGGATTTGGAACTGGTGACTGAATTTATCGTAAGACTTTCCGCAACTTTTGCATAAATGTATCTATTTTGATAAACAATAAAACCGGTATATCATTTTGCGCCCAGCAAAATGATATACCGGAATTGAATTTTAAACACCTATGTTCTCTGGTTTCCTAATTAACATATAAATGTCTGTTTTTATTAAAATATAGTCTGTTAAAGACACATAATCCAAAATTAATATTCCATAAAACACAGTAATAAGCTACTATTCCACCATACGACATACTGGTTCCGCTAAAGGCCACAAGTATATAAATAAAAAACATAAATGCCAAACCACCCCATACTAAATTCACTAAAGGAACAAGTAGTCTTACAATAGACTTGTGTTTCATAATACCTAATGCAGAAAAGATACTTAAAGGAATAACTGTTGCTTCAATAATCAAACCGATTACAGATACAACTGTAAAAGAATGTATATATCGGGTAATTATTCTTCCTTCGCTTGATGCCAAAGTTACAATTGTAAGTATGATATCAATAAGTGCCCACGCAACATATATCCATAATACAACATAAGCCAAGGCCATGGCCCATCCGGTGACCGTTCTTCCAGATAAATTGCCATACGGATTTGAGTAATATGCCGGATATGGTTGTTGTGCCGGAATATATCCCGAATAAGGCGATTGATAATTATTCGGTAGTGATGCGTTTCCCGGATACGGTTGCTGATAATTATTTGGTACTGGAGCACTTTCCGGATACGGTTGCTGGTAATTATTTGGTACCGGAGCACTTCCAGGGTATGGTTGCTGATAATTATTTGGTACCGGAGCACTTCCAGGATATGGTTGCTGGTAATTATTTGGTACCGGAGCATTTCTAGGATATGGTTGCTGGTAAAAGTTCGGTGCCGGAATCCTTCCTGGGTATGGCTGTTGATAATTATCCGGTATTGGAGCATTTCCAGGCTGATTTGCTGATGATCTTTCCGTATTTTCAATTCCGCCAGCCGCTTTCATTATTTCATCCATTGAAACACCACCGAAGTTGTCACTCATAGGTTTTCTTCCACCTGCTCATTTTTTAGTTTCTTTTCAAAATAAATACACGTTTAACCTTACTGCTATAAGTCGTACCATTCGTAGCAACATAGTCACTTGGCACAAAATGAACTCTATTATTTAGGTTTGTATCTATACACACATAAGAACTATCTGACTCTTTTCCGACTACAATAACATAATGATTACTTATGCCTTTATCTGACATAAATTCCATCGATACCATAACCGGAGAATAGGTCCCCGGATTACCTTTATATAAATCAATATATTCGTCAAGTTTACTCATGGAATCCCGTAACGAAAGTTTGGATGTGCTTTCAGATATCTCTGAAATATTATTATCTTTCAGCGCTTCCGCAACTCCTTCGCCATCATGCGAAACCAGATCTTTTCCATTAGCAGCTATCAGGTCTCTAACATAGTATCTGTCCCCTGTCTTGGGATTTTTTGCATTTAAGTACGCAAGAAGTATTGTTTTACATGATATCGCACACCCAACATCTGTGTATTCGCTACTATTAAACTCTCCCCATTCGTTACCATCAAAATATTTATTATAATTTCTGGTATTGGATATATAAATCATACCTCTTTCTGTTGCATTATCATGTGAGTTTCCATAATTTTTATCACTAATCTTCGCGCCAGAAGTATCTTCTACCAGAGGAGTAGTTCCCAAAAATTCTATTGCGGATTTATTACATGCTCCAAGAACACCATCAAAATCCGTCATAAGCATGAATCCATTCCTAATAATGTTTTCATACTCCGTGTAATACTCCTGCCATATATCCCAGGCCTTACTCATCTCCTGTACCAATGCTTCTCCATCCAGGTTATCATTAGTATTATAGAATTCCTGTTCGATATATTCCGGTGTACTTCCATCCAGATAAAAAATTTCATAACCGGCGCCGCCTAATCCCTGCCATACTCCTTCAGTATATACGGCCAGATAGCACTGTTTATCTTCTTCGATTAAATAATAGTGAGAATATCCATCCGAATGTGCTTCCCAGATTGGACCGGCATCATATACAAGTTGTACATTACCATCCATATTGGTATAGATATGCAAATATACTGAATTGGTGCCATAATCATCCTTGTCAGCACCGACTACAATTAAATCCTCTCTTGAATCATGAGTTATATCTTTATATATCTCTGTGGCATGTTTGCCTTTATATTTATCAACAAAAAAATTGTGTAATATATCCCTATCATTCAATACGACTATATTTTTTTCTGTTGCAATAACAGCATTACTATCGTATTCCACATTGCTGTCTGTATTATAGTAAGAGGTTACTCCTTCAGCCAGCTTATCAGAAACAAAATATGAGCCACACGCAGATATGGTAAATGAAAATACTAACACTATAACTAAGATTATAACTTTATAATTCTTCATTTCAGTACACCCAATGTCCTTAAAGCGCCAAAGATCAATGACTATTGTGGTGAATACAATTCACTTACTCTAATTACTTTTCCATCCATCATTTCAACTTCAACAAACGTCCACTCGTCCACATTGTTAAAAAACACATTTTGGTCGACGTTTTCATCATATGCTGTACCATCTGAATTCCATCTAAGTAAAGAATATTGACATGCCGAACTAAAGTTATAGGCCACAAAGTCAGGATTGGGATCATATATTTCATAATCACAATCTACCATTAACCCCAGCTCCTTTTCTCTTGCTGTTCCTGCAAAAACTCTCTCGGCATCATTAAACCAAATAAATTGCCTTGTTCCACCTTCCATAATGTATCCAGTATAAACACCGTTTTCTCCTTCGTTATAAAATACAGGCACACTATCATCTGCTTCTATTTCATTAACATTTTCAGGTGCTTGCTCCATACTGCTATCCCTGTCTTTCTCATTTTGTGTATTTGAGCCGTATACT
The DNA here is from genome assembly GCA_024403415.1 of Lachnospiraceae bacterium. GTDB lineage: Bacteria > Bacillota > Clostridia > Lachnospirales > Lachnospiraceae > JAILLW01. The sequence continues at coordinate 60,570 of JAKSRY010000009.1, forward strand.
TCAGTGGTATTTTCAACTGTTTTTTGAATGTTCTCAAAATCCACAGGATATGTTTCCTCATGATTTGCCAAATCCACATCACTTTCGAGTACAGGTTGCTCCTCCATATTGACAAAAAACCAAGCTCCCACACCTGATATTAGTATTAGGCTGACGATTAAAAGAACTATCACAACTTTTTTACTAGTTGTTTTTCCCTTTTTATTATTTGCACAACTATAGTATGCTGCATTCTCGGTAAATGTTTCTTGGTTAAGCATAACAGGAGCCATTTGATAGTCTGATGGAGACCAGGCATAATTCCAATCCTCTGTATTATTCAGAAATATCTCGGATTGCTCTCCTGCATTTTGCTGCTCAAAATATTCTGCATTAAATTGCTGCTGATCATAATATTGTTCAGTCTGATAATACTGATAGTTTTGTTGCATATCCTCATTTTGTAAAACAGTATCATCATGTATGCCTGCTGCTTTCATAATATCGTCCAACGATACTCCTCCGATATTATTACTCATCTCAAAACTCAACCCCCTTCAATAACTATGATATGCCCAATATCTATTCCGCCACAAATAGTAGCCGGTACTATCCATATGCATCATGCATAACTAACCATTCATTGATTATCTATTAATATCATCCGCTACCCGACGAATGCTCCGCAAAGCCTACGCTATAGAAAAAAGAGTCGTGGGTAATGTGGCAGGCCACACGCTCAACGCACGGATGATCATATCTATAATAAATTCATGCCCTTAAGCCATTCCTTTGCAAGTGTCGGCCACATGGCAACATCATCAAAGAAATCGTCCGGATTCGGCATCATAGGTTCAGGCTCTTCATCAGGGAAGAACTGTTCCTTAAGTTCCTGCTTTCGCATATCTGAAACCTTTATCAGGGTATCATTGAGTATATGCGCTTTAACAAGATCAAGCTGTTCAAAGGTATAAGGTTCACCAAAATCATTGTTTTTAACTCTGTCTGTGGAAACAGATAAACCGTGTCTTCCGTGTGGAAATGCATAGAAGGCATGTGGCACACCATTCTTTTGGAGCGCTTCCGTATATAACATGCTGTTTTCTATCGGCACAAGATCATCTTCAACCGTCTGCCAGCAAAAACACGGTGGGGTGTTCGGTGTCACCTGCTTTTCAAGTGAAAAATATTCAAGTTCTTCCTTACTTGGATTATTACCAATCAAAGAAATTATTGAACCCTGATGAGTTTCTTCACCGGATGTAATAACCGGATAACCAAGAATGGTTCCGTTGGGTCTGTTTGAATATTTGTCATACTCAGGATTAATGTCATGAACATCATCATAGTGAACACTCAGTGATGCACTTAAATGACCGCCTGCAGAAAATCCCATAACGGTTATTTTATCGGGATCAATTCTAAATCTGTCGGCGTTCTTTCGTATGTATCTTATTGCTCTTGATGCATCCATAAGCGGCTGCATTTTAAGTGGTATCGACATAGTAATATCTGTAGTATAGGTAAGAACAATTACATTCATTCCGATTTCATTAAAGACGTCTGCTACCGGTTCACCTTCCACATTACATACCATGCAGTATCCGCCTCCGGGAATGAGTAAAAGACAAGGCCTTATTACATCATCCTCATGCAGATATGTGTATATATTAGGCACAAAACCATAGGCTGCCTCATAACTGTATTCACCGTCTTCCCATATTGTTTCATGATAATTAATCATTTCTTAGTTCCCCACCATATTTTTGAAATACCTTCGTATTCTATTATATCTCTTCATTTTAAGTTTGTTTCTGATTATTTACTATTGCATGTCATATATAAATATATATGCCCAGCACTCACATGACACTCTTGTCATAAATCTCACATGCTATTTCAGCTGCCAGAACAGCATTCCCAAGATTCAGATGAATACTTGCTTCAGATGAATCCCCACCTAATTCGTCATGTATAATATCTAAAATATATTTGGTAATACGCTTACCTTTTATGCCGTCCTCGGCTGCCTTTTGGACTGCAAGTTCTATTGCCGAATTCATTTTATCTGAATCTACCGAATATTCTTCCTCGATAGGATTAACCAGCAATAATCCATCATTAACACCAAGGCTTTGCTTTATCTTCATATACTCTGCAACTTCTGACGGAGTATCAAACGAATATTCCAGTTTTATTCCACTATGAACCGCCATATAAGCAGGCAGTTCTCTGGTTCTGTAACCTGCAATGCTGACTGCATGCGTTTCAAGATACTCCATTGTAAGATTCAGATCAAGAATTGATTTTGCTCCTGAACAAACTACTACCACATTGCTCTTTGTAAATTCATTTAAATCTGCAGATATGTCAAAGCTTGTTTCAGCCCCTCTGTGTACTCCGCCTATGCCTCCACCTGTCACAACCTTAATTCCGGTTATTCCGGCAATCATCATCGTTGACGCAACAGCTGTAAGCGCGTCCATCTTTTTTGCAATAAGCATCGGAATATCACGTCTTGACGCTTTAATAAGCATCTCCTTGGGTTTTGCCAGACGTTCCATCTCCTCATTCTCAAGACCAACCTTAACACGCCCATCTATTATCCCAATGTAGGCAGGCACCGCTCCTATGTTTCTTATAGCAGTACTTACGTCATTGGCAAGCTTCATATTATCAGGATAGCCAAAGCCCTCAAAAGTACCGGCCGTTTCGATAGCAACAACAGCTTTTTTATTATCAAGTGCTTCTTTTACTTCTTTTGAAAAATCAATATATTTCAGCATTTTGTCACCTAACAGTTTCTTTCATCAAGAATCTCTATTATTTTTTGAATTTTATTCTTATTTTTCTTTCCGGGGGCATCCTCCGTTCCATTCATAACATCTATCTTTTCACATGGGACCTCATTGAGTATGTCCTCAAGATTTTCAGCCTTTATTCCACCGGCAATAACAACCGGTTTGGACGACAGGCCAATCACCTCTTTTGCAAGCTCAGTATCAAGCGACAGATTACTGCTTGTTACCTTGCTTCCATGCCTTGGATCTATAAGTATTTCTGTAACCTGACTGTCATTAAGCATATTAATGACTTCAGGAATATTTGCAGTTCCAAACTGCTCAACAAGTTTTTCTTCCTTTGCCGGCAGTGATTTTGTTGTTTCAATATCTGTTTTCTTAAGTTCCGAAGCCAGTTCCTTCGTATCATCAATATTTTCATTATAATGAAGCTGAACCTTGTCAGGCTTAACTTCATTTACAATTGAATATATTTTCTCTTTACTTCCACCTACTACTATGCAGGCTTTATAACCTTCCGGAATATGTTTTCTTAATTCCTTTGCCCGGCTCACTTCCATATTCCATTGGACAGGCAATGGATAATCAACTACCATTCCTATCTGTTCCACACCAAGCTTAACGCATGTATCAATATCCTCTGCATTCATAAGTCCACACACTTTAAGACTTATTTTTCTGCACATCATCTTATAAAAATTTTCGGTATATTCCGCTTTCAGAATTGCAGTTCCAACCAAGGCAGCATCCGCACCTGCAGCAATAGCGGCCCTGACTTCATCAGGGTTCTTAATCGAACTTTCAGTCACTAAAAATGAATCTTGGGGAACATACTTTGCAAGTGACAGGGTATTATTTACATCACCATTATCCCTCTCAAGAACAGTAATATCACGATTGTTAATTCCAACAAGTTTAGCTCCAAGTTCATTAACAATATCAAAGTCCTCTTTAACATGCGTTTCAACAAAAGGATCAAGTCCAATTTTCAGAGCCTCTTCGTATAAATATTTAAGTTCATCCTTTTCAAGGCATGAACACATAAGCAGTATTGCAGATGCACCATATTCCTTCGTTTCAATTAAATCCTCTTTTGTATGAATAAAATCCTTTCGGAGAATAGGCACATCTACAGCATCTGCTATATCTTTTAAAATTTTAAGGGAACCACCAAATTCTTTTTCTTCGGTTACTACCGAAAGAACCGGTGCCCCGGCACTAACCAGAGTCTTTGCGTAATCTACCGGATTTCTTCCTGCCAGCAAATCTCCTTCTTTTGGAGAAAAGCATTTTATATCCGGAATAACAATATTTTGTTTTCTATTCTTAGCTTCAATAAGCGCGTTTAGAAAATTCATCGCATCAACTCCCATTATTACTCATCGTATCGAAATTTGTTTTCGAAAGTATATATTTATCCTGATTATGAATTAAACTTATTCGAAAGTTCAATCAACTCATTTAACTTCTTGAGTGCAGCACCACTATCGATTATCTCTCTAACCTTTGCAACACCATCTGCAAAATCAGTAGCTTTATCACCAACAACAAGAGCTCCTGCAGCATTAAGAACAACAGCATCCTTTCTTGGTCCGTCAACCTTACCCTCAAAAATACCTCTGATTGTTGCAGCATTAACATCTGGTGTTCCTGTCTTGATATCTTCAAGCGTACATCTCTTCATTCCGAACTGTTCAGGGGTAATTTCATATGTCTTGAACTCTCCGTCTTTAAGTTCAACAATCTTTGTTGCTCCAAGAAGGGAAATCTCATCCAATCCATCCAATCCGTGAACAAACATCGCTCTTGTGTATCCAACCTCTTTTGCCACCTGCGGAACCTGATCAAGCAGCTCCTCTTTATAAACACCCAGCAAATGACGAGGTGCAAATGCAGGATTGATAAGCGGACCAATAATTGTATAAAAAATTGTCTTAATTCCAAGTGCTGATTCAGGTGGTAATACCTTACACATAACAGGGTGGAATAATGGTGCATAGATGAAGGCAATATTTATCTTTTCGATTAACTCCTCCGCCTGCGCCGGTGTAAGATTGATGTTAACACCAAGTGCCTCAAGTACATCTGCACTGCCTGAAAGAGAAGAAATGGAACGGCTTCCATGCTTAGCAATAGGAATACCTGCTGCTGCCGCAATGATAGCTGTTGCTGTTGAAATGTTATATGTGCTGAGACCACCACCGGTTCCACATGTATCCATCATTTCTGCTGTTACATTTGGTTTAAGCGGCACGCATACCGAACGCATTGCATTAGCAATATGCGCTGTTTCTTCAAGGGTTGTACCCTTCATTAAAAGTGCTACCAGGAAACCTGAAATCTGGCCCTCAGTAAGCTTGTCCTCGTTGATGTCATTGATAATATCATAGACATCTTCTTTGGTTAAGTTTTCCTTTTGTGTCAACTTGGCTAATATGTCCTTGTACATAGCATTTCCTCCTTTTCTTTAATAGCTACCAGTTACAAGTGTTCAGGGGGAACGATCTATTTAAACACAAAAACCTGCCCCCGCAAATGCTGGGACAGGATATAATCTTCCTGCGGTGCCACCCGGCTTGGTGAATTTCACCCACTTAGTACATACTTACATATGTCGAATTTTTTATCGAAGTTTCAACTCCGTCTCTCATACTAACACAAATGTGCTTTCTGTTCGCCCTCAGAAGTCCATTCAATCATATTTCATATACTGACATCTCACCATCATCAGCTCTCTCAAATATAAATGTTATGACCTACTACTCTTCTTCAACGGTTATAGCCATATTCAGTTATATCTATAATATATGTTTTCTTATATATAATCAATAAATTTTTCTATACCTTATCTTCAATTTTAAGATTTGATGTGTCATACATAACCTTTGCATGATTACTTCTTATTTTTGTCTTTTCAATCACATTTCCCGTACGAACATCAATAACACTGCGATAGACTTCACCCTCTCTGAACACTACACCGTTTTCCCTAACAAAATGTTCATTTTCAGATGAAATGTGATATGTATTAGCCTGCTGCTTCATGGCTCTGAGTTCTCCACAAAGATATTCATCTGTGACATACGTAATGAGCTGATAAGTATTGTCAGTCACATTTCGGAATCTGTAATCGAGGTAATTGTATACGATGGATGTCCCTGTTCCAAAAGGAATCTGCCTGTTAAAATCCGGAAACAAATCAAGACCATCATGATGATGGTGTTCCACAATCACCAATGGAGTATGCAGAACCATCCAGTGAATAAGATTAGTAAACTGGCACATTCCTCCCCCCAATCCTTCTCTTGTATCACCATTTGCTATCGTAAGTCCGTTAAGATACCCCTTCTTTTCAGAAGGCTTCCCAACAAGATTCCAGAATGAAAATGTTTCTCCCGGTCTGATAAGAACATTCGTAACCTTTGGAGCTGCAATAGAAAGATTAACCGCTTTATTTTCCTGAAGATCCATTCTTACATTTCCAAGTTTTCGTCTTATAAGTGATTTATGACGATATATCACTATTGGGAGAGTGCCTTTTTCTTTTGTTTTTGCCAGTTTGATGCGTCCCCTTTTAGTTGGATTAATGCTTTTGAAAAAATCCTTCATTTTTCGTAATGCTCTGCATTTACATACAGAGATTTTATACGTTAAAGGAGATATTTCACAAAACAGCCTTCTGCTCATAATCAAATATCCTTCTGCCTGTAAACACCCGTGCTAATGGGCTAAGATAAACAACCTAACTTAACAAACAAATTTACCAGCGAATGTCAATAAACAATTTCAAAAAACCGGTGTCAGATATAATATCTATTTCTGACACCGGAATAAGTACGTTTCAAAGATATACTCTTTTGTGATAATGATAAACTAAATCTTTCAACTTCAAATCACATTAAGAAACATGTATGAAATTGACCTTATAATTTTAGTTGTCAGCATCATCAGTAACTTCATCCTTAACTGCAGTAACTACAGATGAAGCTACTTCCTTCTTAACATCTTCTTTTGCATTCTCAAGACCTGTGATGTTGATATTTCTTGTAGTCTTGGCTGCAAAGGTATTAGACTTCATAATCTCTCCAAGATCCAATCCTGTTGTTTCCTTAACCATTTCCATAGTCTTTGCAAGTGCAGCGGGAACATAAGAACTCATGGTTCCGATTCCTGTTTCACCATTTCCTGAATCGATAATGGTAATCTTGTCAATAGAATTCATAGGCTCTGCAACAGCCTTAGCCATCTCGGGAAGAACTCCAACAATCATTTCCATCATTGCAGCCTGTCCATACTTCTTCATAGCTTCAGCCTTCTTTTCCATTGCTTCAGCTTCTGCAATACCCTTAGCTTCAATAGCCTTAGCTTCAGCTTCACCTACAGCACGAATACCTTCTGCTTCCTGAGTCTTAGCATACATGTCTGCTTCGGCCTGAAGCTTCTTGGCATCTGCTGCCTTTTCCTTTTCATATCTTTCAGCTTCTGCTTTCTTCTGACGTTCATAAAGTTCTGCATCAGCCTTCTGTAAACGTGCGAATTTTTCAGCTTCTGCTGCTTTCTTAACTTCAGCATCGAGAGCCTGCTCTTTAACTTCAGCTTCTTTCTTCTTTAATTCGATTTCACGTTCCTGCTTAGCAATGTTAGCATTTGCAGATGTGATTTCGATTGTACGACGCTGCTCTTCTTTCTGAATTTCATAAGCTGCATCAGCTTCTGCCTGCTTAATATCTGCAATCTTCTTAAGTTCAGCCTTCTTGATAGAGAGCTCATTCTGCTTCTCGGCAATAGCTGTATCAGCTTCAACCTGTGCTTCATTTGCTTCTTTTGCTGCCTGTGCCTGAGCCTTCTTAATTTCTTTTTCAGATTCAGCTCTTGAAATAGCTGCATTCTTCTGAATTCTTACAACATTATCAACACCGAGGTTATCAATAACATTATTGTTATCCATAAAGTTCTGAACGTTGAATGAAACAATATCAAGTCCACAGGCCGCAAGATCCGGCTCTGCGTTTTCTCTTACAAGGTTTGCAAATTTCTGTCTGTCAGAAACCATTTCCTCAAGATGCATAAGACCTACGATTTCACGCATGTTACCTTCCAATACTTCTCTTGCAACCTGAGCAATATACTGAGTATTTTTATTAAGGAAGTTCTGTGAAGCAAGCGCCAGCTTTGCAGGTTCTGCACTAATCTTAACGTTAACCGCAGCATCAACATTGATATTGATATAATCTGCTGTCGGAACTGCACTTGATGTTTTTACATCAATTGGTATCAACTGAAGTGAAAGTTCATCCTTTTTCTCAAGAAAAGGAATCTTAACACCTGCCTTACCAATTAAAACCTTAGGATTCTTTCTAAGTCCTGAAATAATGAATGCCTTATCAGGAGATGCCTTAACATAGCCTGCCGCAAAAATAATAATGAGCAGCAATACAACAGCTCCGATAATGATATAAATTGTTGAGTCCATACTCTTCCCCTTTCCATTAACTTCCGTTTTCTCATGTCTTTTATCTGCACGTCCGGAATGTCAACAATAAACCTGTTTTCGTGTCAAAATGAGGAAAATTAATTATAAAGTATCCTTTCGACACTACATTTAAATATAGCATAATAGCTATGTGCTTTCAAACACATATACAAGTGGACAAAGCTAGATTAATTACTATATTTTGTACCGTTATCGTGCTATTATATTCGATGGACATTTTTAATATAATTTTATATTACAAATATATAGAAAATCAGAATAATAATATCAAAATGACAATATAATTAATTTTGTATAGCAAAAGTGATTATTACGCACTAAGGAGAAGCTTAAATGAAAATAGTCCTTAAAAATTTAACTAAAATCTTTCCAAACAGAAACAAAAAAGCCGGTGGCGATGTGGTTGCCGTAGATAATTTCGATTTTGAAATTCCGGATGGGAAGCTTGTTGGACTCCTAGGTCCTTCGGGATGTGGAAAGTCCACAACACTAAACCTTATCTCCGGACTCGAGACACCAACCAAAGGACAGATTTTCTTTGGTGAAGAGGATGTAACAAATATCCCGCCCGAGAATCGCGGTGTAGGTCTTGTATTTCAAAGTTATGCCTTATATCCCCACCTTACTGTTTTTAAGAATATTCAGTTTCCTCTTGAAAACCTGAAGAAGGACCAGAAGCTTACAAAGGAAGAAATGGCAAGTCGTGTTAAGAAAGCGGCATCTCTTGTTCAAATTGATGAATTGATGGATAGAAAACCCGGAGAATTATCCGGCGGCCAGCAGCAGAGAGTTGCAATCGCAAGAGCACTTGTCAAAACTCCAAAGGTTCTCCTTCTTGACGAACCTTTATCTAACCTTGATGCAAGATTAAGATTGCAGACTCGTGAGGAAATCAAAAGAATACAGCAGGAGACCAAGGTTACAACCATATTTGTAACTCATGACCAGGACGAAGCCATGAGTATCTCTGATTTAATAGTTGTAATGAAGGATGGCGCTGTTCATCAGATAGATGAACCTCAAAAAGTGTATGATCACCCTGTCAATCTTTTTGTGGCAAAGTTCCTGGGCACTCCTCCCATCAATGTTTTTGAAGGCGAAATTAAAAACAATGAGTTATTCATTGGAAATGATTCGGTATTCAAATTAAAGGACACACCGGACCGAAAGGTATATGTTGGCATCAGACCCGAAGGCTTCATACTTTCAGATTCAGGTTGTCTAAAGTGCAATCTAAACCGTCTCGAGGTTATGGGGCGTGACATGAGTGTCATTTCTACAAATGATGCATGCATAAATGATTCCGGTGTTATTCGTTCGATAATTAATTCGGATGCCAACATCAGTCTCGGAAATAAAGAAGTTCGCTTTAATCTTAAAGAGTCAAAGGTTCATATCTTTGATAAGGAAACCGAAGACTGCATAGATATAGAGGTACTGAGAAATGAATAAACTAAGACCTGTTAAGCCATGGATATATCTTTTGCCTGCTATTTTATTTCTTGGCATATTTATGATTTATCCATTAATTGATGTATTTATATATTCAGTTGAGGAAGGGTATAATTCCGCATCCCAGACTCGTTTTGGTGTCGGAGGATATAACTATTCTTATGTTTTGCGAGATCCCTACTTTTTGCAGGCAGTCAAAAACACTTTCCTGATTGTTATAATTACGGTTCCGATTTCAACGGGGCTCGCTTTACTTATTTCTCTTGGCTTAAGCTCAATAAAAAAATTACAGGAATGGTTTCAAACCATATATTTTCTGCCTTATGTAACAAATACACTGGCTGTAGGTCTTGTTTTCATGATTCTTTTCAAGAAGACAGCATATTCAGATGGCCTGATAAATATGTTTTTAAGTATGTTTGGTGCGGGACCTGTGGACTTTATCGAAGGCTCATATGCAGCCAAAATGTTTGTTATGTGCCTGTATACCATATGGATTGTTATGCCTTTTAAGGTACTTATTTTAACCTCTGCCCTTGCATCTGTTCCTAAAGTTTATTACAGTGCTGCGAAGGTAGATGGAACCAGTAGTTTCAGAATTTTCCGTAAAATTACTCTTCCAATGATTTCTCCTATGCTTTCCTATCTTATTATCACAGGATTTATTGGTGCATTTAAGGCTTATTCTGATGAAGTTGCTCTTTTTGGTACTGACTTAAATGCTGCCGGCATGAATACAATCGTCGGCTATGTTTACGATATGCTTTACGGAAATAATGGCGGTTATCCGTCTTTTGCTGCCGCAGCTGCTATTATCCTGTTTGCGATAGTACTTACAATAACCGTAATTAATCTTATGATTTCACGAAAGAGTGTTGTTAAATAAAGTATTTTATAAATAGCAACATCGCTGGATTATGGCATATATTCTCACTTACAGCCGTTGATTTGATTTAATAAGGAATAGACTTATGGACAACGAATTAGATTATGAATTGATTAACAAAAAGTTAAAAAGAAAACGCCTGGTTAAAAATATAGTCGTTTATACTCTGCTTGGCTTATGGGGAATTATAGTTCTGTTCCCCTTCTACTGGATGATACTCACCTCAGTAAAGAGCTATAGTACATATAACTCCGAATATGTTCCAAGCTTTTTCACTTTGTCACCAACGCTTCAGAACTATTCAGACGCTTTCACCACTGTAAATCTTGGAAGCTATCTTTTGAATACACTTATCTTTACCGTGATTACAACAGCTCTTATGCTTCTTGTAATTACCCTCGCTGCATTTGCGTTTGCAAGAATGAATTTCAAAGGCAAAAATATACTTTTCACCCTTTTCCTTGCACTGATGATGATTCCAAATGAGCTTGTAATTATTACTAATTTCACTACTATAACTAATCTGTCATTGAGAAACACTTTCCTTGGTTTGATTCTCCCATCGGTAACTTCGGTATTTTATATTTATCTCTTAAAGGAAAACTTCGAAGAAGTACCTAATGACCTGTATCTTGCCGCAAAGATAGACGGAACAAGCGATCTTAGATATTTAAGAAAAGTTCTTGTGCCGATATGTCGTCCAACCATGGTCACGATTATTATACTTAAGGTTATAGAATGCTGGAATTCATATGTTTGGCCAAGACTTATTACCGATAATGAAAAATACTATCTTGTTTCAAACGGAATTCAGGAGATACGTGAAAATGGTTTTGGCCGTGAAAATATACCTGCAATGATGGCGGCTGTAGTTGTTATTTCTTTGCCATTGATTGTCCTGTTCTTAATTTTCCGTAAGAAAATTATGGAAGGAGTTGCCCGTGGAGGTACAAAAGGATGAAAAAATATCTTTTATTTATATGCATTTTAGTATGCTCACTTTTAACTCTTAGTGGATGCCATGGTTCTGCCGGTCTTCCTCAATTTGAAGTGCCTGAAGAATTTGATACCGGTAAGAATTATGAAATAACCTTCTGGGCTAAGAATGATACAAATAAAGCACAGACCAATGTATATAAAAAGGCCATCGCGGACTTCGAAGCCCTCTATCCCAATATCAAGGTCAATATGAGACTTTATACGGATTATGGGCGAATTTACAACGATGTAATAACCAACATTTCAACCAAAACCACTCCCAATGTATGTATTACATACCCGGATCACATAGCAACTTATATGACCGGGGTAAATATAGTGGCTCCTCTTGATGAAATAATGCTGGACCCCAAATATGGCCTGGCGGGTTCCGATATCAAATTTGATGCACCAACAATAGATGAAATTGTTCCTGAATATTTAAATGAGTGTCGTATACGTGATCACTATTACGCGCTTCCTTACATGCGTTCTACAGAAGCCCTGTACATTAATGAAGATTTCGTTAATGCTCTTGGCTATGAAATCCCTGAAGTGGTCACATGGGATTTCATTTTTGAAGTAAGTGAAAAGGCTATGGCCAAGAATAATGATGGAAACTATCTCCTGAATAATCAAAAGGTTATGATTCCATTTATTTATAAATCAACAGATAATATGATGATTTCCTATCTTAAACAGGCAAACGGTGGATATTCGACCTCTGACGGAAAGATAGAGATTTTTAATGATACTACAAGTGATTTTCTTAAAGAAGTCAGCATACATGCTGCAAGCGGAGCTTTTTCAACATTTAAAATAAGCAGCTACCCTGCAAATTTCCTCAACGCAGGCCAGTCTGTTTTTGCCATCGACTCTACCGCGGGTGCCACTTGGATGGGAAGCAAGGCTCCAAACAGTGATATCAGTGCTGAAGACATTATTGATTTCAATACCGTAGTCCGTCCTATTCCCCAGGTTGATCCGAATAACCTTAAGATGATATCCCAGGGTCCATCCGTCTGCATATTTAACAAAGAAGATCCTCAGGAGGTTCTGGCTTCATGGTTATTCACTCAGTATCTCCTGACAAATGACATTCAGATTGGATATTCGCAAACCGAAGGCTACACGCCTGTCACTCTTAAGGCCCGCAAGTCTTCTGAGTATGATGAGTATTTAAGTCTTTCCGGAACTGATGATAAAGTTCATTATGAAGTAAAAATGGAAGCAACAAGACTTCTCCTTGAGAACACTGATAACACGTTTGTCACTCCGGTTTTCAATGGATCTGCTTCCTTGCGTGACGCTGCAGGTACACTTATCGAGTATGTCACAAAATCTGCAAGACGCGGTATTACTGTTGATGATTCTTTTCTTTCAAACGCATACAAAGATATAGAAAGTCTTCATAAATTAGACCAGCTTAATACCAACACTCAGGAGAAGAAAGAACTGGGCGAATTACCTTCAACATCCGTTACTTTGATTACAATACTCATTGTTGTATGGTGTGGATTAATCGCAATTTTCATTCTATCAAAGCTTAAAGAAAAGAAACAGAAATAAAACATTAAAGGGCTGTATCAGCCCTTTATTTTTTGTGCAAAGTGCAATAAAGTTAGTCAAATAATTGAAAATCTATGTATTATTAATTATTGATTTTAGTATTCTTTTGTATATAATATCTTTAATGTTAAATTTTTCACATAATTGGAGGAGAAAATTATGAAGAAAGCGATTGCTTTAGTGCTCTCATTAATTCTTTGCGCATGTACTCTTACAGCATGTGGTGAAGATACAAAGGGCGAAGGAGTTATGACATATGCTGAATATGTGGCTGCTCCTACAGATTCACAGGTTGTTGTTGAAACATATGTACAGGCTACAAGATCATGGTGGGATGGAAAGATTACTATCTACTCTCAGGACAAGGATGGCGCATACTTCTTATATGATATCAGCTGTTCAGAAGAAGATGCCAAGAAGCTCGTTCCCGGTACAAAGATTAAGGTTACCGGTATGAAGACAGAATGGGAAGGCGAAGTTGAAATCGCTGCTCAGGACGAACTTAATCCTGCAACATTCGAAATCGAAGACGGAAATTATGTAGCTGAAGCACTTGATGTAACATCAATGCTCGGTACTGCTGAGCTTGATAAGCATCAGAATGAATTCGTTTCATTCAAGGGTGTAACAATTGAAGCTTCTACAGATGCTGATGGTAATGAAGCTCCTTTCCTTTACAACTGGGATGGTTCCGGCGAAGAAGGTTCTGACTTGTACTTCAACATTTCAGCAAATGGTCAGACATATACAGTTCTTATCCAGAGATATCTCTGTGATCCTACAACTGATGTATATCAGACAGCTAAGACACTTCAGATTGGTGATACCGTTGATCTTGAAGGTTTCCTTTACTGGTACAATGGTGCTAACCCTCATATCACAAAGATTACAATTAAGTAATCTGTTCAGATCGATTAGAAACACAACGGGTGTATTCGCAATGAATACACCCGTTTTATTTATGAGTTATAGAAACAGAATCCGCTGTTCTAAACAACAGTCAAACATTATTATTTCATACTGCCAAGGTCATGCTCCATCTTCATATTAAACATCTTAAGGTTCGCATCTCTGAACAGATCTCTGTAGAAGTTTTCATCATCACTCCACTTTCTGATTTCATAGCCGTAGGAAGCATTAATAGTATTGGTATGATTATCATTATATATCTCTATATATCTTTCATAATCCTTAATAAAGCCCTTTTCCTGGTCTTCTCTGTCTATAAGAATAACCGCAAACTCATCGCCGCCAATTCTGAAGCATTTACCTGAATTAGCAAATGTTTTATGAATACAGTCAGCCAGGCCAATTAACAGCATATCACCGGTCTGTGTACCTTTTTCATCATTTATTATCTGCAAATGATCTATATCAAATATAAAGAGTGTAACCGTACTTCCGACAATGTTATTCTCCTTCATACTGTCAAACTCTTTTTCGAAGCTCACACGATTTTCAAGACGTGTAACTGCATCAACATAAGCCAGTGTTTTATATGTAGAAATATATTTTTCTTCTTCAAGAAGCCTTAATCTTCTTCTAATCATAATACATAGAAACGTTATGAATGTAATTACGCAGCCTGACCCCATTACTTCGACTGCATGAGCCCTCTGAGAAGGGACTATAAAGAATAATGAAAGTCCAAGAACAGTTACTGCAAACAATATTATAACCGTTATTGTAAGTGCCTTTGCTTCTCCGGAATTATTCCATTCCTGCTTTGAAAAAATAAATGCCATAACGCAAATAGCCAGTAAATACAAATAGCTTAATGGTCTGAGAGTAATAGGGTCAGCTATATTTGATACAAAACAGAGAATATTGATAACCGGAAGAATCCAGCCTGTAAGCCACATTATGTCCAATACTCTGTGCTTCTTTTCAAGTACACCAGCCCAAAAAGCAGTGAATGGTATACCCACAAGCGCTATTGCCATAAATGAAGCAAAAGCTATACCTTCAGAACCATCAGTAAAAAACTGCGGCAGGTCAGAGCTACAGAAAATCCAGACACCTACAAGCGCTGTCATTGCAGCTAAATTCAATATCGACTTACTGTCTTTACTATTCTTTCTTCTCATGATATACAAAAGCATACTCATTATTGCAATAACACCAAGAAGAACAAGAATGATTATTTTATGTATATTATCAACCAGTATTGTAGAGTGCAGTGATGAAACAGACGAGACCATCGGTGCTGATAACACAAGATATCTTCCATAATATGGTGTCATTCTTATATCCATTCTTTTCCCTGCCATACCGGTATCAACCGGGATTAGAACTCTGACATTTCCAACCATATTTCCCATTGGAAGAGCTTTAATTTTTCCATACTCATAAATCAGTTCATCATCAACATAAGCCTCTATCATGCTATATTCAGAAAACAGCATAACTGCATAATCATCAGCAATATACGTCGGCAATGTTCCTTCTATTTCAATAGGCTTATTTGTATCACCAAATTTCGTTATTGAGTCCTGAAATATTGGTTCTCCATTTACTGTCCACCCAGAATCATTATATAAATAATTATCAAGGTTTAATTTGACTCTGTCATGCTTACCGCCAATTATGATAAATTCCGTCAAAAATAGGCCTAGAAATACTATCCCCCAGCCTATCTTTACCATCAGTTTTGTAATTTTTTTAATTTTATCATTCATACTTCTAAATATATAACCTCTTACACGTTGATTGGTTTTTCAACCATTAGTTACTCACTAATTAAAGCTTATAACCTCTTCTTTAGGTTTTGAAGTCGGTTCAACACTTATTGCTTTAAGAACGGGACCCTCACCTTTATAGTCTTCAAAATATTCTTTGGCAACCTTGGCAGTAACCTTAACCCACTGACGCTCTTTAAGTCCTGCTGCCCCTGCCCATTCACATGCAAATCCGATGAATGCCATATCATCTGCACAGCAGGTCATTGCCATTCTTCCAGGGAGGAAATATCCTTTAGGAAATTCCGGTGGTCTGGCAACAATAGCTGTGAAACTTATTGTCTTTCCTATATATCTTTCACAATTATCAAGGCTGTCAATATACCAGATTCCATATCCCTGATTATCAAGTTCTATTACCGGTGCATTGAGGTCAAATGGAAGATCTTCTTCAAATATTGTGGTAATTTCTCCCTGAGAGCCTTCAAAAATAACATCTGCATTCTTGTTAAGTGCCTTAATATTTCTCTTAAATACAGGCAACTCGTCAATAACAGAATCACATCTGTTAAAGATAATCATTTCAGACTTCTTAATCATCTCAGCAAATAAAGATCTCATATTGCTAAAATATGTATTAAATGAAGATCCGTCTACAACAGTAATCTGCTGCTCGACTGAAAAGTGAAACGGCATTTTACATTTACGAAAATCCCACATTCCGTTCCATTCAATAATTAGTCTTTCAGGCTTATATGCCTTATCAAGTTCAACTAATTTAGATGCCGAAAAGTCTTCCAGTTCTTCAATTACAACCATATCTGTATTTGTAGCCTTCAGAAGATTGGTATCATATTCGTTTTCACCCTCTTCACATACAATAAGAAGGGTTCTTCCCTTAGTCTTAAAATATGGCTGTGCAAGTGTGTAATTAATAAATTCCGTCTTTCCGCTTTCCAGGAATCCGTTAATAATAAATACCGGTTTCAAGATATACCTCCAAAATCTTTATTTGTGAAACAATGCTTCAAGCTTTTCTTCATTAATATTTGATCCAATAACACAGAACTTACCTGTAACAGAACTCTTTCCGCTTCTGACATTGATTTCTTCTGGCACGAAATCAAAATGAATCCAACCGCCATCTACATCAGGAACCATTCCCTTCGCTCTGAGAACAATTCCATATTCCTCTTCATTACCTAATGCATTAAGAATATTTTCAATTTCACTCTTTGAATAAGCATCTGCAGTCTCTAAGCCCCAGCTTGTAAATATTTCATCTGCATGATGGTGATGATGGTCATGGTCATGACATCCACATGTGCAATCCGGTCCATGATCATGATGATGGTGCTCATGCTCATCTTCGTCATGGTGATGATGGTGTTCATGCTCGTCCTCATCATGGTGATGATGGTGCTCATGCTCGTCCTCATCATGGTGATGATGGTGTTCATGCTCGTCCTCATCATGGTGATGATGGT